>NZ_AUKG01000004.1:0-300000 GCF_000424625.1 Conexibacter woesei Iso977N
GGCCAGGCCGACGGCCTGCTCCTCACCCCCACGATCGTCGCCGGCGTCACGCCGGAGATGCGGATCTACGCCGAGGAGTCCTTCGGCCCGATCGTCACGGTCATCGAGGTCGACGGCGCCGACGAAGCCGTCCGCGTCGCCAACGACACCGAGTACGGCCTCGCCGCCGCGGTCTTCGGCGACCCGGCGAGCGCGGAGGCGGTCGCCCGGCGGATCCAGTCCGGCATCTGCCATATCAACGGCGCCACCGTCCACGACGAACCCCAGATGCCCTTCGGCGGCGTCAAGCACTCCGGCTGGGGCCGCTTCGGCGGCGACGCCGCCCTCGACGAGTTCACCGAGCTCCGCTGGCTCACCCGCCAGGACGGCGCGCGCCAGTACCCGATCTAGCCACGTCAACGGTGCATTTGGGCTCGTATGGGACCCAAATGCACCGTTCACTGGCGGGGTGCGGCTGGCCGTACCCCGGGGATCTTTGGGGAGGTCCCTGGTGTGCGGGCAGCCGGTGGGCGGGAGAGTGCGGCGCATGCTCCGCTCTCCCCTCCTCCTCACCTCCACGATGGCCGCCCTCGCGCTCGGCGCGCCGGTCGCCGCGCACGCCGCGACGATCACCTCCGACGGCGCCGGCACGTTCACCTACAACAGCGCGCCGGGCGAGATCAACAGCGGCTCGGTCCAGTACGACGACGACACCGGCGCGATCGTCTTCTACTCGTCGGGCAGCGTGCCGCTGACCGGCCCGATGCCGGCCGGGTGCACGCAGGACGACGCGTCGGACGCGCGCTGCGTCGGCGCCAGGGCCGCGGTCTGGAACGCGGGCGACGGCGACGAGAACGTCGCGGTCTCCTACGGCTTCCCGGCGGGCATCCCGGTCACGATCGACGGCGGCCCGGGCAAGGACTGGCTGCGCGGCTCCGACAGGTCCAACGACACGCTGATCGGCGGCGACGGCAACGACCACCTCCAGGGCTTCGACGGCGCCGACACGCTCGACGGCGGCAACGGCGACGACGAGGTCGACGGCGGCGCCGGCGCCGACCACCTGCAGGGCGGCGCGGGCGACGACCTGATGGAGCCCGACGCGCACGAGGACCCGTCGGCCGACGTCGTCGACGGCGGCCCGGGCACCGACACGATCGACGGCGACTACTCCTCGCGCTTCCGCTCGACCAGCGCGGGCTCGCAGGTGTTGAACTTCACCTTGGCCGGCGGCGCCGACGACGGCCGGCCCGGCGAGAACGACGACGTCAGGGGCGTCGAGCGCCTGATCGTCAGCGACGGCGGCAGGTTCGTCGGGACCGACGGCAACGACTACATCAAGCTCGCGCAGGTCGGCACGTCCGGCGACCTGACCGGCGGGTACGGCGACGACGAGCTGCGCGGCGGCGACGGCGCCGACAGGCTCGACGGCGGTCCCGGCAACGACACGCTCGACGGCGGCTTCAACGACGACGTCATCACCGGCGGTCCCGGCCAGGACCACATCTCCGCCGACCTCGCCAACGGCGACTGCGGCCCGCTGTGGTGCAAGTACCCGTACGGCAACGACACGGTCTACGCCCAGGACGGCGAGGTCGACACGATCTCGTGCGGGTTCGGCACCGACACGGTCTACGCCGACGCGGTCGACGTCGTCGACAGCGACTGCGAGAACGTCATCCGCGGCGGCGCCGCACCCACGACGCCGGCCAGGCCGACGACCCCGAGCAAGCCCACCAACAACGGGAGCGGCGGGAGCGGGAGCGGCGGCGGTCGCACCGTCCGCGCCTCGCTGGCCAAGGTCTCGCTGGCCCGCGCGTTGAGGTCCGGCTTCACGCTGAAGGTGTCGGGCGCCAAGGCGGGCACGAAGCTCAAGCTCGCCGCGACCCGTTCCGGGAGGCTCGTCGCCCGCGGCTCCGGCAAGACCACCAAGAACGGCACGGCCGCGATCAAGCTGCGCTTCACGACCAAGGCCAAGCACTCGCTGCGCCACGCCAAGACCATCACCCTGAAGGTCTCCGGCAACGGCGTCAGCGCGACCGTCACGCTGAAGCGCTAGGCCTCAGCCGCAACGACCCAACCGACGCGACCCCGAACAGGGCCAGGGCGGCGACGCACAGCGTGCCGCCCGGCCCGCGTTCTTCGAGCCCGAACGTCGCGACGAGGTACAGCACGCACCCAAGTGCCTGCCCCGCCAGCAGCGCGCGACCGAGCGGCGGAGCGTGGCGTCCCCGCCGCGCGTCGAAGTACACCTCCAGGGCGAAGGTCGCAAGCAGCACGATGGCAAGGGTGCGGAAGAAGCCGTCGCCCCAGCCGTAGCGGTCGATCATGCGGCCGGAGAGGATCCCCGCGAGGGCGCCGGCGGCGACTCTGATCCACATCGACGTCTCATGCCACGGCGAGTCCTCGGCCACGCAGCACTCCTACCCAATCAGGTCGGCAGGCCCACGTAGTTCTCGGCCAGGGAGCGGGCGGCGGCTTCGGAGGTGGTGACGTAGCGGAGGCGGGCGCGTTGGAGGCCGGCGTCGAAGTCGTCGCCGTCGAGGCGGTGCAGCAGGGTCGTCATGTAGGTGGAGAAGTCCTGGACGCGCCAAACGCGCTGCAGGCAGGTGTCGCTGTACTCGTCCAGGCCGGTGGTCGAGCCGTTCGCGTAGAAGGCCGTCAGAGCCTCGGCGAGGACGCGGACGTCGTTGACCGCCAGGTTCAGCCCCTTGGCCCCGGTCGGCGGCACGATGTGCGCGGCGTCGCCGGCCAGGAACAACTTGCCGCGGCGCATCGGCGCGGCGACGAACGAGCGCATCGGCGTGATGCCCTTCTCGATGATCGGCCCCTCGGTCAGCGACCAGCCCGGCGCCTCGAAGCGCAGGTGCAGCTCCTCCCAGATGCGGTCGTCGGGCCAGTTGGCGATGTCGTCGTCGGGGTCGACCTGGAGGTAGAGCCGGCTCAGCGTGGGCGAGCGCAGCGAGTGCATCGCGAAGCCGCGGTCGTGGTAGGCGTAGATCAGCTCGTCGGTCGACGGCGCGACGTCGGCGAGGATCCCGAGCCAGCCGAACGGGTACTCGCGCTCGGCGATCTGCAGCCGGTCCGCGCCGACCGCCGGCCGGCAGATGCCGTGGAAGCCGTCGCAGCCGGCGATGACGTCGCAGTCGAGGCGTGCGTCTTCGCCGTCGACCGTCCTGTAGGTGATGAACGGCGCGTCGCCGTCGACATCATGCACTTGAACGTCGCTGACCTCGAAGACCGGCGGATCGCCCGCCGCCTCGCGCGCCGCGATCAGGTCCTTGACCACTTCCTGCTGGCCATAGATCCAGATCGCCCGCCCGCCGGTGAGGTCGCTCATCGCGATCCGGTGGCCCTCGCCGTCGAAGCGCAGCTCGATGCCGTGGTGGACGATGCCCTCGCGGTCCAGGCGCTCGGCGACGCCGGCCTCGCGCAGCAGGTCGACCGTGTTCTGCTCCAGGACGCCGGCGCGCACGCGCTGCTGCACGTACTCGCGGTCGCGCGCCTCCAACACCACCGACTCGATCCCCTGGAGGTGGAGCAGGTGCGCGAGCACCAACCCCGCCGGACCCGCTCCGACGATCCCGACCTGCGTACGCACGACCACGACTCCTCTGGCTCCTGACCACCGGCTTGACGCCGCTCGCGGAGAGCATATACCGTCGTGTGCGCATGGCAACCAAGCGTGCGCATAGCGCACAACTCCTGGCCCTGTCCGATGCGGTCGCGTCGCTCGTCCACGACGGCGACAGCGTCGCGCTGGAGGGCTTCACCCACCTGATCCCCTTCGCGGCCGGTCACGAGGTGATCCGCCAGGGCCGGCGCGACCTCGAGCTGATCCGGATGACGCCCGACCTCTTGTACGACCAGATGGTCGGCATGGGCTGCGCGCGCAAGTTGGTGTTCTCGTACGCGGGCAACCCCGGCGTCGGCTCGCTGCACCGCCTGCGCGACGCGGTCGAGCACGGCTGGCCCACGCCGCTGGAGATCGAGGAGCACTCGCACGCCGGGATGGCCAACCGCTACGCCGCGGGCGCGTCGAACCTCCCGTTCGGGCTGCTGCGCGGCTACAGCGGGACCGACCTGGTCGCGCACACCAACGTGAAGTTCGTCGAGTGCCCGTTCACCGGCGAGGAGCTGGCCGCGGTCCCCGCGCTGCGCCCGGACGTCGCGATCGTCCACGCCCAGGAGGCCGACCGGCGCGGCAACGTGCAGCTCTGGGGCATCCCGGGCGTGCAGAAGGAGGCCGTGCTCGCGGCCTCGCGGTCGCTGGTCACCGTGGAGCGCGTCGTCGACGAGCTCGAGCCGCGCGCCGGCGGCGTGATCATCCCGGGCTGGTGCGTCGACGCGATCGCCGAGGCGCCGCGCGGCGCCTACCCGTCCTACGCGCACGGCCTGACCGAGCGCGACAACGACTTCTACAAGGCGTGGGACAAGCTCTCGCGCGACCGCGACGAGTTCTTGTCGTGGATGAAGGAGCACGTGCTGTGAGCGCCTCCCGAGGGGACGTCCAGACGATCGTCGCCGCCCGCCACCTCGCCGACGCCGAGTCGGTGTTCATCGGCGTCGGGCGCCCGTCGACCGCCGCGATCCTGGCCCGGGCGATCATCAACCCCGACCTGGTCCTGGTCTACGAGTCCGGGACGATCGGCGCCAAGCCGACCAGGATCCCGTTGTCGATCGGCGACGGCGAGCTGGCGGCGACCGCCGACTTCGTGGTCTCGGTCCCCGAGATGTTCAACTACTGGATCCAGCCGGGGCGGGTCGACGTCGCGTTCCTGGGTGCGGCGCAGGTCGACCCGCGCGGCGCGCTGAACTCGACGGTGATCGGCGACTACGCGGCGCCCAAGACGCGCCTGCCGGGCGCGGGCGGCGCGCCGGAGATCGCGCGCGGCTGCCGCCGCGTGATGGTCGTGGCGCCGCACTCGAAGCGCACGTTCGTGGAGAGGCTGGACTTCGTGACGACGCCGACCGCGCCGGTCGCGGTGATCACCGACCTCGGCGTGCTGGAGCCGTCGCAGGCCCACGACGGCGAGCTGGTCCTGACCCAGGTCCACCCCGGCGTGACCGCCGACGAGGCGCGCGAGGCGACCGGCTGGCCGCTGCGCGTCGCCGACGACCTGCGCGAGACGAGCGCACCCACCGACGAAGAGCTGACCGCCTTGCAGGAGCTGTTGAGCCGATGACCGACACGTACATCCTGGACGCGATCCGGACCCCGTTCGGCCGCTACGGCGGGGCGCTGAGCGGCGTCCGGCCCGACGACCTCGCCGCGAGCACGTTGAAGGCCTTGGTCGAGCGGACGCCGTCACTCGACCCCGCCGACATCGACGACGTCTTCCTCGGCAACGCCAACGGCGCGGGCGAGGACAACCGCGACGTCGCGCGGATGGCGATCCTGCTCGCGGGGCTGCCGACGTCGGTGCCCGGCGTGGCGGTCAACCGGTTGTGCGGGTCCTCGCTCGACGCGACGATGCAGGCCTCGCGGGCGATCGCGGCGGGCGACGCGAGCGTCGTCGTTGCGGGCGGCGTCGAGTCGATGTCGCGCGCGCCGTGGGTCCTGCTCAAGCCCGCCAAGGGCTTCCCGGCCGGGCCCGAGACGCTGCACTCGACGACGCTCGGCTGGCGCATGGTCAATCCCGCGATGCCCGAGCAGTGGACGATCTCGCTGGGCGCGTCCGCCGAGAAGCTGGCCGGCATGTACAACATCTCGCGCGACGACCAGGACGCGTTCGCGCTGCGCTCGCACCGCCTCGCGGCGCAGGCGTGGGACGCCGGGGTCTACGACGGCGAGGTCGTCGCGGTCCCGGGCGTCGAGCTGGCGCGCGACGAGGGCATCCGCGCGGACTCGTCGCTGGAGAAGCTCGGCAGGCTGAAGGCCGCGTTCGTGGACGGCGGGACCGTCACGGCGGGCAACTCGTCGCCCCTCAACGACGGCGCGTCGATGATCCTGCTCGGCGACGAGGCCGCGGCCGGTCGGCTGGGCCGGGACCCGCTGGCGCGCGTGGTCTCCCGCGCCGCGCACGGCGTCGACCCCGACGTCTTCGGGATCGGCCCGGTCGAGGCGGCCAACGCCGCGCTGCGGCGTGCCGGGATCGGCTGGGGCGACCTGACCGCGGTCGAGCTCAACGAGGCGTTCGCCTCGCAGTCGCTGGCGTGCGTGCGCCAGTGGCCCGAGCTGGATCCGGAGATCGTCAACGTGCGCGGCGGGGCGATCGCGATCGGCCATCCGCTGGGCGCGAGCGGGGCGCGGATCGTCGGGCGGCTCGCCCACGAGCTGCGCGCGAGGGGCGGCGGGTACGGTCTTGCCGCGATCTGCATCGGAGTTGGACAGGGATTGGCGGTGGTGCTGCATGCATGATGATGTGGTTGACGCGGACGCCGGCTACCTGCGCGATCCGGACGGGACGCACCCGCCGCTGGACTACGACGGCTACCGGTCGACCGCGCTGCGCCATCCCAAGCAGCCGCTGGTCTACCTCCCCCACTCGGTCGCCGAGCGCACGGGGCCGCAGCTCGGGCCCGAGCGCGTTCTCGGTGCGCTCGACCACGACCTGACCAAGCAGCACGGCGGCGAGCCGCTGGGCGAGCGGATCATCGTCGGCGGGCGCGTTCTCGACGGTGATGGTCGCCCGATCCGCAACACGCTCGTCGAGGTCTGGCAGGCCAACGCGGCCGGGCGCTACCTGCACAAGGGCGACCAGCACCCGGCGCCGTTGGACCCCAACTTCTCGGGCGCCGGGCGCTGCGTGACCGACGACGAGGGGCGCTACGAGTTCATCACCATCAAGCCGGGCGCCTACCCGTGGGGCAACCACCACAACGCGTGGCGGCCGCAGCACATCCACTTCTCGCTGCTCGGGCAGGCGTTCGCGCAGCGGCTCGTGACCCAGATGTACTTCCCGGGCGACCCGCTGTTCCAGTACGACCCGATCTACAACTCGGTCCGGGACCCGCAAGGGCGCGAGCGGATGGTCTCATCGTTCAACATCGACAAGACCGTGCCGGAGTGGGCGTTGGCCTATGACTTCGACATCGTCCTGCGCGGGCGCGAGTCGACGCCGATCGAGGAGGAGATCTAGATGGCCCTGGAGTCGACCCCGTCACAGACGGTCGGGCCGTACTTCTCGATCGGCCTGCCGTGGGACGGCGGACCGGACGCGGTGGCGCCCGACGACGCGGGCGCGCTGACGATCGGCGGCGTCGTCTACGACGGCGCGGGCACGGCGATCCCGGACGCGATGATCGAGACCTGGCAGGCCGACGCCTCCGGCGCGTGGGGCACGCGCGACGGGTTCCGCGGGTTCGCGCGGGTGGGCACCGACGACGACGGGCGCTGGGCGATCCGGACCGTCAAGCCGGGCGCTGCCGAAGGCGCCGCGCCGTTCATCGAGGTGTCGGTCTTCGCCCGCGGATTGCTGCATCGCTGCGTCACGCGGATCTACTTCGGTGACGAAGAGGCGGCGAACCGGGAAGATGCCGTCCTGGCGTCCGTTCCGGCGGAGCGGCGTGACACGCTCCTGGCGACGCCGACCGACGATGGCTACCGATTCGACATCCACCTCCAGGGCGACGGCGAGACCGTCTTCTTCGACGTCTGACGCCGGCACGTTGCTCGGCGGGATCTTCGCGCGCGGCGGCGCCGCGGCGGCGGTGAGCGACGCCGCGTTCGTGCAGGCGATGCTCGACGTCGAGGTCGCGCATGCGCGCGCGGTGTTGCCGCCCGACGCCGCCGACCGCGTGGCGGCGGCCGCGACGCTGGACGCGTTCGACCTGGTGTCGCTGGGCGCCGCGGCGGCGCGGCACGCGACGCCGGTCATCGGGCTGGTCGACGCGCTGCGCGCCGCGTCGGGGGTCGAGGAGGTCCACGTGGGCCTCACGTCGCAGGACGTCGTCGACACCGCGTTGATGGTGGTGTCGAAGCGCGCGTTGTTGGTGATCTTGGCCGACGCGCGCGCTGCGGCGTCCGCGCTGGCGCTGCTGGCGGAGGCGCACCGCGCGACGCCGATCCTGGCGCGCACGCTGATGCAGCCCGCGCAGCCGACGACGTTCGGGCTGAAGGCCGCGGGCTGGATGACGGCGATCGACGAGGCCGCCGCGGCGCTGGCGGGCGTCGAGCTGGCGGTGCAGGTCGGCGGCGCGGTCGGCAACCGGACCGACTCCGCGGCGGCGGTCGCGGCCGCGCTCGGGCTGGCCGAGCCGGTGCTGCCATGGCACGGCGACCGGCGCCGGGTCGCGGCGCTCGCGGGCGCGCTGGGCGTGCTCGCGGGGTCGGTCGGCAAGGTCGCGGGCGACGTGGTCCTGCTGGCCCAGGGCGAGGTCGCCGAGGTCCGCGACGGCGTGGCCGGCGGCTCGTCGGCGATGGCGCACAAGGCCAACCCGGTCGCGGCGATCTCCACGCGGGCGTGCGCGAAGCGCGTCCCGGGCCTGGTGGCGACCATGTTGTCCGTGATGGACGGCGAGCACGAGCGCGCCGCGGGCGCGTGGCAGGCGGAGTGGGAGACGCTGCGGGAGCTGCTGCGCTGCACCGGCTCGGCCGTCGCGTGGTGCCGCGCGCTGCTGGAGCACCTGGAGGTCGACCCCGCGCGCATGGCCACCAACTTGAGCACGATCCTCGGCGACGACGCGGTTGCGCACAACACCGACATGTTGATCGATCGCGCGCTCGCCGCCCACCGCGCGCGATGACGCTGCACCACGAGACGCGCGGCTCCGGGCCTGCGGTCCTGCTCGCGGGGTCGCTCGGGACGACGCTGGAGATGTGGGAGCCGCAGGTCGCCGCGCTCTCCGAGCACTTCACGACGATCGCCTACGACCAGCTCGGCCACGGCCGCTCGCCGGTCCCGGAGGGGCCGTACTCGGTCCCGCAGCTCGGCGAGGCCGCGCTCGAGCTCCTCGACCACCTCGACGTGGAGCGCGCGTCGTTCGTCGGGCTGTCGATCGGCGGCATGGTCGGGCAGTGGCTGGCGGCCAACGCGCCCGAGCGGATCAACCGCCTCGTCCTGCTCTGCACGACCTCGCACTTCCCCTCCGCCGACCCGTGGCGCGAGCGCGCGCGGCGCGTCATCGCCGAGGGCACGACCGCGGGGATCGCGCCGGACGTCGTCGCGCGCTGGCTCACGCCGGCCTACGCGGAGGCGCACCCGGACGACGCGGAGCGCCTGCGCGCGATGCTCTCCGCGCAGCCGGTCAAGGGCTACGCGGCCTGTTGCGCGGCGCTCGCGACGCTCGACCTCCGCGAGGACCTCGGGAGGATCGCCGCGCCGGCGCTCGTCGTCGGCGGCGCGCAGGACCTCGCGATCCCGCCCGACAACCAGCGCTTCCTCGCCGACCACATCAACAACGCGCGGCTGGAGCTCCTCGACCCGGGGGCCCACGTCGTGTCGATCGAGCGGGCCGGCGAGGTCACCGCGCTGATCCGCGCCCATCTGGAGGCCGCACCATGAGCGACAACTTGCACGACGCCGGGATGAAGGTCCGCCGCGAGGTGCTGGGCGACGCGCACGTCGACCGCGCGGTCGCGGGGACGACGGAGTTCAGCGCGCCGTTCCAGGAGTTCATCACCAACATGGCGTGGGGCTCGGTCTGGACGCGCGAGGAGCAGCTCGGGCGCCGTGAGCGGTCGATGATCACGCTCGCCGTGCTGACAACGCTGCGCGCCGAGGACGAGCTGGCGATGCACGTCCGGGCGGCGCTGCGCAACGGGCTGACGGCCGAGGAGATCCGCGAGGTGATCCTGCACACCGCCGTCTACGCGGGCGTGCCGCAGGCCAACACGGCGATCGCCGCCGCGCAGCAGGTGCTGCGCGACGAGGGCGTGATCGAGTGACGCAGACGCCGCCCGAGGCCGCGGACCCGCCGGCGCGCGACCGCCAGTTCGTCCAGTCGCTGGAGCGCGGCCTGTCGGTGATCCGGGCGCTGTCGGCGCCCGAGCCGCAGACGCTGTCGGAGGTCGCGCGTGCGACCGGGCTGACCCGCGCGGCGTCGCGGCGGTTCCTGCTGACGCTGCAGCAGCTCGGCTACGTGCATCTCTCCGGGACCCGCTTCGCTCTGACACCGCAAGTGCTGGAGCTGGGCTACGCGTACCTGTCGAGCCTGACCCTGCCCGAGGTCGCCCAGCCGCATCTGGAGCGGCTGGTGGAGGAGATCCACGAGTCGTCGTCGGTGAGCGTGCTCGACGGCACCGACGTCGTCTACGTCGCCCGCGTCCCCACCCGCCGGATCATGCGCGTGGCGATCTCCGTCGGGACGCGCTTCCCCGCCTACGCGACGTCCATGGGCCGCGTCCTGCTGGCGGGCCTGAGCGAAGCCGACCTCGCCGAGACGATCGCGCAGTCCGACCTGCAGCCGCTGACGCCCGAGACGCTCGCCGACGAGCGCAGCCTGCGCACCGAGCTCGACAAGGTCCGCAGCCAGGGCTGGGCGCTGGTCGACCAGGAGCTCGAAGCCGGCCTGCGCTCGATCGCCGCGCCCATCCACGACCGCGACGGCAACACCGTCGCCGCGATCAACGTCTCCGCCCAGGCCGCCCGCACCGACGTCGCCGACGTCCACGCCACCCTCCTGCCGCCACTCCTGGCGACGGCCCGCGCCGTCGAGCGCGACCTCGCCGCCGCCCGCCACAGCACCGGCTGAGCGGCGGTCCGGCGGCTAGGCCGCCGGGAGGGTGAACCAGAAGCGGGAGCCGGTGCCGGTCGTGGAGTCGACGCCGATCGAGCCGGAGTTGCGTTCGATCACGCGCTGGGCGATCGCCAGGCCGAGGCCGGTGCCGGGCTGGCCGGCGGCCGAGGGCAGGCGGGCGAAGGGCTGGAACAGTCGCGGACGGTCCTGGGGATCGATGCCCATGCCGTTGTCGACCACGTCGAGGCGGATGTCCCTGGCGCCCTCGAGCAGCGCCGCGCGGACCGTCACGCGCGGCTGCTCGACCGACGCGAACTTCACCGCGTTGGAGATCAGGTTGCGCAGCGCGGCCTCGACGTCGCGGGACTCGGCGTGGACGTGGAGCTCGCCGGCGACGTCGACCTCGATCGGCGTTCCGTGCTCGTCGATCGTCGCCTGGAGCTCCTTCAACACCGCGCCGACGGAGTCGGCCAGGACCACGGTGTTGCCCGGCTCCCCGGACGACTCGGCGGCGCGGGCGTAGTCGAGCAGGTCGTCGACCATCTGCGACATGCGCGTCACGCCGGAGGTGATGTGGTCCAGGTACTTGCGGGCCGCCCCGTCCAGCTCGGCGCCGTGGCGCTCGACCAGCAGCCCCGAGAAGCCGCCGATCGTCCGCAGCGGCTCCTGCAGGTCGTGCGCGGCGACCGCGGCGAAGCGGTCCAGCTCCGTGTTGGTTCGCTCCAGCCTCGCGTTGGCCTCCCGCAGCGCCTGGTCGGCGGCGCGCCGCTCGGTGAGATCGCGTACGAGCTTGCCGTAGCCGATGACCGTGCCGTCCGGCTCGCGGATCGCGGTGATCAGCACGTTGGCCCAGAACTGCGTGCCGTCGCGCCGCACGCGCCAGCCCTCGTTCTCGACCCGGCCCTCGCGCGCGGCGGTCGCCAGCAGCGTCTGCGGCAGGCCGTGCGCGCGGTCCTCGTCGGTGTAGAACATCGAGAAGTTCTGGCCGATCGCCTGCTCCTCGGTGTAGCCCTTCAGCCGCGCGGCGCCGGCGTTCCAGGTCGTGATCGTGCCCTCGGGGTCCAGCAGCAGGATCGCGTAGTCGCGGATGGTGTCGACCAGCAGCGCCAACTCGTCCGCGCGCCGTGACATCTGATCCCGTGCCACGTCCTCAGCGCCCTGACGCGGCGCGTTCGGAGATGAAGCCGACCAGGTCCCCGAAGCGGTCCTTGAGGAAGTGTCGCGTCGCCCCGGCCTGCGCGAACTGGCGCTCGGCCCCGGGAACGGCGGTGAAGGCAACCACCTCAACATCGGCGTTCAACGCCTTCAACTCGCGCGTCGTGGTCACGCCGTCCATGCCCGGCATGTTCTGGTCGACGACCGCGAGGTCCGGCGGATCGGCGGCGACGACCGCCAGCGCCTCCTCGCCCCCGCTGGCCTCGACGACCTCGACGCCCTCGTTGTCGCTCAGCATCGCCCGGATCAGGGCACGGATGTCCGGCGCATCGTCGACGACGAGGACGCGTAGAACGCGTGGCTGAGACGTGGGACCCACTGTGTTGGTCATCGGCTTCCCGTCCCGCCCACTGGAGCAGACCAGTACGCGACACGACGAAGGTCGCAAAGCTACCGCGCCGCCCCGACGACGGCCCCGTCAGCTTTCCGACGAGCGCTGGCGCACCCGGCGTCACCCACCGCGGGTGACGCCGACCCACCCGGCCACGCGGGACCGTCCCCAGCATCGTGACGGCGTATGAGATCAGCGTTCTGGGGCGGGTCGACAGCGCGCTCCTCGCGGACCTGGAGGACCTCGAGACCGTGCGGCGCCCCACGGTCACGGTCCTGCGCAGCACGCTCTCCGATCCCGCCCAGCTGCGCCGGCTGCTCGCGCGCCTCCAGGACCGCGGGCTGGAGCTCGTCGAGATCCGCCAGCTCGACGCCGACGACGCCACCGGGACGGAGTGAGCGCGCCGATGGACGCCGGCGAATACGAGTTCCGGGTCCGTGGCCGGCTCGACGACGCCAGCGCGCAGCGCCTCCAGGAGTTCGACGGTGAGCTGCAGGCCGCCGAGACCGTGCTGCGCGGCCGCCTTCAAGACCAATCACAACTCCAGGGCACGCTCGCGCGCCTGCAGGAGCAGGGCCTGGAGCTGCTGGAGGTCAAGAAGGTCGCGCGCAGGACGTCCGGCTGACGCTCAGCGGTCGCCCGGATCGCCGAGCCGCCCGGGTGCGACCAGGCCCAGCTCGCGCGCACGCCGCACCGCGTCACGGCGCCCGCCCGCGTCGAGCTTGCGGTAGATCGACTTCAGGTGCGACTTGACCGTGTTGACGGTCACGAAGAGCTCGCCGGCGATCTCCCCCGCCGTCAGCATCGTCGGCAGGTAGCGCAGGACCGCCAGCTCGCGCTCGCTGAGCTCCTCGCGCAGCGGCTCGACGTCGCCGCCCGCCGAGGCGCTCGTGCCGGACGCCACCAGCTCCTGGACCTCGCCGATCAGCGACCGGTGGCTGGTCCCGAAGCGCAGCAGGTGCTGGAAGACCGGCTCGATCGCCGGCGTCGCCTCCGCCAGCCCGAGCCGCAGCCCGTCGGGCTCGGCCAGGTCGAGCGCGCGCTCGGCCAGCTCGGCCGCCGTCCTGCGCTCGTGCTGGACCTCGGCCGCCGCGGCCGCGACGGCCAGCGCGGCAACCGCGTCGCAGCCCGCGACGTCGGTCCCGTCGACGACCGCCGACGCGCGCTCCAGCGCCGCGCCCGGCTGGCCCGCGGCCAGCTCGCAGCGCGCCAGCGCGATCGCCAGGACCGGCTGGTGGGCGACGTCGGCGTCGGCGTCGGCCGCCGCCACGTCGGCGCGCAGCGCCGCGGCGTCCGCCCCGGAGCGCGTGAGCAGCCGCGCCCGCGCGGCGCGCGCCTGGGCGCGCATCGCCTCCGGCGGCGTCCAGCCGTCCAGCAGCTCCGCCAGGACCGTCAGCGCGGCGGCCGCGCCGTCGCGGTCGGCGCCGGCCAGCAGCCGGGACCTCACGAGCAACAACGACAACTCGGTCAGCCGGTCGGGGACCGCGCCGCCCGCGGCGCTCGCCCGCCCCGCGCGCTCCAGCTCCGCGTCGGCCAGCAGGGTGTTCCCGGACTCGGCGGCGGCGAGCGCCCGCGCGAGGTGCGCCGGGGCCACGAGCGGCTCCGCGCAGCCCTCGCCCTGGTCCGCCAGGACCGCGTCGGCGGCGAGCGTCGCCTGCCGCAGCCGTCCCTCGCGCGCGCACAGCCAGGCGCGCTCGGCGCCCGCGGCGGACTCGACCGCCGGCGTCCCGGCCTGGCGCGCCAGCTCGCCCGCGCGCCGCAGCTCGCCCTCGGCGCCGGCCTCGCCCTCGGCGGCCTGCAGGCGCCCGAGCTCCAGGTGCGCGAGCGCGCGCGCCACGCGGTCGCGGTGCGCGTCGTCGCGGGTGATCGCCGCCGCGGCAACGGCGCGCTCGCGGTGGCCGGCGTCGAAGTCGCCCTTGCGCCGCGCGCGCTCCAGGCGCAGCAGCGACAGGTCGCGCGTCAGCAGCGCGCGCCGCGGTCCGGTCAGGTGCTCGCGCGCGCCGGCGGCGGTGCGCATCAGCGCCGCCGCGCGCTCGCCGTCGCCCTCGTCCAGCGACCGCGCCGCGGCGACCAGCGTCACGTGCGGGCGGCGCTCCAGCGCGTCCTCCGACAGGCCGGTGACGACCGCGTCGAGCGTCGCGCCCGCGCCGTCGAGGCGCAGCTCGATCCAGTGCTCGGCCAGGACGCGCTCGGCAAGGTCCCAGTCACGCCCGAGCGCCGCGTGGCGGACCGCCTCGGCAGGATTGCCCTGCTCCGAGAACCACGCCGCCGCGCGGCGGTGCTGCTCGGCGACCGCCTCGGGCCCGAGCGCGGCGAGCTGCGAGCGCAGCAGCTCGGCGAACAGCGCGTGATAGCGGAACCAATGGCCGTGGCGATCGAGCGGGACGACGAACGCGTTGGCCCGGACCAAGGCCTCCAACATGTCCTGCGCGCCGTGACCGGCGGTCAGCGCGTCGGCCAGCGGGCCGGACACGTGCTCGGCGACGATCGCGGTCCGCAGCAGCAGCTCGCGCACCGGCGCGGGCTGGCGCGAGAGGACCTCCTCGATCAGGAACGCCACGACCGCGCGGTCATCGCCCGCGAAGTCGGCGACCAGCGCGCCCGGATCCGGGTGGCCGGCGAGTGATAGCGCTGCCAGCCGGAGCCCCGCCGCCCAGCCCTCCGTGCGCGCGACCAGCTGGCCGAGGTCGTCCTCCGCCAGCTGCACGTCGTGGCCCGCGAGCAGCTGGGCGGCTTCTGGTGCGGTGAAGGCGAGGTCGGACCCGCGCAGCTCGGACAGCTCGCCTGCGACGCGCAGGCGGTGCAGCGGCAGGTCCGGGTCGTTGCGGGTGCTGAGCACGAGCCGCAGGCGCTGTGGGCGCACGCGCAGCAGCGTCGCCAGGACGGCGGGCGCCGCGGCGCCCTCGGCGTCCTGCAGGTCGTCGACGACCAGGACGAACGGCGCGCGCCCCGGCCGTGCCTCGACCGCGGCGGCGACGCGCTCGGCCAGGCGCTCGGGCGTGGCGGGCGCCGCGCCGCGCAGGGCGCCGCCGCCGAACGCGGCGACGAACCGCGCCCACACGTCGCCGAGGTCGGCGCACGAGCGGTCGAAGGCGACCCAGGCCGCCGCGGCCGGCCCGGGGTGCGCGCGAGCGTCGAGCCATGCCGAGAGCAGCATGGTCTTGCCCGCGCCGGGCGGCGCGGCGACGAGGGTGACCGGCCGGTCGACGGCGTCGTCCAAGCGCTGGTGGAGGCGCTCACGGACGACCGTCCCGGCCGCTGGGCGCGGGAGTCGGCTCGTTCCAGGACGCCCGGCCGCGCGGCGCCGCGAGCGCGGGCGATCGGGCAGTGGCTCGCGCGGCGCGGTGGGGGTGCGGGGCCCTGGGGAGCTCGGCTCTCGCATTCACGAGGATTCACTCAGAAGGCCTACATCTGCGCGTCCCCCGAAACGGATGATTCACCTACCGGAAAGTAGTTTGCGCGTAGCGTTTTGCATCGGTTACGAGTCCTCAGGGGCGAGCAAGCGGAGATCGCGCGCACAGGCCAGCGCCTCGCGCCGCCCCTTCGCCCCGAGCTTGCCGTAGATGTGGCGCAGGTGGGTCCGGACCGTGGCCTCCGAGACGATCAGCGCGTCGGCGATGTCGGCGGCCGTCATCGCCGACGGCAGGAAGCCGAGCACCACGCGTTCCCGATCGGTCAATGGTGCCGCAAGCTCGGCGTCCGGGCCGGGCCGCGACGCGGTCGTGCGGTCCAGCAGCTCGGCGACGAACCCGGCGTGTGCGGTCCCGCTGGAGCGATGGTCGGAGAGCAGCGCGACCAGCCGTGGCGCGGTGTCGCTGAACGGCCGCCGGACGCCCTCGGGCACCGCGGTGTCCAGCGCCGCCTCCAGCGACGCGTGCGCGGTCTCGGCGTCGCCGATCTGGTGCAACGCGACCGCCTGGTGCAGCAGCAGCCAGACGCGCAGCGCGCCGCCGGTGCGGGCGGGATCGGCGTCCTCGGCCAGCCACGGCGCGGCCGTGCCCAGCGCTCCGTGCGGGTCGCCGGCGCGCAGGTAGCGCCCGGCGGCGATGATCGCGACGACCGGCGACGCGGTCGGGTCCAGCGACTCGAGGACGCGGCGGGCCTCGGCGTCGCGGCCCTCGCGCTCCAGCAGCCGGGCGCGGTAGACGTCGAGCAGCTCGCCGTAGAGCCCCGGATAGGGCGCGCGGCGGCGGATGTCGCGCGCCTGCGCCAGCCGCGCGCCGGCGTCGTCGTGGGCGCCGAGCGCCTCGAGCGTCGCGATCTCCCAGAACAGGACGTCGAGCCACAGCGGCAGGTCGTCGGTGGCGGCGACCGCCGCGCGGGCGCGCTCCGCCCAGGCGCGCGCGTCGACCATCTCGTCGCGCAGGACGGCGACCTGGGCGCGCGCCAGCGCCGCGCGGGCGCGGGCCGCGGCCGGGATCGTCTCGCCGGAGCCGAGCGCCGCGTCGGCCAGCCGGACCGACTCGCGCAGCCGCCCGGCCGAGGCGTTCAGCAGCGCCAGCCCGGCGCCGGCGCGCGCGGCCAGCGCAGCGCGGCCCGCGCCGCGGCCGAGCGCGATCGCCAGCTGCAGGTGCTCCTCGGCGGCGGGAAGGTCGCCGAGGTCGTGCTCCAGCAGGCCCAGCTCGACGTAGGCCAGCGCGCGCACGCCGTCGTCGCCGCCCCGGCCCGCGGGCAGCGCGTCCACGGCCGCGGCCAGCGCGTCGCGGTCGCCGCGGTGGCGGTGGCGCAGCAGCGCGACGATCGCCAGGACGTCGCCGGGCGGCGCGGAGGCGGCCGTGCCCGCACCGGCGCCCGCGCCCGCGTCGATCGCCAGGACCGCGTCGGCGGCGGCGAGGTCGCCCGCGGCCAGGAGCCCGAGCGCAGCAGCGGCGCGGCCGGCGGCCGAGGCGCGCGGCAGCGCGGCGAGCGCCGCGGGCGTCGGGCGGTCCAGGACGCCCGCGAGCAGCAGCTCGACCGCGTGGGCGGCCAGCAGCTCGTCGCCGAGCGCCGCGTCGGCGATCGCTCCCGGCGGCCCGGCCGGGACCGGCGCGCCGCTGATGCCGGACGCGGCGTCGCCGAGGTGGCGCTGCAGCCGGCGCCGCAGGTCGGCGGTCAGCGTCGGCTCGCGCGCGGCCAGCTCGCGCCGCGCGACGTGCGCGAACAGTCGCGTGAAGCGCAGCGCGCCGCGCGCCGCGGCGTCCGGGTCCTCGGCGCAGCGCACGAACAGCCGCCGCGTGCGCAGGCTCGCCAGCAGCGCGCCCGCGCCGCCGGGCGCGTGGACCAGCAGCTCGGCGACCGGCTCGTCGACCTCCTCGGCCAGCGCGAGCCGCAGCGCGGCGGCGACCACGTCGTCCGGGACGCCCCTCAGCGCCGGCCCGAGCACGTAGTCGGCGAGCGCGCCGCCGTCGGCGTCGAGCACCTGCGGGCCGACGAGCGCCGCCAGCCGCAGCGCGGCGGCCCAGCCGTCGGTGCGCCACGCGAGGTCGGCCGCGGCGCCGTCGGGCAGCGGGCGGCCCCAGCGCGCGAACGCGTCGGCGACGTCGCCGGCGCACCAGGCGAGGTCGGTCCCGTCGAGCTCGTCCACGACGCCGGTCGCGCGCAGCTCGATCAGGCACAGCCCCGGGTCGCGGCGCCCGGCGAGCACCGCGCCGAGCCCGTCGCCGCGGTGGGCGAGCGCGTCGCCGAGCAGCGCGAGGTAGGCGGGCGGCAGTCGGTCGGCGTGGTCGACGACCAGCGCGGCGGGCCTTCCGGACGGGTGGTCGCGGGCCGCGCGCAGCCCGGGCGCCCAGGTGCGCGGCAGCGCGCCGTCGACCACCGTGACATCCAGAGCACTCGCGATCTGGGCGCGCCATTGCGCCAACAGCTCGCTCTTGCCGGTGCCGGGCTCGGCGGCGAGGATCGCCACGCCGCCGGCCAGCACGGTGTCGTCGAGCCGCGCCACCAGCGCCGGCCGCGCCAAGGGCGCCCGGTGCAGGGAGATCGTGGGCCCCTCGATCACCGTGTCGATGCCACGTATGGTCGCCTACGCGGGCGCCGTGCGCTCGGATGTTGGCGCAGCAGCACTCACCGCTTCCTGGACCGTGGCGTGGACGTGGGTCGTGTCCCCCGCGCGGGCCAGCACATCGCGCACCTGCCCGACGTCGCCGGCCAGCAGGAGCTGCACGCCGCGCCGCTGCAGGTCCTCGCCGACCTCCTCCAACCGCCGCGCCGCGGTGAGGTCGACGAACGGCATCGCCTCGCCGTCGAGGACGATCGCGTGCACGCCCGGCATCGCGGCGGCGCTCATGATCCGCTTGCGGACCGCGTCGGCGTTGGCGAAGAACAGGCCGGCCTCGATCCGCAGGATCACGACGCCGTCCGGGGAGCGGTTCTCCGGGTGGCGGCGCAGGTCGCCGTACTGGTCGGTGGTCCCGGGCACGCGCCCGAGCTGCGCGACGTGCGGCGCCGACGCGCGGTACAGCAGCAGCGTGAGCGACACCGCGATCCCGATGAACAGGCCGGGCAGCGTGTCGAAGATCAAGACCCCCAACAACGCCGCGTTCGCCGCGACGAAGTCCGGCCGCGCGGCGAACGCGAAGCGCCCCGCGCTGCGCCCGCTGAACACGCGGTACATGCCCGCGACGGCCGGGAAGTCCACCAACTCGATCACCGCCGCGATCACGACCGCGGCCAGCGTCGCCTCGGGAAGCTGCTCGAACAGGCCGGTGAGCAGCAGCAGCGTCACGACCGTCAGCACCGCGACGATCAGCCCCGACACCTGCGACTTCGCGCCCGCGCTTCCGTTGACCGCCGTCTTGGACAGCGACCCGTTGACGACCATCCCGGAGCACAGCCCGGCGCCGAGGTTCGCGGCGCCGAGCCCCAGCAGCTCGCGGTTGGTGTCGATCTCGTAGTGCTCGCGCTGCGCGTAGGTGCGCGCCGCGCCGAGCCCCTCCGCGAACCCCACCAACATGACGCCGACGCCGCCCGCGACCAAGGACCCGATGTCGCTCCACGACACGTCCGGCGTCCCGACCGACGGTAGCCCGGAGTCGATGTGGCCGACGATCTCCAGGCCGTGGTCGTCCAGGTTGAAGAGCTTGACCGCCGCGACGCCCAGCGCGACCACGACCAGCGACGCCGGGACCGCCGGGGCCAGCCGCTTCAGCCCCAGCACCACCACCAACGACGCGAGGCCGACGGCGACCGTCAGCCCGTCGGCGTCGCCCAGGTGCTTGATCACGCCCCACGCCTGCTCGAAGAAGTCGCCGGAGTGCTTCTCGACGCCGAGCAGCTTCGGGACCTGGCCGACGATGATCGTCAGCGCCAGGCCGACGATGAAGCCCTTGATGACCGGCTCGGAGATGAACGACGCCAGGAACCCCAGGCGCGCGAGGCCCGCGAACAGCGCAGCCGCGCCGGTCACGATCGCCAGCGCCGCGGTCATCGCCACGAAGTGCGAGCCGGAGCCCGCGACCAGTGCGCCGACGGTCGCCGCGCTCAGCGCCGCGGTCGCCGACATCGGGCCGACGACGAGGTGGCGCGAGGACCCGAACAACGCGTACAACAACAACGCCGGCGGCGCCGCGTAGAGCCCGATGACCGGCGAGACACCCGCGATCGACGCGTAGGCCAGCGCCTCCGGGACCAGGACCGCCCAGACCGTCAGGCCCGCGATCAGGTCGCCGCGCAGCCACGCACGCCTGTAGCCGTGCAGCGAGGGGAACGCGAAACCCACGGCGTGCCCGCTAGCTCCCGAGCCCCGAGATCCCGTCGCCGGCGAGCCTGGCGCCGATCACCAGGCACAGCACGGCCATGATCGCCGCGTTGTGCATGCCCATCCAGGCTTTCAGGCCGTCGAGGATCTCGCGGGAGCGCGACCCCATGAACCACGAGATCAGCACCGGCGCGCCCGGGCCGAGCGTCCCGATCACGACGAACACCGCGAGCGCGACGACCTCGTCACCGGTGGAGACGTCGGCCTGGGCGATCGCCGCCGCCGCGCCGACGGTCAGGAGCAGGTTCTTGGGGTTGATCGCCGACAGCGCGACGCCCATCGCGACCGCGCGCCCGGGCGTGAACGTGTCGACCGCCTGCATCCACTTCGGCAGCGTCCCCGCCTCCCCCGCCTGCGGGCGCCCGCGCCACTGCCTGACGGCCACCAGCACCAACAACACGCCGAGGACGATCTTCAGCCACGACACCCACGTCGCCGGCGTCGCGTCGCTGTCGGTCGCGCCGGCGCCGTTGGACGCCACCAGCACGATCGTCCCGACGACGGCCAGCCCGAGCAGCCAGCCGGCGAGGAACGCCGGGCCGTTGACGCGGCCACGGGGCGTGGCCAGCATCAACACCACGGCGATGATCGGGACAGGGCTGATCGCCACGCCGACGGCGAGCGACAGCACCTGCCCGATCGCATCCGCCATCCGGTCAGCTCGCCGCGCCCGCGCCGGCCCTGGCCAGCGCGTCCCGGATCGGGCCTTCGGCCTCGCTGGTCAGCGACGTCTGGATCAGCTCGCCCGGGATCTTGACGCCCTCGAGGATCTTCTCCTGGTTGATCGACCGCACCAGGCCGATCACCGCGGCGCCGCCCGGCTCGAGCTTGTCGCCGAGCTCCTTGAGGAACTTGTCGTCGATGCCCGCGTCGCTGAGCGCGCCGGCCATGGCGCCGGTCGCCGCGCCGACCGCCATGCCGAAGAACGGCACCAGGAAGATCAGCCCGATCAGGCCGCCCCACGCCGCGCCACCCAGCGCGCCCGCGCCGGCCAGCGAAGGCTGGTGCAGCTTGATCTTGTCGTCCTTGCGCTCGACGATCACCAGGTCGTCGAGCTGGATCAGGTGCGCCTTCTGGGCCTCGGCCAGGTTGGCGGTGACCTCCTGCGCGGTGGGCAGGTCCTTGTAGGCAATGGCGATGAGATCGCTCACGTCGTCCTCCGGTTCGTTCGTGGTCGGGTGACGATGGTCCGATTGGCAGGGGTGAGGTGTCGTCACCCGGGCGGGGTGACGGCCGCGTCGTAAGGTGGCGGCATGGCGACGATCCGCGTAGGTGTCCAGGTTCAACCGCAGCACGCCGACTTCGACGGGATGCGCGCCGCATGGCGCGAGGCCGACGAGCTCGGTGCCGACACGATCTTCTGCTGGGACCACTTCTACCCGCTCTACGGCGAGCCCGACGGCAAGCACTTCGAGGCGCTGACGACGCTCGGCTCGATGGCCGAGGTGACCGAGCGCGCGCAGATCGGCGCGCTGGTCATCTGCAACTCCTACCGCAACCCGGAGCTGCTGGCCGACGCGCACCGGACGATCGACCACATCAGCGGCGGCCGCGCGATCCTCGGCATCGGCGCGGGCTGGTTCCAGCGCGACTACGACGAGTACGGCTACGAGTTCGGCGAGGCGCGGGACCGCCTCGCGCAGCTGAAGGCCGACCTGCCGCGGATCAAGGAGCGCCTGGGCAAGCTCAACCCGCCGCCGGTCGGCGACCTGCCGATCCTGATCGGCGGCAGCGGCCCGAAGGTGACGCTGAAGCTCGTCGCCCAGTACGCCGACATGTGGCACTCGTTCGGCGACGCCGAGGCGTACAAGAGCAAGAACGACATCTTGCTCCAGCACTGCGCCGACGTGGGCCGCGACCCGAGCGAGATCGAGCGCACGTGGGGCCTGCACGGCGACCTCGGCGCGGTCGCCGACGACCTCGTCGCCGCCGGCGTCACGCACCTCATCACCGGCATCGGCGGCGACGGCAGGGGCTACGACCTGGGGCCGCTGCGCGAGCTGATCGCGTGGCGCGACCGCGTCAACGCCGGCTGAGCACGTCCGCGGTGACGGTCTCCAGGCTCGAGTGGCCGCTGAGCGCGAGCGTCAGGTCGAGCTCGGCCAGCAGCGACCGGATCACCTGCGTGACCCCGGCCTCGCCGCCGACGGCCAGACCCCAGAGGTAGGGCCGCCCGGCCAGGACGGCGTCGGCGCCCAAGGCGATGGCCTTGAACGCGTCGGCGCCGCCGCGGATGCCGGAGTCGAACATGATGGTCAGCTCGTCGCCGACCGCGTCGACGACCTCCGGCAGCGCGTCGGCCGCGCCGAGCGCGCCGTCGACCTGGCGCCCGCCGTGGTTGGACACGATGAGCCCGTCCACCCCGCGCGCCAGCGCCTCGCGGGCGTCGGCCGGGTGGTTGACGCCCTTCAGGATCAGCGGCAGGTCGGTCAGCGCGCGGATCCGGTCGATCCCCGCCCAGTCCGCGGCGGGGTTGGAGAACTGCAGGACGAAGTGGCCGACCGCGGCCTGCGGGTCCTCCTCCGGCGTCTTGTCGAGCGCGTCGCGGAAGACCGGGTCGGCGAGGTAGTTCGCGATCCCGATCGACTTCAGGAACGGCAGGTAGGCGCCCTCCAGGTCGCGCGGGCGCCAGGCCAGCAGCGGCGTGTCGAGCGTGACGACCAGCGCCTCGTAGCCCGCGGTCTCGGCGCGGGCGATGAACGAGGCCATCAGGTCCGGGTCCTTGGGCCAGTAGAGCTGGAACCAGCGCGACGCGTCCGGGTTGACGGCGCGGCCTGCCTCCGCGATCTCCTCGAGCGTGAACGACGACGCGGTCGACGCCACCATGGGGACGCCCTGGCCCGCCGCGGCGCGCGCGACCGCCAGCTCGCCCTCGGGGTGGATGATCGACTGCACGCCGACCGGCCCCAGCAGCACCGGCGCGGGCATGTTGGTGTTGAACAGGCGCGTCCTGAGGTCCCGCTGCGCGACGCCGCGCAGCATCCGCGGGACGATCCGGTACCGGCGCAGCGCCTCGAGGTTCTCGCGCTGCGTGTCCTCGGATCCGGCGCCGCCGAAGACGTAGCCGCGGGCGCCGGGGTCGAGCGCGTCGTGCGCCGCCTGCTCCAGCGCCGCCCATCCCACCGGGAAGTCGGGCGTCTTGTCCGCCATGCCCTGGAGGTAGATCTCGTACTGGTAGTTGCCGAACGGGACGTCGCTCATGTCGTCTCCCATTGTGGGGTACGGACCGGCGCGATGTCCTTCTCTCCCTTCCCCAACCAGGGCCCGTTCCTGGAGCACATCGGCCCGATCCTCCTGCAGGACGGCTCCGACGCGAGCAGCACGGAGCTGGTCCTGGCGCTGCAGACCGAGGACCGCCACGCCAACCACCGCGGCACCGTCCAGGGCGGTGTGCTGTCGACGTTCGCCGACTTCGCGCTCGGCCGCGCGATCGAGGCCGACGCCGAGGACGGCAAGGACCGCGCGACGGTCTCGCTGACCGTCGACTACCTCAAGCCCGCGATGCCCGGCGACTTCATCGAGTCCAGGACGCGCGTGGACCGGATCGGCTCGACGCTCTCGTTCGCGGACTGCTCGCTGGTCGTCGGCGACCGCGAGATCGTCCGCGCGCGGGCGGTCTGGGTCGTCGCGGGCTGACGGCCTGCACCGCAACTTCGGGGACGCTGCGTAGTCTCGGGACGCGATGCGCCGTTTTGCTGCCGCCGCCGTCGCCGTCCTGAGCTGCGCGCTGCTCGTCGCCCCCGCGGGCGCGAGCGCCGCCTCGCGGGCGCCCAAGCTCGCGAAGATCCGCTGCGTGCCGGTCAGCGCCGCCTCGTGCAGGTCCGGCGCGGTGGCGGTCCGGATCGGCAAGCAGGTCCAGCTGTCGGGGACGCGCCTGCAGGCCGGGATGCGCGTGACGTTCCGCTGGTCGCTGGGCGCGATCGCCACGAAGCTGCACCACGGCAGCGCCGGCTGGGTCGCGCGCGTGCCGCCGGGCGTCCGGCCGGGGACCGTCCAGGTCTACGCGCGGGACAGGGCCGCGCGGAAGTCCAACGTCCTCAAGATCACCGTGCTGGCCGACGTCAAGCCGGTCGTCAGGCCCGCGATCACCGGCCAGGGCACGCTGCCCGAGGTGTTCAAGGGCAACGGCATGTGGATCTGGCAGCTGGAGAGGTCCGAGGGCGGCAACGTCGACAAGATCGCCGCGCGGGCCGCGGCGGCCGGGATCTCGACCGTGTTCGTGAAGGCCGGCGACGGGACGACGGCGTGGGATCAGTTCTCACCGTTGTTGGTCGGCGCGCTGCACGCGCACGGGTTGAGGGCGTGCGCGTGGCAGTTCGTCTACGGGTCGTCTCCGAGCGGCGAGGCGGCGGTCGCCGCGCAGGCGGTCCAGGCGGGCGCGGACTGCTTCGTCATCGACGCCGAGACGCAGTACGAGGGGCGCTACAGGTCGGCGCAGACCTACATGAACGCGTTGCGCGCCGCGGTCGGCGCGTCGTACCCGATCGGGCTGACGTCGTTCCCGTACGTCGACTACCACCCCAACTTGCCCTACAGCGTGTTCCTCGCGCCGGGGACGGGTGCGCAGGCCAACCTGCCGCAGGCCTACTGGAAGGACATCGGCGGCAGCGTCGACACGATCAGCGCGCACACGCTGGCGCACAACCGGATCTACCAGACGCCGATCGCGCCGCTGGGACAGACCTACGACAACCCGCCCGCCGGCGACCTCGCGCGCTTCCGCCAGCTGTGGGCGGCCTACGGCGCGCAGGGCCTGTCGTGGTGGTCGTGGCAGGCGACCGACAGCGCGCACTGGGCCGCGCTGGGCCAGCCCGCGCCCGCCGCCTCGGTCGAGCCGGACCCGGGCTGGCCGGCGCTGGGCAAGGGCGCCAGGGGCGACGAGGTGATCTGGCTGCAGGAGCACCTCAGCGCGTCGTATCCCACCGTGACCGTGACCGGGAGGTACGACGCCGCGACGATCGCCGCGGTGTCGGCGGTCCAGACCGCCAACGGGATCCCGCCCAACGCGACGACCGACTCGCCGACGTGGCAGGCGATCCTGAGGCTGCCGTTCACCGCGGTGGACTGGACGGCGACCGCGTAGCGCCGGCCCGGGGCGATCGGGCAAGATGCGGTCATGGCAACCGCGTCGCCGACCTACCGCTTCGTCATGGCCGTGAGCACGCCCGCCGTGAGGTGGTGGGGCCGGCTCGAGGTCGAGGGCCTCGAGCACCTGCCGCTGTCGGGGCCGACGCTGCTGGCCGGCAACCACGACAGCTACTGGGATCCGATCGCGATCGGGTTGGCCGGGCTGCCGCGGCGCCAGATCTGCGCGCTGGCGAAGTCGTCGCTGTGGAAGCCCGGGCTCGGGAAGATCCTCGACGGCATGGGCCAGATCCCGATCCAGCGCGGCAGGGGCGACGCCCACGCGATGGACCGCGCGATCGAGGAGCTGCGCGACGGCCGCTGCATCGGCGTCTTCCCGGAGGGCACGCGCTCGCTCGGCCGCCAGCTCCGCGCGCGCTCCGGCTTCGGCCGGCTGGCCGAGGCGGTCCCCGAGGCGCAGATCGTCTGCTGCACGGTGCAGGGCACGGTCGACATCCCGAAGTTCCCGAAGTCCCGCCCCCACGTCCGCGTCCGCTTCTTCCCGCCGCGCGACGGCCAGCGCATCGCCGGCGAGTCGACGACCGACCTCGGCGTCCGCCTCCTCACCGAGATCCGCGAGTCGGCGCCGATCCGCCAGGCGGGTCGGAAGCCGAGGCCGATCCCGCCGCTGCCCGAGGACAGGCGCGCCTCCGAGCCGGCGCCCTCCGCCTAGGCGGGGATCTTGGTGCGCTGCGGGGGCAGCGCCTTCTCGGCCTGGCGCTCGGGTGAGATCACGACGACGTCGTGGGCCAGGCCGACCTTCTGCAGGCCGGAGATGATCAGGGCCGACAGGTCGATCTCGGTGCGCTTGAGGCCGTGCTTGGCCGAGCGCGGGAAGGCGTGGTGGTTGTGGTGCCAGGATTCGCCGAGCGAGGGCAGCGCCAGCCAGAACACGTTGGTCGAGCGGTCCTCGATGTCGAAGCGCCGCGTTCCGAAGTAATGGCAGACGCTGTTGACCGACCACGTCACGTGGTGGACGAGGAAGATCCGGACCAGGCCGCCCCAGATGTAGCCGCGCAGCGCGCCCTGCCAGGTGAAGCCGTGCAGCACGAAGCCGAGCAGCGTCGGGATCAGCAGCGACATCAGCACGTACAGCGGGAAGCGCCGGCCCATCCGCTTCATCTTGGGGTCCTCGTAGAGGTCCCTGGCGTACTTCTTCCAGTCCGCCTGCCCCTGCGTCTCCAGCAGCCAGCCGGTGTGCGCGTGCCAGAGCCCGCTCAGGCCGGAGCCGTGGCCGACGTGCGGCGAGTGGGGATCGCCCTCGACGTCGGTGTGCGCGTGGTGCTTGCGGTGGTCGGCGACCCAGTCCAGGACGCTGCCCTGGACGCTCAGCTGGCCGAGCCCGGCGAACGTGCGCTCGAGCCACGGGTCGACCCGGAACGACCGGTGCGTCAGCAGCCGGTGGAAGCCCACCGTCACGCCCATCGCCGTCGCCAGGTACATCACCGCGAGGATCGCGAGGTCGATCCCGTCGACCCACGAGCTCCACAGCAGCACGATCGCGATGAGGACGCCCGCGAACGGGACGACGACACCTGCGAGGTTGGCAGCCCGCTCCGTTCTGCTCATGCTTTGCAGGTTGTCGCCAACGCGGCGCTTGTTCTTGTGCCGGTTGGCTTGAAGAACCGTCGTGAATCTGTAGCCTCGGCACAAACGTGCTCATGCGCACGTCAGCGTGCGACCGTCGCGCCGCAGGCGCGTGCACGCTAGAACAAGGGGCACGTGTCCCGACGCCGTCGCCGCCGACGCTCCATGTTCGCCTCGGCCCCGCCGCGGCGGAGCGCCGGCGTGCCCTGGCTGGAGCCGGGCCACCGCGCGGGCGGCGGTGGCTACGGCGGCGGCCGCGGGCACGGCCGACGGCGGCGCAGCCCGCTCGTCTACCTCGTCCCGCTGATCCTGATCGTCGCTGCGGCGGGCGTCGTCGTCGCGGTCGTCCACCACAACCGCGAGGTCGACCGCCAGCGCGACCGGGCCGCGAAGTTCGTCAAGGCCTACGCCGCACGGGATGCAACGCAGATGTACGACGCGCTCGACAGCGCGTCGCAGAGGAGGTACCCGCGGGCCGCGTTCGACTCCGAGCTCAAGCGCGCCGACAGGGCCGCCGACGTCGAGGCGCGCAGGGTCGGCAGGTCGAGCGACCCCAAGGGCGGCGTCGTGACCGTCCCGGTCACCGTCACCTCCAGGACGTTCCCGACGATGCACGGGCAGCTCACCTTGAAGGTGTCGGGCGACGGCGTCGTCTGGGATCCGACGATGCGCCTGCCCGGCCTGCGCAGGGGCGAGTCGCCGAGGCGCCGGACGCTGACCGCCGCCCACCAGGCCACGGTCCTCAACCGCCAGGGCCAGGACCTGTCGCTGGACCCCGTCCTCAACATCTTCACCAAGGGCCTCAGGCAGCGCTACCACGACCGCCTCGCCGGGACCGACGGCGCCGAGCTGCTCTACGGCAGGCGCAAGGTCGCCAAGGTCAGCGCCCACGCCGGCAGGTCGGTGCACTCGACCCTCCGCCCCGGCCTGCAGCGCGCGGCGACCGAGGCGCTCGGGTCCAAGCTCGGCGGCGTCGCGGTGATCAAGCCGAAGACCGGCGACGTCCTCGCGCTCGCCGGCATCGCGGTCTCCGCGCCCCAGCCGCCCGGCTCCACGTTCAAGATCATCACCTTGAGCGCCGCGCTGGCCGACGGCAAGGCCACGCCGGCCTCGTCCTATCCCGTCCGAACCTTCGCGACGCTCTCCGGCGTCAAGCTCGCCAACGCCTCCGGCGAGCAGTGCGGCGGCTCGCTGGCCAAGTCGTTCGCGGACTCCTGCAACTCGGTCTTCGCGCCGCTCGGCGTCGCGGTCGGCGGCAGGAGGCTCGTCCAGCGCGCCGAGGCCTTCGGCTTCAACGAGACGCCCCGGGTCCCGGTCGCCAAGGCCAACACCATCAAGAAGGACCTGCCCGACGCCATCAACATCGGCAGCGCCGCGATCGGCCAGAACACCGACCTCGCGACGCCGCTCGGGATGGCCTCGGTCGGCGCGACGATCGGCAACCACGGCGTGCGCGCCAAGCCGCGCGCGGTCACCGAGGACCCGGTCATCAAGAACAGGGCGGTGTCGGCCAAGGTCGCCGGCCAGGTCCGCGACATGATGATCGGCGTCGTCCAGGGCGGCACCGGCACCTCCGCGCAGATCCCCGGCGTCACGGTCGCGGGCAAGACCGGCACCGCCGAGCTGCGCTTCACCGGCAACGGCAGCAGCGACCCGTCGAACACCGACGCCTGGTTCGTCGCCTTCGCCCCCGCGAACGACCCGAAGGTCGCCGTCGGCGTGATGCTCGTCGGCGCCGGCGCCGGCGGCAAGGCCGCCGCGCCGATCGCCAAGAAGGTCCTGCAGGCCGCGCTCGCCGGCTAGCTTCCGGCTGAAAGTTGTACGCGCCGGTACTAGCGCCGTAGGATCGCGCGATGTCCCGCCGCTTCCCGCTGCTCGCGGTCCTCACCGCCGCCGCAGCCACTGCCGCCGTCGCCGCCCCCGGCGCCGCGTCCGCCTCGACCACCTGGCTCTGCAAGCCCGGGCTCGCGTCCAACCCGTGCACGCCCGGCCTCGCCACCACCACGATCTCGCCCACCGGTCAGACCCTCGGAAGGGTCACGCCGAAGGCGACCAGGAACCCCAAGATCGACTGCTTCTACGTCTACCCGACGGTCAGCAACCAGTCCGGCCCGCAGGCCACCAAGAGGATCGACCCCGAGGAGCGCTCGATCGCCCTCTACCAGGCCGCCCGCTACTCCAGCGCCTGCCGCGTCTACGCGCCGATGTACCGCCAGGTCACGATCGCCGGCCTGCTGAAGCCGTCCTCGGTCACCAACAGGATGCGCACCACCGGCTACGCCGACGTCCGCGCCGCGTGGCTGGACTACCTCAACCACGACAACAAGGGTCGCGGCGTCGTCTTCATCGGCCACTCGCAGGGCTCGTTCGTCCTGCGCCAGCTGATCGCGCAGGAGGTCGACAGGAAGGCCGCGGTCCGCAAGCGCCTGGTCTCGGCGATCCTGCTCGGCGGCAACGTCCTGGTCAAGAAGGGCTCCGACCACGGCGGCGACTTCCAGAACATCAAGGCCTGCCACTCCGCCACCCAGCTGCGCTGCGTGATCGCGTTCTCGACCTTCGGCGACACGCCGCCGGCCAGGGCGGTCTTCGGCCGGCCGGACGCCAACGTGACCGTCGTCGGCGGCAGGCCGGTCAAGAACACCGAGGTGCTCTGCACCAACCCGGCCGCGCTCGGCGGCGGCAGCGCGCCGCTGACCTCGATCTTCCCGAGCGCGCCGTTCGCCCCCGGCACCGCGATCGGGATCGAGACCACGCAGGTCGGCCTGCCCCAGCCCGCGGTCGGCACGCCGTGGATCGAGGCCCAGGCCTACACGGGCGAGTGCTCGAGCGCCGGCGGCGCCGACGTCCTGAAGATCACCGGCGAGACCGGCGCGCCGGTCCTCAAGGCGCTCCCGGACGCGACCTGGGGCCTGCACCTCGTCGACGCGAACATCGCGCTCGGCGACCTCGTCACGGACGTCCAGTCCCAGGCCAAGCAGTTCACCGCCCACTGAGCAAGGACGACAACTAGCGGCGCGGCGGGCGCTCCGGACCGAGCACGATCGGCTCGTGGAGCGTCGGCCGCAGCCGCAGGAACGCCAGCGTCCCGAGCAGCGTCGGGATCCACAGCACGATCGCGTGATAGACGAGCACGGCCGCGGCGGCGCTCGCGGGATCCGCGCCGTAGAGCACCAGCGCGCCGGTCAGCCCGCCGTCCAGCGCGCCGATCCCGCCCGGCACCGGCAGCACGTTGCCGAGGTAGCCGATCAGGAACGCCAGCGTCAGCGCGCCGACCGGCGGCGCGTTGCCGAACGCCCGGAACGACACCCACAACATCGCGATGTCGAACCACAGGTAGCCGACCGCGCCGAGCATCCGCCACGACGGGTGCTTGACGTGGTCCTTGGCGTCCTCGACCACGCGGCCGGTGGTGTGCAGCCAGCGCACGAAGCGCCCGGAGTCCTCGACCAGGATGAAGCGCGCCGCGACCGACGGCACGACCCAGAACAGCCCGATCCCGCCGGTCGCGACCAGCCCGGGCAACAACCCCAACAAGATGTGATGCGGCGCGTGCAGCAACCCGATGCCGACCAGCAGCCCAGCCAGCGCCAGCGTCGCCGCGTTGATCCCGCTCGTCAGCAGGAACAGCACCGCGCTGCGCTCCATGAAGCGCCGGACCGACCCGCCCTTGGCCTTCGCCACCCACGCGCCGACCGCGATCCCGCCCGCGCCGCCGACGGGCAGCACCGCGCCGAAGGCCATCTCCGACAGCGCGACGCGGATCGCCAGCAGCTGCGGGATCCGGTAGAAGACCATGCGGAACGCGAGCACGTAGCCGACGCACGACAGGATCTCCAGCGTCACGGCCAGCGCGATCCACCACGGGTTGACGTCGGCGATCTTGTCGGCGACGTCGCGCAGCCCCGGCACCGCGAGCAGCAGCGCGCCGACCAGGATCACCAGGACGACGAGCGAGATGATGCCGTTGCGCAGCCGCTTGCCCTCGTCCTGCGCGGCGTCGGCGCGGCGGCCCTCGTACTCCTCGGCGTCCGTCACACCGGCAACCGGCGCATCGCGTTGGGTGTCGTGCAACGGTGTGCTCATGCGGACGGGTCTGGGGAGGCTTCTGTCGATCGCGATGCTGGGCGCGGTGGTGCTGCCCGCGGCCGCTCACGCGCAAGCGCCTGCGGCTGGACCGCCACCCAGCGTACGGACTCTGCACTTCGACACGCTGGTCGGTCCCACGAACGACACGCACTGCGACGTCGTCGGCGATCTCTACACGCCGGCCGGCGTCGACGCCCAGCACCCCGCGCCGGCGGTCCTGACGACCAACGGCTTCGGCGGCTCCAAGGACGACCAGTCCGGGATGGCGACCGCGCTGGCGCAGCGCGGGTACGTCGTGCTGTCGTACTCGGGCCTCGGCTTCGGCGGCAGCGGCTGCAAGATCGAGCTCGACGATCCCGACTGGGACGGCAAGGCCGCGTCGCAGCTCGTGTCGTTCCTCGGCGGGACCAAGGCGGCGACCGACGGCACCACGCTGGACGACGTCGTCCTCGACGGCCCCGGCGACCCGCGCGTCGGGATGCTCGGCGGCTCCTACGGCGGCGAGATCCAGTTCTCGGTCGCCGGCCAGGACAGGCGCGTGGACACGATCGTCCCGATCATCACGTGGAACGACCTGGCCTACTCCCTGACGCCCAACAACACCGACCTGACGAGCGGCGTGACGTCCTCGACGCCGGGCGTCGCGAAGTACCAGTGGGCGGCGCTGTTCACGGCGGTCGGCATCGCCGACGGGCTGCAGAACTACGGCGTGGATCCCAACCGCCTGCTGACCACGTGCCCCAACTTCGACGCGCGCGTCTGCCCCGGCGTCCTGCGCGCGGCGACGACCGGCCGGCCGGACGCGACGACGCTCCAGCTCCTGCGCCACGCGTCGGTCAGCACCTACATGAAGTCGATCAAGATCCCCACCTTGCTCCTGCAGGGCGAGGGCGACACGTTGTTCAACCTCAACGAGTCGGTCGCCACCTACAGGGCGCTGCGGCAGCAGGGCACGCCGGTCAAGCTCGTCTGGCAGTCCTGGGGCCACTCGCAGTCGACGCCCGCGCCCGGTGAGCTGGGCGACGGCGACGGCGGCTACGAGCCCGACGACGCCGACGGCAACCCGACCTACGAGGGTGAGCTGGTCACGCAGTGGCTGGGGCACTACCTCAGGGGCGAGGGCGCGGCGCCGAGCATGGACTTCAACTACTTCCGCGACTGGGTCAGGTACGACGGGATCGCGACGCCGGCGTACGGCAGCGCGCCGTCGTACCCGGCGGGCGCCGACCGCAGGTGGATGCTGAGCGGCACCGACACGTTGGTCACCACGAAGAACGACGTCTCCCCCGGCAGCGCGTCGTTCCTGACGCCGCCGGCCGGCGCGCCGACCAGCGTCACCGAGATCAGCGCGCTGTCGCAGGACGTGCCGCTGTTCGACGCGCCCGGGACCTACGCGCAGTACACGAGCGCGCCGCTGACGGGCGACACCGACGTCGTCGGGACGCCCACGGTCACGCTGAACGTCAGGACCGCGCTCGGCCTCAACCAGTCGCCGACGCTGTTCCTGAAGGTCCAGGACGTCGCGCCCGACGGAACCGTCACGCAGCCCGGCCGCCTCGTCGCGCCGATCCGCCCGGCGTCGCTGACCTACGCGCTCAGCGTGACGATGCCCGCGTTCGTGCACCGCTTCGCCGCCGGCCACCGGATCCGCCTGGTGGTGGCCGGCAGCGACGCGGCCTACCGCGGCAGCCCGGCGCCGGCGGCGGTGACGATCGCCACCAGCCAGTCCGGCCCCGGGCTGCTCACCCTCCCGGTCGTGAGCGGCTAGCCGCCGACCGCCGCGACGATCGGCGTGCAGATCGTCCCCTGCGCGTGGGCGGGGTCGAGCGCGTTGAGCACGTCGCGCGCGGCGATGTGATCGGACGTCATCGACAGGTGGTCGCCCAGGTCCAGGATGCACTGGTCCTGGAGCGTGATGTTGGTGACGTTGCTCCCGCTCAGGAAGGCCGACGTGTAGGGCGTGACGACCTCGTCGTAGCGCGACTGGATCACCGTGTACCTGACGCCCGGGACCGTGTCGCCCCCGGCGTTGAGCGCGGTGATGAACGCCGAGCCCCTGACCTGGTCCTGGCACGCCTGGCAGGCGGCGCCGACGAGGTCCAGCGCGCCGGGGAAGTACCCGGCCAGCGTGGCCAGGCCGTCGAGCGTCGTGCCGTGGTTGGACGGCGCCAGCCCGACCAAGGCGTTGACCTTGCTCGCCCCGCCGAGGTTCTTGAGGTAGTAGCGCGGCATCATGCCGCCCTGCGACCAGCCGACGATGTCGACCTTCGCGGCACCGGTCTGGGCCAGCACCCTGTCGACCTCGGTCTTCAACTGGCCGGCGGACGCGGCGATCGAGCCGGTGGCCTCGACGAAGCCGGTCCCGCCGTACTCGAACGTGTACACGCAGTAGCCGTTGTTCTTCAACAACGGCGAGATCGCGTTCCAGCTGTCGATCTGGTTGGCGAACGTGCCGTTGACCAGGACCACCGGGCGCGGGTGCGCGGCCGAGGGCCTGCAGCTGTTGTCGTTGGCGCCCGCGGGAGCGCCGTTGGGGTTGAGCACCGAGGCGGCGACCGCCGTCGGGAAGTTGTAGATGACGGGCAGGGCCGCGGCGCTCCCCGCCGAGGCCGCGAGCAACGCCGTCGCGGCGGCCACGACGGCCGCCAGACGCGTGATGCGCATGTGGGTTCTCTCCTCCTGCTGTGCGCCGCCCCGGGTGGGCGACACCGGACACGCGGGCGACCCTCTCAGAAGTCGTCACCAAAAGGCAACCCGAGGTGGCACTTTCGCACAGCTTCCCTACCCCAGACGGGGCATGCGCAGCCCTGCCAGGTGGCTTAGGGCGCGACGACGACGTGCACGGTCATCCCGAACGGGTCGGTGACCGCGAAGCCGCCGGTGACCGGCGCGCCGTCGATCCCGGCCGCGCGCAGGCGCTCGCGGACCGCGTCGACCTCGTCGGGGCGCTGCAGGAGGATCGTCCAGTGGCGCATGCCGACGACGCCGGCCACCGGCCACGGCGGGATGCCCTCGCCGCGCCAGGTGTTGAAGCCGAGGTGGTGGTGGTAGCCGCCGGCGGCGACGAACGCGGCGCTCGGCAGCAGCGCCCAGACGTCGAAGCCGAGGACGTCGCGGTAGAAGGCCAGGCCCTCGTTGACGTCGGCGACGTGCAGGTGGACGTGGCCCATGCGCAGGCCGGGCCGGACCTGCTCGGGGGGCGGCTCGCCCTGCACGGTCGCCAGCAGCGCGTCGAAGTCCAGCGGGCGTGGGCCGCCGCCGGAGAACTCCTCCTCGGGCGTCGGCCACTGCTCGCGCGGGCGGTCGGCGGCCAGCTCGATGCCGTTGCCGTCCGGATCGGGCAGGTAGATCGCCTCGTGCGTGCCGTGGTCGGACGCGCCCTGGATCGGCGTGCGCGTCGCGGCCAGGCGCAGCGCGGCGCGGGCCAGCTCCTCGCGCTCGGGGTAGAGCAGGGCGTAGTGGTAGAGGCCGGAGTGGCGGCGCGGCTGCGCGGCCTGCGCGTCCTCGTGGAGGTGCAGGACGTCGGTGCTGCCGTCGCCGAGCGCGGCGTGGTCGGCCTCGTGGCGGTGGACGCGGAGGCCCAGCGCGGCCTGGTACCAGGCGACCGAGCGGTCCAGGTCGGTGACGGTCAGGGACACCGGACCGAGGCTCAGCGTGGCGGGGAGTCGAGAAGTCATTGCACCCGCAATTATCGCTCGTGGCGGGCGGGTTCTGGATGGACGAGCTGCGCCGATCCATGGACTTCCTCGCGGTAGGTCTGCGGCGCGCGGCCCGCGAAGCGCTTGAACGCCCGCGAGAAGTACAGCGGGTCGCCGTAGCCGACGGCGTAGGCGATCTCCCCCACCGTGCGGTCGCTGAAGCGCAGCAGGCGCATCGCCTCGACCATCGCGCGCTCGACGATCAGCTCCTTGGTCCCGCGGCCGGTCAGCGTGCTCAGCGCGCGGGCCAGCGCCGCGGGCGGCACCGCGAGCGCGTCGGCGTAGTGGGCGACGTCGTGGTGCTTGTTGTAGTCCTTCTCCAACAGCTCCAAGAACCTCCGGTGCAGCGCGACGTCGGCGTCGTCGGCCTGCGGGCGCTCGGCGAGCGAGGCGTCGTGCCAGCGCTCCAGCCACAGCAGGACGGTCGCGGTCAGGTGCGCGATGAGGTCCGGCGCGAACGGGTCCGGTGGCCGCACGGTCTCGGCGTGCAGCGCAGCGAGCGTCGCCTCGAAGCGCGCGCGCTCGGTCGGCGGCACCGCGATCTCGCGCCCGCCGCGGCCGCCGAGCAGCCAGCCCGGCGGCGCGGTCAGCGCGGCGTCGGTGATCCGCAGCAGCGCGCCCGACAGCCCGCGCGCGTGGCGGAACTGGTGGACCTGGCCGCGCGCGATCACCGTCACGGTGCCGGGGACGATCGGCAGCGCCTCGCCGTCGACGAGCTGCTCGCCGGAGCCCTCGCGCAACCACATCAACTCGTGGTAGTCGTGGCGGTGCGGGGTCCGGATCGGCCCCTCGCCAACCGCGAAGTCCTCCAGCATCACGACCTCGACGACACCGCCGTGCGCGAGCCGGTCGACGGTCAGGCGGTCGCTGCTCACGCCTTCAGGCTACGCGCGCCGAGCAGCAGCAGCCCGGCGACCAGGCCCCAGAACGGCGCGGTGATCCCGAACGCGGTGATGCCCGAGGCCGACACGACGAACGTGGCGATCGCGGGGTCGCGGTAGGTGTCGTCGTCGGTCGTGGTGCGCAGCGACGCGGCCAGCGTCGGCAGCATGGCGAGGCCCGCGATGCACTCGATCAGCACGACCGGCGAGGCCGCCAGCAGGACGGTCGCCAGCCCGGCCAGCGGGCCGAGCACGAAGTAGATGAGGCCGTTGGCGACCCCGGCGATCCAGCGCCGCTGCGGGTCTGGGTCGGCGTCCGGCCCTGCGCACATCGCCATCGTGATCGCCGCGAGGTTGATCGCGTGGCCGCCGAACGGCGCGCCGATCATCGAGCCCGCGCCCGTCGCCACCAGCGCGGGCCGGACCGGCGCCGTGTAGCCGTTGGCGGCCAGGACCGAGAGCCCGGCGACGTTCTGCGACACCATCGTCACCAGGAACAGCGGCACGCCGAGGCCGAGCAGCGTCCCGAGGTGGAACGTCGGCGCGGTCAGCGTCAGCTGCGGCAGCGCGTGGGCGTGGTGGTGGCCGGACGCGGGGTCGACGATCACGGTCAGCGCGAGGACCGCCAGCGCGCCGATGATCGCCCAGCGCCGCGCGAAGACCCACAGGATCAGCCACGTCGCGACGACCGGCGCGGCGTGGCCCGGGACGTCGACCAGCGCGCGCGCCGGCTGGATGCAGACCTGGAGCAGCACCCCGGCGAGCAGGCCCGAGGCCAGCGGCCCGGGGATCGAGATGATGGCCTTGGTCACACGCTCGCTCAGCCCGGCCAGGACGACGAGCGCGCCGGCCAGCAGGAAGGCGCCGAGCGCGGCCGGGTAGCCGCCGCTCACATGGCCCGCGGTGACCAGCAGCGCGGCGCCCGGCGTCGACCACGCGATGCTCAGCGGCATCTTGTAGCGGTAGCTCAGGCCGGCGCCGCAGACGCCCATCCCGATCGACAGCACCAACAACCCCGACGACGCCTGCGCGTCGGACGCGCCGACCGCGTGCAGTCCGGCCAGGACGATCGCGAACGAGCCGGCGAAGCCGACGACCGCCGCGACGATGCCCGCCAGCGCGGGCGCGGCCACGCCGCCGCGATGCGGCGGCGAGGTGGCGACGGGCGCGGCGTCCATGCTGCGGCAACCTAGTGGACGCCGCGCCCGTTCGGCCAATGGCCGGTTCGTTCGCTCAGGCGGCGGTGAGCGTGAACCGGCCGACCAGCGCCTCCAGATGCGCGGCAGTGGCGGCGAGCTCCTCGGCGGAGGCCGCGATCTCCTGCGCGCTGGCGCTGGTCTGCTCGGTGGAGGCCGAGACCTCCTCCGAAGATGCAGAGGACTGCTCGGCGACCGCGACGACCTCGGTGACCTCGGAGGTGATCGCGGTGGTGACCGAGGCGACCTCGGTGGCGGCGGCGGTGATCTCGCCGACGCGCTCGTTCATCGAGCGGACGCGCTCGACGATCAGGGCGAAGGAGGCGCGCGCCTCCTCGACGGTGGTGGCGCCGGCGGCGGTCTGACGGGCGCCGGACTCGACGACCTCGACGGCATTGCCGGTCTCGGCCTGGATCTCGGCGATCAGCGACGCGATCGAGCCCGCGGCGTCCTGGGACTCCTCGGCGAGCCTGCGGACCTCCTCGGCGACGACGGCGAAGCCGCGGCCCTGCTCCCCGGCGCGCGCGGCCTCGATCGCGGCGTTGAGCGCGAGGAGGTTGGTCTGCTCGGCGATCGAGGTGATCGTGTCGACGATGCCGCCGATCTCGTCGCTCTTGGCGCCGAGCTGGCGGATCGCGGTCGACGCGGCCTCCGAGGAGGCGGAGACCTCGCCCATCATCGTGGTCGCCTGCTCGACGGCGGCGGCGCCCTCGGCGGCGACGCGCTCGGCCTCGGTGGCCTCGTCCTGGGCGGTCTTGGCCGACTGCGCGGAGTCGGCGGCGTTGGCCGACAGCTGCTGGATCGAGGCGCGCGTGGCCTCGGCGGCGCGGACCTGGCGCTCGGAGCCGGCGGCGATCTCGCCCACCGCGCCGGCGATCTCGCCGACGGCGCGCCCGGCCTCCTCGGAGGTGGAGGCCATCTGCTGCGAAGACGAGGACAGGATGCCCGCGGTCCGGTCGACCTCGCCGAGCAGCTCGACGAGCGACTCGCGGGTCTTGTTGTAGGAGTCGACGGTGCCGCCCATCTCGTCGATGATGGTGTTGATCGCGCCGGCGACCTCGCCGAGCTCGTCGGAGGCGATCCGGTCGATCGGCTGGGTCGGGAGGCTGACCTCGTGGGTGAGGTCGCCGTCGGCCATCGCGCCGATCGCGCCGCGCAGGCCCTGGACGCCGTGGTCGCGGACGGAGGCGACGCGGTCCAGGACGTCGCTGACGCTGCGCTTCAGGCCGCGGGCCAGGAGGACGGAGAGCACGACGCCGACGATCGCGGAGAGCAACAGGATGATGATGATCGCGGTGCGGCTGCTGTTCGCGGTGTCGTCCACCGACTTGCGGTAGGCCTCGGCGGCGTCGGAGTTCAAGGTGAAGTCCTTGACGACGTCGTCCGACAGCGGCGTGTGGATCGCCGACAGCTTGGTCGTCAGCGCGATCGCCTCGGCGCGGCGGCCCTGGCGGGTGAGGCTGCGGACCTGTCCGCGCAGCTTCTCGTACTGCGAGTAGCGGCTGACGATCCGGGCCATCAGGGCCTTCTCGTTCGGGAACAGGTAGCCGGTCGACTGGTCCTTCAGCGTGGAGCGCGCGATCGTGACGGCGGCGGCGGTCTTCTTGTCGGCGTCGGCCTGGGCGGCGTCGTCGCCGGTCAGCGCGATGCCCTTCCAGACCATCCGCTGCTGGTCGTTGAGCGCGATGCCGAAGCGGCCCATCGACTGCAGCGACTGCACCGAGTTGGTGTACATCAGGTCCGACTTCTTGGCGACGCCGTTGAGCTTGCCGATCGAGAAGATCCCGACGATCGCCATCAACACCACCAACACCCCGGCGGTGCCGAGCACCTTGCCCAGCACACCGATCTTCAACCGCGCCATTCGCGTCACCCGTCGCCTCTTGGAAGTTTTCTGCCTACCTCCTGGACGATCGGCCGCGGCCGGGGCGCGTGGGGTCCCCGGGTTGGGGGATCCCGTTCGGCTAAGCCGTAAGCGTTCTGACGGGTCGGCGCTCCTGCGCGATCGTGGCCCGGATCGTGGCGGCGACGAGCGCGGGGTCGTCGAGCATCGGGACGTGGCCGACGCCGGGCAAGATGATGTGGTTGGCGGCGGGGATCAGCTGCTTGGCGAGGGCGCCGTTGACGTCGGGGAGCAGCAGCGCGTCGGCGCCGGACCAGGCGACGGTGATGGGCGTCGTGGCGGGATCGATGTGCAGCGGCGGGAGCGACTCGGTGGTCGTCAGGAGGTCGTCGAGGACGGTGCAGCCGAGGAGGTCGTCGGCGGCGGCGATGATCTCGCGCGGGGTCAGGCGGGCGCCGTCGGCGGAGGTGCCGCGCATGGCGAAGCGGCGGATCTGCGGGACGTGCAGGACGAGCGGCAGCAGCGCGCGGCTGCGGCGCGAGTCGGTCCCGGCGCGGGCGAGCGCGTTGCGGGTGCGCTTGTGCTCGCGCGAGGTCGGGTCCCACGTCCCGGCGGGCGAGAGCGCGGTGACGGTGGCGGCGCGGCCGCGGCGCGCGAGCTCGAGCGCGACCCAGCCGCCCATCGAGTTGCCGGCGAGGTGCGCCCTGTCGATCTGCAGCTCGTCGAGCGTGCGCTCGGCATCGTCGACCACATCGGCGATCTTGATCGGCCGGTGTTGTGGCGAGCGGCCGCCGGCGTGGCCGAGCGCGGTCGGCGTGACGACGTCGAAGTCGCCGGCCAGGAACGGGCGCGTCGCATGCCACGCCCGACCGCTCATCGTCAGGCCGTGGAACAGGACGAGGGTCTCGCGGTCGCTCATCCGGCGCAGTCTGTCAGTCCTCCAGGCCGATGCCCACCGCTTCCTTCAACTCCCTGAGCGCGTCGCCGGCGACCGGGATCGCGGAGAGGATCGAATCGAGCACGACGTCGCTGCCGGCCAGCAGCTTGGCGAGCTTGCGGCGGACCCTGCCGAAGAAGCCGGGCCCTCTGGACTGCTCCTCCCGGTCGGCCTCGCGGCGCGCGCGGTCCACCACCGCCAGCTTGAACGTCAGCTGCGCGCCGCCGAGACCGTTGCGATCCAGGCCCTCGTCGAACTCGCCGCTGGCGAGGGCTTCGCGGAGCAGCTCGAACGCCCCGCTGCCGAGCAGCTCGTCCCAAGCCGCGAAGGCGTAGGCCTGCAGCTCGGGGTCGAGTGCCTCCATCGAGCGCGGCAGATCCTCGCCGCGCAGCCGGTCCAGGAACTCCAGCAGTCGTGTGCGGTCTTCGGCGATCATGGCGCGACGCTACCGGTGACGAGTCGTGCGCGGCTTGGGCTGCCCATGCACCGGCGCGGTTTCGTGTAGATGTTCCGCATGTCCTCGCTCCGCTGGCTTCCCGGACGCGCCGAGGCGTGGGTCGGTGGCCGCCTGCTCCGGTTGGTGTTGAAGCTGCCCGACGGCGTGCTGCGCCGGTTGGCGGACGCGCCGCCGGCCGAGGCCGCGGGGTTGCACCCGGAGGCATGGCTGATCGGGCGGCTCGCGGCGGCGGGGCCGGATCGGATGAGCGATGACGCTCCGGTCGCGGAGCAGCGGCGGCGGCTGGCGCTGCAGTCGTCGGGGGTGTCGGTGGGACCGCCGGCGGGTGCGGTGGGCGTGACGGACCTGGTGGCGGATGGCGTTCCGGTGCGGCTCTACGTGCCGCCGGGCGCGGCGGCGGACTCGCCGTTGTTGGTGTACTACCACGGTGGCGGGTGGGTGCAGGGCAGCGTGGAGACGCACGACGCGGGCTGCCGGCTGCTGAGCTTCGCCAGCGGCGTGCGCGTGTTGTCGGTGGACTACCGGCTGGCGCCGGAGCACGTGTTCCCGGCGGCGGTCGACGACGCGGTCGCCGCCTACCGCTGGGCGGCGGCGACGTTCGCGGGCGTGCCGCTGGCGGTCGGGGGCGACAGCGCGGGCGGGAACCTCGCCGCGGTGGTGGCGCTGACGGCGCGCGACGACGCGTCGCTGCCGGACGCGGCGTTCCAGCTCCTGCTCTATCCGGTGACCGACCTCGGGGCGCAGGCCGAGTCCTACCGGACGTTCGCCTCCGGCTACCTGCTGACCGCGCGCGGGATGGAGTGGTTCTCCGGCAAGTACCGGCCGGACGGTTCGGACTGGCGCGCCTCACCGTTGCGAGCCCCCTCACTGTCCGGCCTCCCGCCCGCGTACGTGGCGACCTGCATCCCCGACGTCCTGCGCGACGAGGGCGAGGCCTACGCAGCACGGCTGCGCGAAGCCGGGGTCCCGGTGGCGACCCAGCGCCACGACCAGGTCCACGGCTTCTTCAACATGACCGCCGCCCGCAGCGCCGAGCGGGCTCTGCTCCAGATCGCAGGGGCGCTTCGGCAGGGTGTCTCCACCTGCAGGTAGGCTGTAGGAGAGAGATGCCTGCCCGTCCCCCTGCACGCCCGAAGCCAGTCGGTCCCGACCACGTGCCGTGCATGGAGCTGACCGAGGGCGAAGCCCGCTACCTGCTCGCGCTGCGCGACCTGAACTCCGCGGGCACACCGCCGTCGCAGGCGGCCGTCGCACGCAAGGTCGGCGTCTCCCACCCGACCGCGCTGGAGATGATCCGCCGCCTCCGGGCGCTGGACCTCGTCGCCCCCGACGCACTGACGCTGACCGCCAACGGCACCTCCGCCGCACTGGTCCTCACCTCCCGCCGCCACGCAGCCCGCGTCTTGGCCCAGGAGGTCCTCGGGTTGGACGACGAGCAGGCCAACGCCGAAGCCGACGCGCTGGCCACATCCCTCTCCCCCGTCCTGGCCCGCCGCCTCGTCGCCTGGCGCACCCGCCGCGACACCCCACCGCCCCCGGCGTCGGAGTAACCCCGCGCCGCCGCCGAAGGCGGCGACCAAGCGAAGCGCCTTCGACCACGGCGCCGGAAGAGGCGCTGTGTGTTGACGCGGAGCCAGCGTTGGCTGGACCGCGGCGATGGTTCGCGTGGGCCGATGCGGAGGCGCGGAGTAGGCGGTGGCGGTGTTGCGGCGAGGGGGCGCGTGGAGCGAGGGGTGTGGTGGGCGGAGGGAAGATGAGAATTGGTCTTGTCTATACTGGGTGGGTGCCTGCGCCGTTTGACCTGCCTTTTGTGCAACGAGGGGTTGTTGAGGTTCTGTTGTTGGCGGTGGGGTCGGGGTTCTTGGGGACGTGGATCGTGTTGCGGGGGTTGAGCTTCTATGCGCATGCGGTCGGCACGGCGGCGTTTCCGGGGCTCGTGCTCGCGGATGGGTTGGGGTTCTCGCCGTTGTTGGGGGCGTTGATGACGGCGGGGATCGTCGCGGTCGGCGTCACGGCTCTCGCCGGGCGCGGGCGGGCGGAGTACGACTCCGCGACAGCGCTGGTGCTGGTCGCCGCGCTCGCGGGCGGGGTGATCCTGGCGAGCGATGTGTTCCACTCGCAGGGCAGCGTCGAGCGGTTGTTGTTCGGGTCGTTGCTGCTCGTCGACCGGACCGATCAGGTCGTGGCGGCTGTTGTAGGGGTTGCTGCCGTCGGGATCGGCGCGTTGCTCGGCCGGCGCTGGCTGGCGAGTGGCTTTGACCGCGAGGGCGCTCGGTCGCTCGGCGCGCGGTCGCGGGTGCCGGACCTGTTGTTGTTGGCGTTGGTCGCCGCTTCGGCGGTCGCGGCGTTGGATGCGATCGGCGCCCTGCTCTCCACCGCGCTGCTCGTCGTCCCGGCGGCGACGACGCGGCTCGTCGTCGACCGCATGCGCGTATGGCAGGCCGCGACGGTCGCGCTGGTGGCGGTCGAGGGGGTCTTCGGGCTGTACCTCTCTGTCGAGACGAACGCCCCGCCGGGCGCGACGATCGCGGTCGTCGGCGGCGTCGTGTTCGGGCTCGTGGCGGCGGCGCGGTTGGTGAGGGTCCATGCTCTTGCGAGCTGAGGGCCTGGCCGCCGGCTACGGCGGCGAGCCGGTCCTCCGTGACGTCGGCTTCGAGGTCGCCGCCGGCGAGCGGGTCGCCGTCCTGGGCCCGAACGGCGGCGGCAAGACCACGCTGTTCCGCACGCTGCTCGGCGAGCTGCGCCCGGTCGCGGGGTCGCTCGTGCGCCCGGAGCGCGTTGGCGTCGTCCCCCAGACGGAGCGGTCGCGGCTGGACTTCCCGGTCAGCGCCCTCGACGTCGCGCTGATGGGGACGATCTCGACGCTGCCGTGGTGGAAGCGCCCGTCCAAGAGCGACCGCGCCCGCGCCAGGCAGGCGCTCGAAGATGTAGGACTCGGCGATCGAGCAGGCCGGACCTTCGGCGACCTCAGCGGCGGTCAGCGCCAGCGGGTCCTGGTCGCCCGCGCCCTCGTGCAGGACGCGCCGGTCCTGCTGCTCGACGAGCCCTACGTCGGGCTCGACTCGCCGAGCACGGCGTTGTTGGATGACCTGCTCGCGCGGCTGGCCGGGCAGGGGCGCGCGTTGTTGATCGCCACCCACGACGTCGACCAGGCCTGTGAGTGGGAGCAGGTCCTCTGCCTCAACAGGCGCCAGATCGCCTACGGCCCGCCGCGAGAGACGCTGACCCGCGTGACGCTCGAGGCGACCTACGGCGCCGAGATCGTCGACATCCCCGGCGGAACGGGCGAGTGCGTCATGCCGCCGCACCATCACGGCCACGACCACGCGCCATGATCGCCACCACCGTCTGGCACGCCCTCGCCGACCCGTGGTCGCAGGGCATCGACCGCCGCGCGCTGCTGGAGGTCGTGCTGCTCGGCCTCACCGGCGGCGCGCTCGGCTGCTGGATCATCTTCTACAACTTGAGCTACTCCACCGAGTCGCTCGCCCACGCGCTGCTGCCCGGCCTCGTGCTCGCCGCGCTCGCGGGCATCCCCCTGATCGTCGGCGGCGCGCTGGGGCTGATCGTCGCGGCCATCGCCATCGCGGCGGCAGCCCGAGTCCCCGCGGTCGGGAGAGACACCGCCGTCGCCGTCGTCGTCACCGGCTTCCTCGGGCTCGGCGCGCTGCTCGCCCTCTCCCCGGACACACCCGCGGGACTCGGCGAGCTGCTGTTCGGCGACGTCCTCGGCGTCAGCAACGCCGACCTCGCGCTCGCCGCCGGACTCGCCGGCGTCACGCTGCTCGCGCTCCGCGTCCTTCACGGCCGCCTGCTGCTCGTCGGCTTCGACCGCATCAACGCCCGCGCCCTCGGCGTCAACGCCGGCGCGACCGACCTGATGCTCCTCGTGCTGATCTCCGCCGCGCTGCTCGTCGCCGTGCAGGGGCTCGGCAACCTGCTGGTCGTCGCGGTCCTCGTCGGCCCCGCCGCCTGCGCAAGAGCCATCACAACGCGCATGTCCACCATGATGGTCACGGCCGCCGCGATCGCCACGGCCTCCGGGATCGGCGGGCTGTACCTGTCCTACTACGCGCGCACCGCCGCCGGGGCCTCGATCGCCCTGACGATCTGCGCCGTCTACGCGCTGGCGCTGCTCACGCAGAGCATTCCGCGCACGACCCGTGGAGCACGACGTCGTGCTCTGCGACCGTGAACGTCACCTTCTGCGCGAGCCGCTGGATCGACCGCTCCAGCTCGTCGTCCTCGAACGGGATCACCACGCCGCACGCGTCGCAGACCATGTGATGGTGATGGCCTTCTGACCGGTGCGCCTCGAAGCGCGCCAGCCCCTGCCCCACCTCGACCCGCGTGACGAGCTTCAGCGCCTCGAGCTCCTCGAGGATCCGGTAGACGGAGGCGCGCGCGACGGGGCGCGTCGCGGTGGTCGAGAGCGCGTCCTCCATCTCGGCCGCCGACAGCGCGCAGCGCTGATCGTCGAGCAGCTCGATCAGCGACGCGCGTGCGCCGCCGCGGCGGTACCCCGCCGCGGCCAGCGCCTCCGTCGCCCGCTCGGCCCAGCACTCCCCGTCAGCGCACTGGTGCGCGTGATCGTGACCGTGCTGTGCCTTGACGGGATCCATTCCCGTAAAGGGTACCGCCGCTACGACGCGCTGACCTGCGACGCGACCTTCGACAGCGGCTCGGCCAGCGCGTTGACCAGCTGGCTCAGGCGCTTGCGCTCGGCCTTGTCGACCGTGTCGTAGCTCGGGAACGCGTCGCCCTGCTTGAGCTTGTCCAGCTCGGCGTTGACCGCGTCGAACCGCGCCGCGATCGTCGTCGCCAGCTGCGGGTTCTTGACCTTCAGCGCCGGGGCCAGCAGGCCGAACGCGGTCTCGGAGCCGGCCACGTTGGCCTCGAAGTCCGACAGGTCGGTGTGCGAGTAGCGGTCCTCCTCGCCGGTGATCTTCGACGACGAGACCTCGTCGAGCAGCCCGTTGGCGCCGTTGGCCAGCTCCTCCGGCTGGTAGGTGAGCCCGGTCGTCTTGGACTCCAGCCGCCCGATGTCGCTCATCAGCTTGTCGGCGAGCGGCGCCATACCGGCCGTCGACCTCTTGACCCACAGCGCCTGCTCGATGCGGTGGAAGCCGGTCCACTTGTCGCCCTTGGCGACGTCGTTGACGCGCGCGTCGATCTCCGGATCGAGGTTGCCGAACGACTCGGCGACGGGCTCGATCGTCTCGTACGGCGCGCGGGCGGCCGCGAACTGCGCCTTGGCCTCGTCGACGTCGCCGGCCTTGACCGCATCGGCGAACCTCTGCGCCTTGGTCTTCAGGACCTTGACCTGGTTGGTGACGTACGACGCGTAGGACGCCGTCGCCGCCTTCAGCTGCGGGTTGCTGTCGGCACCGTCGGCCACGGCCGTGCCGCCGACGTTGATCGTGCCGGTCGCCGCGGTCTTGCCACCCGGGCAGGACATCGCGTACGTGCCCGGCCTCATGTTGATGGTGAACGAGCCGGACAGCCCGGGGACCAGGTTCTCCTTCTCGCCCAGGATCCGGGAACCGCTCAGGACCTCCATCTCGGAGACCCGGCCCGTGCCCCCGTTGGTGACCTTGAACTCCGTCGGCCCGGCGTTGAGCTTCAGCGTCGCCGGCTCGCAGCCCGCGTCGGTCAGCTTGACGGCGACCTGCTTGGACCCGCTCGAACCGCCGGACTTGTCGTCCGACGACCCGCAGGCGGTCAACAGCAGGGCGGCGGCCGTGGTGACGACCACGGTCGCAACGGCGGTGCTCTTCATGCGGTGCTCCTTGGGGCCCCTCTTGCGGGCCGGGATCAAGATGTAGACGATGGCGGGAACGGCGTAGACGAGGTAACCGACGACCTCGATCACGGTCGGCTGCGGCTGCAGGCCGAGCATGCCCGTGAGCAATGCGGCGGTCCACGTGCCGGGCACGACCAGCCAGGTCAGGTCGAACGCCTGGTCCTGGCCGAAGTTGATCCACCCAGCTTCGTGGGCGGTGTGCAGCGCGCTGGCGACCAGGCCCGCCGCGACGAGCGCGAGGACGAGGCCGGTGAAGCGGAAGAAGCGCGCGTAGTTGAGCCTGATGCCGCCGCGGTAGATCGCGAAGCCGATCACGACCGCGCACAGCAGGCCGAGGATCGCGCCGAGACCGGCGCTGCCCGGGTTGTCGCTGTTCTGGAAGACGGCGACGAGGAAGACCGCGGTCTCCAAGCCCTCGCGGAAGACGGCGAAGAACGCCATCCCGATCAGCGCCTTGACCGAGCCGTCCTTCAGCGCCGCGGCCGTGCTGGCGCGCAGCTCGGAGCTGAGGCCGGCCGCGTTGCGGCGCATCCACACCAACATGAAGGTGACGATGCCCACGGCGACGAAGCCGACGACGGTCTCCAGGCCCTCCTGCTGCCTCTGGGGCAGCTCCTGGTTGAGGACCTCGAGCAGGATGCCGACCGCGAGGCAGATCGCCGCGGCGGCGATCACGCCCGCCCAGACCCAGCGCAGGGCGTCCTTGCGGCCCTCGCTGCGCAGGAAGGTCGCGATGATCGAGACGATGAGCGCGGCCTCCACGCCTTCGCGCAGGCCGATCACGAACGTCGGAAGCATGCCGTGCATCTTAGGGACGCCTAAGCCGCGATGTCGGGTGCCCTAACAGGATCGAAAGCTAAGGTCGCCTGATGAGCGCCACGATCCACCACCACGACCTCGGGCTGACCTGGGTGATCGACGAGCCGATGCAGCGCGGCAGCCATGCGCTGACCGCTCCGGACGGCGGTGTGTGGCTGATCGACCCGGCCCGCGACGACGCGGCGCTGGCGGAGGTTGCCCAACTTGGCGCACCCGCGGGCGTCCTGCAGCTGCTGGACCGCCACAACCGCGACTGCGCGGACCTCGCGCGCGAGCTCGGCGTCCGCCATTGGACGACCGAGGAGGTCCTGCACGGCAGCGGCGAGCTGCCGTTCGAGCCGCGGCGCGTGGTCTGGAACCCGCTCTGGAAGGAGGTCGCGCTGTGGGATCCGGCGCGCCGCGCGCTGGTCGTCAGCGAGTCGCTCGGGACGGTCTCCGCGTTCGCGGTCGGCGACGGGCCGGTCGGCGTGCACCCGCTGCGGCGCCTGTTCCCGCCGAAGATGTTGAAGGACTTGAACCCCGAGCACCTGCTCGTCGGCCACGGGATCCCGGAGCACGGCCACGACGTGCACGCCGACGTCCTGCGCGCGATCGACCACGCGCTGACCGACCTGCCCAAGCTGTTCCTCAGGCTGCCGGGCATCGTCAGGGACGCGCGCGGTTAAGCGACACCTACTGGCATCTGTCGCAATCGCGGCGTAGGATGCCGCGCATGTCCGCTGAGCCCGTCCTGTCCCCCGTCCTCGACAGCTTCCGCCTCGACGGCAAGGTCGCGATCGTCACCGGCGCCTCGTCCGGCCTCGGCGTCGCGTTTGCCCAGGCGCTGGCGGAGGCCGGCGCCGACGTCGTCATCGGCGCGCGCCGCGTCGAGAAGCTCGAGGACACCAAGAAGCTCGTCGAGGCCACCGGGCGCCGCGCGCTGGCCGTCGCGACCGACGTCGCCAAGCCCGAGGACTGCACCGCGCTGGTCGAGGCCGCGATGGCCGAGTTCGGCCGCGTTGACGTGCTGGTCAACAACGCCGGGATCGGCACCGCCGTGCCCGCGACGCGCGAGACCCCGGAGCAGTTCCGCCAGGTCATCGACGTCAACTTGAACGGCTGCTACTGGATGGCCCAGGCGTGCGGCCGCGTGATGCAGCCGGGCAGCAGCATCATCAACATCTCGTCGGTGCTGGGGATCACGACCGCGGGCCTGCCGCAGGCCGCCTACGCGGCGTCGAAGGCGGGCCTGATCGGCCTGACCCGCGACCTCGCGCAGCAGTGGACCGGCCGCAAGGGCATCCGCGTCAACGCGCTGGCGCCGGGCTTCTTCGCCTCGGAGATGACCGAGCAGTACCCCGACGACTACCTCAAGATGATGAACTACCGGATCCTCTCGGGCCGGACCGGCGACCCGCGCGAGCTGGCCGCCGCCGTCGTCTTCCTGGCCGCACCGGCCTCCGGCTACGTGACCGGCCAGACGCTGCCGGTCGACGGCGGCCTTACTGTTACGTGATGAGCGGGCTGACGCCGCCCGGCGCAGGTGGCCGTCCGACGAAGTCCGTCCTGGCGTGAGCCGCGTCGCTGCGGCGTCACGCGCCGACGTGGTGGAGGCCGCCGCGCGGCGCTTCCGCCATGGCGAGCGGATCGACGTCGCGGCGGTCGCCGCGGAGGCGGGCGTCGCGCGGGCGACGGCGCACCGCTGGTTCGGCACGCGCGAGGGGCTGATCGGCGAGGCGATCGTGGCGGCGTCCGGGCCGACGTTCGAGCACGCGCGCACGCAGGCCGAGCAAGATGGTGTGGTCGAGGCGCTGAGCGCGGTCGTCCGGACGCTCGCCGCCGACCGCGGCCTGCGGCGCTTCCTGGAGACCGAGCGCGACGCGGCGCTGCGGATCCTCACGTCCAGCGGCGGCCTCGTCCAGCCCGCGTGGGTGGAGCGCACGCAGGCGATGTTGGAGGAGTCGGTCGCGCGCAGGCAGCTGAGGCTCGCCGCCGACGCGCCGACGCTGGCCTACGCGATCGTCCGCCTGGTCGAGGCGTTCCTCTACAACGACGCGGCCGCCGGGCTGCGCGGCGACGCCGACCGGCTGCGCGTCGTCCTCGCCGCGCTGCTGCGCTAGTCGAAGCGCGGCGTCGGGACCCAGCCCGCGGGGAACGCGCCGGCGGGCACGATGCCCGGGCGGTCGTCGAACCACTTGCGCGCGACCGCGGCCGCCGGGCGCGCCTCGATCAGCGGCTTGACGTCGCCGACGGTCAGCAGCACCGACAGCGTCGCGCCGATCTGGAAGTCGGCGGCGTTCGGCGTCACGTTGGCCAGGACGCCGTCCGACACGTAGGCATCGACCTGGTCGAGCAGCGCGGGCAGGCGCTGGAGGTCCTCGGCGACCTGGACCATCGTCATGTTGTGGTACTTCATCGTGCCGCGCACGAACCTGATCGCGTAGTCGGTCCCGGCCGGGTCGAGCGGCTGTCCGCCGGGCGCGAAGGTGCCCAGCGCCTCGGGCCGGAAGTAGAGCGAGCCCCACGGCAGCCGGCGGCCGAGGTCCTGCAGGTGCGCGTCGCCCCATGCCGCGGCCTCGCGGACCGCCTCGGCGCGCTCGGCCGGGTACAGCGACGGCGCGTCGGGCGCGAGCTGCTCCAGGCGCTCCATGATCGGGTTGGAGCCGTGGACGGGCTCGTCGTCGATCAGCATCCCCGGCACGGTGTGCGAGCCGTAGAGCTCGGTCATCGGCTCGATGTGCTTGCCCGCGCCGAACTCGACCTTCTCGTACTCCAGCCCCTTCAGCCTCAGCGCGGCCTCGACCGTCGCGCACGGGTGAGACGGCGGCAGGACGTGGAGGATCAGGTGCGGCTGCGTAGTGGCGGACATCGGCGCATCCTACGGGCGCAGGGCTCGTGGCGTGTCCTACAACAACGCCATGTCCGGGTCGTGGAGCATGAAGCCCGCGGCGTCGAGGATGCCGCGGTCGTCGAGGCGCGAGAGGCGGTCGGTCAGGTCCCTGTCGCCGCAGTCCCACGCCGCCACCGAGGCGGTGTCGTCGAGCGGCTTCAGGCCCGCCGACGGCGGGTCGTCGAGCGCCTGGCGGAACCAGGCGAGATCGTCGGAGATGCGGCGCGGTCGTGCGGGTTGCGCAGCTTCGGTGTTCCACGGATCCTCGCCGCCGCGACGCTCCGGCACGCCGGGCGGGCGCGTGAGCGCGACGCCGAGGGCGCCCATCCAGTCCGGGCGCGGTTGGACCAGCTCCAGAATCGCCATAGGACCCGGTGTTCCCATTGCGGCGCATTTCTGACCGTCAGTGCCCGACGGAGCCGATCGCCTCGGCCGCCAGCGCGTACTGGCGCGGGGTGATCGAGATGTGCGACTGCTGGGACATCGAGCGCGGCATGACGCCCATCGCCTCGATCGGCGGCGCGTTCTCGAGGTGCGGGATGACGAGCAACGCCTCCAGCGGCACCTCGAACGGCCAGCGTTCGTGCCCGGACGGCCGGACCTCGCCGATCACCTCGGCCAGGCCGAACACGCGCTTCCAGACCGAGGCGTACAACACGAGCCGGTCGCCGGGGACGATCCGCGGCCTGCGCGGGAAGCCGGTCCGGGCCAGGCGCGTGTGCCAGCGCTCGTCGCCGAGCCACGCCTCGGGCAGCGGCCCGCGGGCGTGCCCGATCGCCTTGCACCAGTAGTTGCGCCCGGGGTCGTCGGCCACCGCGCGCAGGCTACGCGGCGGCGCGCAGCACCGGCGTGTCGTCGGCGCGCAGGTCCTCCAGCGCGGCGCGGAACGCGGCGACGACCGCCGGATCGAACTGCGCGCCCGCGCAGCGCTCCAGCTCGGCCAGCGCGACGTGCTCGGGCAGCGCGGCGCGGTACGGGCGGTCGGCGACCATCGCGTCGAACGAGTCGCAGACGCTGACGATCCGCGCGCCGAGGGGGATCTCGTCGCCCCTCAGGCCGTCCGGGTAGCCGCCGCCGTCGTGGCGCTCGTGCGAGGCGCGGACCAGGAACGCGACCTCGCTCAGCGCGGGCGCGGCAGCGACGATCCGCTCACCGATGACCGTGTGGCGGCGCATGAAGACCCACTCCTCGTCGTCCAGCGGGCCGGGCTTGTCGAGGATCGCGTCCGGGATCGCGACCTTGCCGACGTCGTGCAGGTCGGCCGCGTGGCGGACCTGCTCGACCTCGACCGGCGACAGGCCCATCGTGGTCGCGACCGCGACCGCCAGCTCGGCGACCTGCGAGAGGTGCTCGCCGAGGTCCGGGTTGCGCTCGGCCAGCGCGCGCAGCAGCACGTCGCGCGACTGCGAACCCGCGGACTTGCGGCCGCCGTGCTTCTGGGCGTACATGCGCTGGTCGGCGAGGCGCAGCGCCTCGGCCGGGTCGGTGACCTCGGCGGGCGTTACGACGAAGCCGTGCGAGGAGCCGATGTCGAAGCCCTCGCCACGCTCGCGCAGCGCGGCCGCGGCGTTGGCGGCGACCAGCGCGGGCCGCGCGAGCCTCGGGCGCAGCAGCGCGCAGAACTCGTCGCCGCCCATCCGGTAGGCGCGCCCATGGCTCGCGACGGCGCGGGCGAGGTTGCCGCCGAGGCGGACGAGCAGGTCGTCGCCGGCCGGGTGGCCGTAGCAGTCGTTGTAGTGCTTGAAGCCGTCGAGGTCGAACAGCGCCAGGACGACCGGCTCGCCGCCCTCGGTGGCGCCGGCGATCGCGCGCTCCAGGTCCTGGGTCAGCGCGCGGCGGTTGCCGAGGCCGGTCAGGGCGTCGGTGAACGCCTCGCGGCGCGTGGCCTCCAACATGGTGGCGTTGTCGGCGAAGGCGATGTACAACCGGATCCCGACCGCGAACAGCGCCAGGCCCGCGAGGACGACCGCGGTCGGCGTCACGGTCCCGAGACCCGCGTAGACCAGGACGCCCAGCGCGGTCGCGCCGAAGGCCAGCGGCAGGATCGTCGCACGCTTGCGCCCCTGCCCCTCGCGCGCGGCGACCGCGACGCGGACCGGGACCACCGCCGCGACCGACAACATCAGGAACGCGAAGTCCCAGCCCGCGTCCCACGGGTCCGGGAAGCCGCCGCCGCCCTGGGCGACGGCCACGAGGTAGTGCGAGTCCGCGGTCCAGAACGAGACGATGCCCACGCCCGCCAGCGCCCAGGACCAGTCGAAGCGCCAGCCGCGCACGGCCATCGCCGCGACGACCAACCCCAGCAGGATCAGATCGCTGAGCGGGTAGGCGACGTTGGTCGCCACCGACTTCCAGTCGCCGCCGATCGAGTCCACGAACCCCGGGACGACGATCGCCGCAGCCACCGCGGAGACCGCGAGCGCCGCGGTGATCCCGTCGACCCACATCCGCCTCGGCGCGCCGTGCACGCGCGCGGTCAGCACGCGCGCCAGCCCGGCGAAGGCGAGGACGGGGAACGCGAGGTAGCCGAAGTCCGAGACCGACGGGACCGGGATCGTGTCCTTCTGCGACAGCACCGCCGTCCAGTAGACGTCGCCCGCCGCCCAGCAGATCGTCCCGATCGCGACGAGCATCCACGCCAGCCGCATCGGGCCGCGCACGCGCCAGGCCGCGAGCGCGCACAGCACGCCCGAGCCGAAGTCGACGACGAGGTGCGACGAGCGTCCGAAGAGCAGGCCGGTGTGCGGGAACGCGCCGGTCAGCAGGTTCAGCTCGAACGCGGCCAGCCAGAGACCCAGCGCGCCGAGCGCCCAGAGGTGCAGCCGAGGGTGCGAGCGATCCCCCACACCCTCGTCTTCGGCTGCTATTCGATGATCTGCAGCTCTTTCGGCAGCGAGGTCAGGACGTCGGACCCGTCCGCGGTCACGATCGCCAGGTCCTCGATCCGGACGCCGACCGCGCCGGGCACGTAGACGCCGGGCTCGACGGTCACGACCTGGCCGACCTCGAGCGTCGCCTCGGAGCGCTGCGAGAGCCGCGGGCCCTCGTGCACCTCGGCGCCGACGCCGTGGCCGAGGCCGTGGCCGAAGTGCTCGCCGTGACCGGCCGCGGTGATGATCTCGCGGGCGACCGCGTCGACTGCGCGCCCGCCGGCGCCGGCCCTGACGGCCGCCAGCGACTCGATCTGGGCCTTGAGGACCAGCTCGTAGATCTCGCGGTCGCGCGGGTCCAGCTCGCCGGTCGCGTAGGTGCGCGTGCAGTCGCTGGCGTAGCCGTCCAGCTGCGCGCCCCAGTCGATCGTGACGAGCGTGCCCTTGGGGATCTCGACGTCGCGCGGGACCGCGTGCGGCAGCGCCGAGTGCGTGCCCGAGGCGACGATCGACGGGAACGAGCCCGACTCGGCGCCCGCCCTGCGCATCGTCATCTCGAGGTCGAGCGCGACGTCGCGCTCGGTCCGCCCCGCGAGCCCGCGCGTCAGCACCTCGGACAGCGCCGCGTCGGCGAGCTTGGCGGCGGCGCGGATCCTCGCCTGCTCGTCGGCGTCCTTGACCGCTCGGAGGTCCTCGATGATCCCGCCGGCGGCGACCAGCTCGACGCCCTCGGCGATCCGGCCCGCCAGCGCGGTGTGATCCCTGACCGACATGTGCGCGTCGTCGAAGCCGAGCTTGACGGTCTTGCCGTCGGCCGGGCCGACGAAGCCGGTGACCGCCTGCTGCAGCTCGGGTGCGATCTCGCGCTGCCAGCCGTCGGCGACCTGCTCGGAGGCCTGCGTCAGGTAGCGGAAGTCGGTGAGGAAGACACGCTGCGCGGCCGGCCCGACGAGCGCGAGCCCGTTGGAGCCCGTGTAGCCGGTGAGCCAGCGGACGTTGACGAGGTCGGTGACGAGCAGGGCGTCGAGCTCGCGCTCGGCCAGCTTGGCGGCGACACGGTCGGCGCGGTCCATCGGGTTGCTCACAGCTCCAGCTCCTTCTTGATGCGGGTCAGCGCGGTGCGGTAGCCCTCGACGCCCTCGCCCTTGACGGTCTCGACGCAGAGGTCGCGGATGACCGAGATGCGGCGGAACTCCTCGCGCGCGTCGACGTCGGAGAGATGCACCTCGACGGTCGGCAGCGCGGCGATCTCGAGCGCGTCGCGGATCGACCAGGCGTAGTGCGTCCACGCGCCGGGGTTGATGACGATCGCGTCGGCGCGGTCGTCGGCGCGGTGCAGGTGCTCGACGAGCGCGCCCTCGTGGTTGGTCTGGAAGAACCGCGGCTCGAGGTTCAGCTCGTGGGCGAAGACGGCGATCCTCTGCTCGAGCTGGTCGAAGGTGATGCCGCCGTAGATCTCTGCGGGACGACGCCCGAGCATGCCGAGGTTGACGCCGTGGACGATGAGGACGCGGTTGCGCGTGGTCACGATGGCGACAACTCTCGCACGGCGAGCGCGATGTCGTCGTCGGCTACGTCCTGGCCGTGGACGACGTCCCCCGGCGCGCGTACGAGCACGAACGGCGTGCGCGCGGTGTCGGTGCGCTTCTTGTCCAGGCGCGTCGCGGCGACGATGGTGTCCGGGTCGACATCATGGCCTTGGAGGGTGACCGGCAGGCCGGCGGCGCTCAGCAGTTGGCGAACCTGTCCGCGCAGGTCGCTGAGGCCGCTCAGCCGCAGAGCCGCCAACAGCCCGAGGCCGACGGCCTCGCCGTGGCGCAGCGTGCCGTAGCCGAGCGTGGTCTCCAGCGCGTGGCCGACCGTGTGGCCGAGGTTGAGCACCTGGCGGCGGCCGCCGTCGCGCTCGTCGGCGGCGACGACCTCCAGCTTGGTCCTGGCGCAGGCGAAGATGACGTCGTCGTCGACCGGCGCGCCGCCGGCGACCTTCGCCCACAGCGGACCGCCCGCGATCAGCGCGGTCTTGACGACCTCGGCGTAGCCGGCGGCGTGCTCCTCGGCGGGCAGCGTGGCCAAGGTGGTGGTGTCGACCAGGACCGCGGCGGGCTGGTGGTAGGCGCCGACGTAGTTCTTGGCGGCGGGCAGGTCCACCCCGGTCTTGCCGCCGTAGGCCGAGTCGACCTGCGAGACGACCGTCGTCGGGCACTGGACGACCGGGATCCCGCGCTGGAACGTGGAGGCGACGAAGCCCGCGAGGTCGCCGACGACGCCGCCGCCGAGCGCGACGAGGTGGTCGGCGCGCGTGACGTTCTGCTCGACCAGCGCGGTCCAGACGCGCTCGCAGGTCGCGAGCGTCTTGTGCTCCTCGCCGGGCGGGAACTCGACCAGCCCCGCGATGCCGCCCGTGACCAGCGGGCCCACGTGGTGCTCGGCGACCGCCTCGTCGGTGATCGCGATCGAGCGCCCGCCGAGGCCGGGCAGCCCGGCCAGCGGCGCGCCCGCCAGCGCCAGCACGCCGCGCCCGACGTAGACCGGGTACTCGCCGGTCGCCGCGCTGGCCCACAGCATCCGGGTGCCCTCGGGTGCGGACTCCAGGACGCGCAGCGCGGCGTCGGCGCGGACGATCACGCCCGGGTCGGCCTGCGGCAGGCGCGCGTCGGCGAGCGCCTCGTAGATCTCGGCGCGCTCGGCGTGCAGCGCGGCGAACGCGGCGCGGTCGCGCGCCAGCGGGCGGCCGCGGCCCTCGGCACGCGCCCAGGCGGTCTCCAGCGGGACGTCGAGCAGCACGACCGTGTGCCGGGACAGCGCGGCCCGGACGTCCTCGTGCAGGACCGAGCCGCCGCCGAGCGACACCACCATGTCGGCGTCGCGCGGCGCGTCGAGCAGGCCGAGGACGACCTCGGCCTCGGCGGCGCGGAACGCGGCCTCGCCGTCCTGGGCGAACACCGTCTCGATCGGCCGCCCGAAGCGGGCGACGAGGAGGTCGTCGGTGTCGACGTGCTCGACGCCGCGCGCGGCCGCCAGCTCCCGGGCGAGGGTCGTCTTCCCCGCGCCCATGAAGCCGATGACGACGGTCAGCCGCGCCACGCGATCCGCTCGGTGTACCGCGCGACGGCCTCGCGGACGTCCTCGATGTGGTCGCCGCCGAACTTGCGCCGGTAGGCGTCGGCCAGCACGTAGGCCAGCATCGCCTCGCCGACGACGCCGCCGGCCGGGACCACGCAGGAGTCGGTGCGCTCGCGCAGCGCCTGCGCGGGCTCGTGGGTGGAGATGTCGACCGAGCGCAGCGGCTTGGTCAGCGTCGGGATCGGCTTCAGCGCGGCGCGCACGACCAGCGCGCCGCCGGTCGTCATGCCGCCCTCCAGGCCGCCGGCGTGGTTGGTCTCGCGGTAGTAGCCGCGTTCCTCGGTGTAGAAGATCTCGTCGTGGGCCTGGGAGCCGGGCTTGCCCGCGAGGTCGAAGCCGTCGCCGAACGCGACGCCCTTGACCGCCTGGATCGAGCCGAGCGCACCGGAGATCCGGCCGTCCAGGCGCTCCTCCCAGGAGACGTGCGAGCCGAGGCCCGGGACGAGGCCGAACGCGACGACCTCGAAGACGCCGCCGATCGACTCGTTGGCCTTGCGCTGCACGTTGATGTGGTCGACCATCGCCCTGGAGGCGACCGGGTCCAGGCAGCGGACCTTGTCATCGTCGACGCCGTCGAAGTCGGCGACGGTCAGCGCGGCGTCGCGATCGGAGACGTAGACGTCGCCGATCTGGATGACGTGCGAGCGGACCTCGACGCCGAGCGCGCTCAGGAACGCCTTGCACAGCGCGCCGCCCGCGACGCGCGCCGCGGTCTCGCGCGCGCTGGCGCGCTCCAGCACGTTGCGGACGTCGGAGAAGCGGTACTTCTGGACGCCGTTGAGGTCGGCGTGGCCCGGGCGCGGGAGGTGGACCTCGGGGATCTCGGCCTCCACCGGCCACGGGTTCATCCGCTCTTCCCAGTTCTGGTAGTCGCGGTTGGGGACCTGGAGCGCGATCGGGCCGCCGAGCGTCTTGCCGTGCCGGACCCCGGCCGTGACGTTGGCGTGGTCCTTCTCGATCTTCATGCGCCCACCACGGCCATGGCCCAGCTGACGCCGGGCCATGTCGCGATCGATCGACTCCTGCTCGAGGGCGAGCCCCGCGGGCAGCCCCTCGACGATGGTCGTGAGGCCCGGTCCGTGGGACTCCCCTGCGGTGATCAAGTTCAGCGCCATGCGGCGCCGAAGTCTATGAGCCCGAGCCGGAGACCACCGTGTTGGTCTTGCTGACAGCCTCGCCGGCCGGCTTGACGGCCGTGCGCTGCAGGAGCCCGAGGCTCTTGTTGTAGGTCAGCGACGACAGCTTGTCGGGGTCGGTCGCGACGATCTGGCGGATCACGTCGCGGCCGGCCTTCGACTCGCGGGCCTTGGCCGTCTGGGCCTTGGCCGCGGTCGTCGTGGTGGCCTTGATGTTCAGCAGCTCCAGCTGGTACTGCACGACGCCGGCGGTGCCGCTCTGCATGTCGAAGAACTCGATGTCGCCCCTCGTCAGCGTGATCTGCTGGCAGTCGGTCGGGGACGGCGTGCAGTGGCCGTCGCCGGACGGGACGACGTCGCCGTTGATCAGGAACGTCGCGGACCTCTTGTCGGCGCTGAGGCCCATGTACACGAAGAACGGGCTGTCCGAGGACGGCAGCGGCGTCAGGCGCGCGATGTTGTTGTACTTCCTCTCCGCCCCGGACTCGCCGAAGGAGAGGTCGACGCTGTAGGTCGTGACCTTCTTGGCCGGCGTCGTCGTGCCACCGGTCGACGGGGTCGTCGTGCCGGTCGACGGCGTCGTCGTGCCGGTGCTCGTGCTCCCGCCGGTGCTCGACGAGGAGCCGCCGCCCGTGGAGGTGGAGGCCGAGGTGGCCGCCCTCTTCTTCGGGGCGAGCGCCGCGACGAGCGCCTCGGCGGTCGTCTTGACGGACGCGCGGATCTCCGCGTCGGTCGCGTGCGGCTGGTGGTGCTGGACGAACGGATCGCGCACCGAGGAGGCGTTGGCGGTCTTGCCCGCGGCCTGCTGCTCGAGGCTGACGACCTGGGCGGCCGTGGTCGGTGACGGCGTGGCCGACGACGTCGCGGCGCTGGCGACGGCCGGCGGTGTGGTCGCCTCGGACTTGCCGCCGAGGGCGATCGGGACCGCGACGAGCGCGGCGACCAGCGCCACGGCCACGGGCCAGAGGCGCTTCTCGACGAGGTCGGTGATGACGTTGCGCAGGAAGGGAGGCATCGCTAGTTGTCCTGGATGAGGCTGGCGGTGGCGGTCGACGAGCCCGTGCTCGGCGTCGTGGTCGTTCCGGACGGCGCGGTGGCGCCGGCGGTGAGGCCCTCATCGGCGGGCAGCAGGTAGGACGTGACGACCATGGTCGCCTGGATGTCCGGGAAGCCCTTCGGGCCGGCCGCGTAGACGACGCCGTCGGTGCTCAGCAGGCGGCCGCGGACGAGGATCCCGTCGCGGTTGACCTGCGTCAGGTTGTTGACCGAGTGCAGGAAGCGGTTCATGTCCGAGAACGAGCCGGTGAGCGAGAACGCGAACGGCATCGTCGGGAAGCCCGCCGTGCCGACGGTCGCGCCCGGCGGCAGCGCCGAGGTCGTCGTCGCCGACGTGGTCGTGCCCGGCGTCGTGGTGCTGCCGGTGGCCGAGGCGACCGCGGCGGCCGCGCCGGTCGGGGACGCCGACGCCGCTGAGGTGCCGGTCATCTTGATCTGCTCCAGGTCGATGTGGTTGGCCGAGGCGGCGTGCTGGAGCTGGTAGACCAGCGAGGGCACGTCGTCGTCGACCGGCACCGACTTGCCCAGCTGGGCGACCGTCGAGTAGTCGGAGGAGTACTTGGCCTTGGCGGACGAGGCGGAGGCCACGGCCGCGTTGGCGGTGTCCAGGCGCGTCTGGGCGGTCGAGACCTGCGCCGACAGCGCGCTGGCGTCCTTGTGCTTGGGGCTGATCGCCAGGAACCAGAAGGCGCCGAGGACGCCGACCATGCCGAGGACGATCAGGACGTAACGGTCACGCGCGGTCATCAGTTGGTCCCCCCGGGCGTCGTGGTGGACGCCGGAGTCGAGGTCGAGGCGGGCGTTGCGGTCGAGCCCGGCGTCGCGGTGCTCGCCGGCGTCGTGCTGGACGCGGGTGTGACCTGCGACGCGGTCGTCGTGGTCCCGGCGGCATCGATGTTGGTCACCGAGGTCGCGATCTGGCCGGTCGTGGCCTTGAAGAACACGTCCACGTTGAAGATCGGGAACTTGGCGTGCCCGCCGCGGCAGTCGGAGCTTGCGCCGCCGCCGCCGTTGCCGGCCGCGCCCTTCGTGGAGTCCTCGAGGCTGACACGGTCGACGCCGTTGACGAGGCGCAGGCGGGTCAGCAGCCCGGACACGGCGGCCTGGCTGGTCGTGCAGCCGGAGATGACGATCGCCGGCTCCGACAGGCCCTGGCGCAGCGCGCCGGCGGTGCCGCCGCTGACCGTGACGCCCGGCGACGTGGTCGCCGTCATCGAGGTCAGCCAGGCGTTGCGCGGCAGGTTGGCGGCGACCTCGCGCAACGCGTGCGCCCAGTCGAAGCGCGCGGCCGCGAGCTGCTTGACGGTGTCGACGCGCTTCTGGCGGATCGACGCGAACTTGGTGTAGGCGGTCAGCGACCCGGCCTTGGCCTCGGCCGCGGTGGCCTCGGCGTTCAGCGAGGCGACCTTGGCCTGCTTGTCGGAGACCGACCTGTCGGCGCTGAAGAAGAGCGCGGCCATCGCGACGACGAGCGCGAGCCCGCCGAGCACGAAGTACGCGCCGCCGCCGGACTTGCCCGCGACGCCGCCGGCGCCGCGCTGCTGGTCGGACGGGATGAGGTTGACAGCCCTCATGCGGCCGGAGCCTCCTCGACGGCCAGGCCGGCCGCGATCGTGAGCAGGTGGGGATCGAGGCCCTCCGGCGAGCCCTCGAGCACGCCGGACTCGACCGGCAGGCCGAGCTCGGCGGCGAGCGCGTCGTCGAAGCCGGGCACGGTGGCCGCGGCGCCGGTGAGCACGGCCCGCTGGACGCGCAGGCTCATGCCCTCCTGGGCGTGGTGGAAGTCGAGCGAGTTGCGGACCTCGCCGCCGATGCGGCGGACGCCGTCCAGCAGGACCGTGCGGGCCTCCTGGGCGATCTCGTCCTGGTCGTCGGACTCGATCTCGCTGAGCGGCAGGACCAGGCCGACGTGGCGCAGCCAGCCCCGCGCATGCTCCAGCGTCAGCGCCTTGCGCTCGGCGAGCTCGACGGCGATGGCCTCGAGGCCGCCGCCGACGACGCGGGTGAAGAGGCAGGTCGTGCCCTCGGCGACCGCGAGGTTCGTGAGGCCGCCGACCGAGAGGTAGAGGACCGGCTCGGCGGGCGCGAGCGGGTCGGCCGGGGCGCGGTGCAGCGCGCGGATCATCGCGAAGGCCGAGAGGTCGATGCCCTCGGGCTTCAGGCCCGCGGCCTTCGCGGCGGCCATGACGCGGTCGATCATGTCGCGGCGGGCCGCGACGATCAGGACGCGCTGGCGCTTGCCGTGCTCGGTCTCGACGATGTCCAGCGGCTGGAAGTCCAGCACGGCGGAGTCGAGCGGCATCGGGATCTGGTCCTGGGCCTGGAAGCGGACGGCCGCCTCGAGCTCCTTGCGGTCCTCGAGCGGTGGGAGCTCCAGAACGCGGACGACGATCTTCTGGTTGGCGATGCCGATGCGGACCTTCTTGTCGAGGCCCTTGTTGTCGCGGTAGAGCGACTTCAGAGCTTCGGCGAGGGCGTCGACGTCGTTGACCTCGCCGTCCCGGACGATGCCGGTCTCCAGCGGGGCGACGGCTGCGGTCTTGACGGAGACGACCCCGTTGACCGACACCGATGCGGCGTGGACGGCCGAAGGCTCGATCTCGAGTCCGACGATGTTGGTTGCGCGCTTGGCCATGTTCAGGACGGTGGGTCGGCGATAAGTGGCGGTGCCTCAAGCACACGCCCCGACACCCTCGGTTGTTCGTCCAAGTGGACGGCCGCTTGAGGGCGGGAGAGGTTCTGGCGTCCGAGCGCCAGGACCGCTAGAAACGATCGGTGTAGGAGTCGACGAGCGAGTCGCCGACGAAGAAGGCGATCAGCGCGCCTGCGGCCAGGAACGGGCCGAACGGGATCTTGACCTTGCGGCCCGCGGTGACGCCGGTGCTGGTCATCACCGCCACGCCGACGACGACGCCGAGGATCAGGGCGATGAAGATCGCGGGCGCGACGGCGCGGCCGAGGTAGAGGCCGAGCACGGCGGCGAGCTTGACGTCGCCCATGCCCATGCCCTTCTTGGACAACATCGCGGGCAACATGAAGAAGATCAGCGCGGCGGCGCCGGCGGCCAGCTGCTCGGGCAGGTCGTGCGGCGCGAGCAGCGCGCCGAGGACGATCGCCAGGACGGCGGCGGGCGCGGTCAGCGCGTTGGGGATGCGCCTGACGTCGAGGTCGATGACCGCGATCGGCACGAGGAACGTGACGAGCACGAGGCCGAGGACGAGCTGCGCGGCATCGTCGTGCTTGACGGCGACGACCAAGGCGTACAACGCGCCGGTCACCGCCTCCACGACGGGATAGCGCGCCGAGATCGACGTCTTGCAGTTGCGGCAACGCCCGCGCAGGACGAGCCACGAGAAGAGCGGGATGTTGTCGTAGGCCTTGAGCTGCGTGTCGCAGCCGGGGCACTTCGAGCGCGGCTTGACGAGCGACTCGCCGCGCGGGAGGCGCCAGGCGACGACGTTCAGGAACGAGCCGATGATGAGGCCGAAGAGAGCGGCCGGTGCGAGCGCGGGAGCCATGTCACCACCGTTGATCGGCAGCGGCCCCCGCGCCCTTGACGCGATGCGTCCTACCAGCTGCCGTTGTTGCAGCCGCGGCTGCCGCCGGAGCAGCCGCGCACCAGGCCGGAGCCGGCGTTGACGTCCTTGCTGATCGTGAATGTGCCGCCGGACCTCGACCTCGCGCTGACGGTGTAGGAGTCGGTGGTCGTGCTGGTGACGTCGACCTGGCCCTGGCCGGTGCCGATCGGCAGCCCGGTCTCGTCCATCTGGGACGCCGTGCACTTCGTGTAGTCCGTGGTCCCCGCGTAGCAGGACTCGACGTGCTCGACGAGCGAGCGCGCGTTGGACTTGGCCGACGTGTCCTGGGCCTTCTGCTGCTGGCCGAGGAACGACGGGATCGCGATCGCGGCGAGGATCCCGATGATCAGGATGACGACGAGGAGCTCGATCAGCGTGAAGCCGTCGTCCTCGCTGGTGAAGCGGGTGTTCATGTGAAGCGAACCTCTCCCTGGAAGGCCGTGAACTTGGGGGGCATGGCCGGGAACACGGACGGGGCGGGCCTGAGCCCGCCCCGTCGGCCGCTACTACGATGTCCTACGCGGTGAGCGCTACTGCGCTTACCAGGAGGTGCTGGAGCAGCCGGAGCCCTGGCAGGTACGCGAGACGGTGCCGTCAGAGTTCTTCGTGATGACGTACCTGTTGTTCGACTTCGAGGTCGACGTGATCGTGTACGTCGTGCCGTCGGAGCTCGGGGTGACCGTGGTCTGGCCCGTGCCGGTGCCGATGGCGATGCCGGAGGTCGAGGTGTTGCAGCCCGTGTAGCTCTGCGCGTCGGCGTAGCAGGACTCGAGCTGGGTGACCATGTTGCGGGCGTCCGACTTGGCCGACGCGTCCTGGCCCTTCTTCTGCTGGCCGAGGAACGACGGCAGGGCGATCGCGGCGAGGATGCCGATGATCAGGATGACGACGAGGAGCTCGATGAGCGTGAAGCCCTCGTCCTCGTTCTTGAAGCGCTGAAGCAAGACGATCCCTCCTGTGAGATCTGGTGTTTGGTCTTCACGTGCGGAGGGTTGACATCCCTCATCGGTCATCCGGGGTCTAGGTCTTTGCAGCAAGCCCCGTCAGTTGCCCGGTGGTTCCGTCACCGCACAGTCGAAGTTGTCGGCGTGCGCCGGTCCGGCTTGCGCTTCGATGTCCGATTTCTGGACTTCTGTTCTAGGGGGAACACCCCATGCGGCCCGGCCGTCCTTTACACGGGCGCGCGCTCAAGCGCGGCGCGCGCGCGCCGATCTCGTGGGCATGCGGCGTCTCCCCCTCCTCGGCCTGCTCCTGACGCTCGTCCTCGCGCTGGCCCCGGCCGCGGCACACGCGGACAACATCGTCGGCGTCGGCGTGACCACCCCGACCTCGCTCAACGAGGTTCCCCCGGGCTTCAGGACAAGCACGCGCCAGGCGGTCGGCCTCGCCCGCCGCCAGCCGGCGTTCGCCAAGCGGCTGGCCCAGCACGGCACCAGGATCGACGTCTCGATCTTCGCCAACAGCTTCTGGCAGGTCCAGGTCGAGGACCACGGCGGCCACGTGATCGCCCAGGTCGACGTCTCCCCCTACGGCCGCGTCATGGGCGTCTACACCGGCGTCGCCGCGACGTCGTACATCGCGCGGCCCGGCTTCGAGCAGAGCTTCCGCCGTCCCTGGGTCTGGCTGACCTTCGGGATCCTCTTCCTCGCGCCGTTCATCGACGTGCGGCGCCTGCGCCGCCTGCTGGTCCTCGACCTCGCGGTGATCCTCAGCTTCGGCGTCTCGTTCGCGATCCTCGACGCGGGCGGGCACTCGGACCTCGGCGTGTTGATGATCTACCCGCCGATGGTCTACCTGCTGGGCCGCATGCTGCTCGGAGGGCTGCGCCCGCGCGCCGCGCGCGGCCGGCTGGTCCCCCACTTCCCGACCTGGCTGCTGGCCGTCGGCCTGATCGCGCTGGTCGGCGGGCGCGTCGCGCTGAACGTCGAGAGCACCAAGGTGATGGACATCGGCTATGCCTCGGTCGCCGGCGCGGACCGCATCATGCACAGGCAGGAGCTGTACGTCGACAACGACACGCACGGCGACACGTACGGGCCGGTCAACTACATCTCCTACATCCCGTTCGAGGCCGCGTTCCCGTTCGAAGGCGAGTACGACCGGTTGTGGGCCGCGCACGCCGCCGCGATCTTCTTCGACCTGATGACGATCGTCGGGCTGGTCCTGCTGGGCCTGAAGCTGCGCGCCGGGCCCGAGGGCCGGCGCCTCGGCCTGGCGATGGCGTGGGCGTTCGCCGCCTGCCCGTTCACGCTGCTGACGCTGCTCGACAACACCAACGACGGGCTCGTCGCGATGTTGTTGGTGATCATGCTGCTCGTGTTCCAGTGGGCGCCGGCGCGCGGGCTCGCGCTCGGCCTGGCGACCGCGGCGAAGTTCTCACCGGCCGCGCTGCTGCTCGTCGTCGCACGCGGCACCGGCGGTCGCGACCGCGAGGACGGGCGCCGTCAGTGGCTGCAGGCCGCGGGCGTCTGCGCCGCGATCTTCGTGTTCACGATGGCGATCTACTTCCCGGCCGACGGCGGCCTGCGGGCGCTGTGGAACTGCACGCTCGGCTACCAGCTGGGCCGCGACCCGGACTTCTCGCTGTGGGCCGTCTCCTTCAACCTCGGCTGGTTGCAGACGGCGCTCGACGTCTTCGGGATCGGCGTCGCGCTGGTCGCGGGCCTGTGGCCCGGGCGCCGGACGCTGACGCAGGTCTGCGCGCTGGCCGCCGCGGTGCTGATCGCGATCCAGCTGCCCGGCGGGCACTGGTTCTACTACTACATCACGTGGTGGGCGCCGCTGGTGATCGCCGCGCTGTTCACCCGTTACAAGGAGCCGCTCGCGGCGGCGCTGCCTCAGGACGAGGAGTCGTCGGAGGAGGGCTCCTCCGACGCGGTGGCCGCGGGCGCGTCGCCGAGCTCGGCCTTCTTGGCCGCCTGAGCGTCGTGGTCCGGGAGGAACGTCCCGGTCCCCTCGCACCAGGCGCAGTCGACGTTGAACGGCGTGCCGCCGAGGTTGGAGATCAGCGTGCCGGTGCCGCGGCACACCGTGCAGGGCACGACCTCGTCGTCGAGCTCGGGGGTCTCTTCATCTGAACTCACTGGGCGGCGAGCGTAGCGGCTCGGCCGCTGGTCCTGCGGCGTGCGTGCGCAGTGGTCCTGTCCGCCGGACCGGTGGCCCGTTAGCGTCGCGGCCATGCAGCACGCCCCTCTCCGCGCCGGCCTCTGGGCCCTGGCCGGCGTCCAGCTCGTGACCGGCCTCTGGCTCGTCGCCTCCCCGTCGACCTTCTACTCGGCGATCGCGGACTTCGGCGCCCGCAACACGCACGACCTGCGCGACATCTCCGCGTTCTACCTCGCCTCGGCGGTCGTGCTGGCGGTCAGCACCGCGCGGCCGTCGTGGCGCGCGCCCGCGCTGGCCCTGGTCGGGCTGCAGTTCGCGCTGCACGCGCTCAACCACCTGCTCGACATCGGCAACTCGTCGCCGGGCTGGGTCGGGCCGTTCGACCTGGTCGCGCTCGCGGCGGGCGCGCTGACGATCGGCTGGCTGTACCGCGCCGCCGACCGCGACGACCGGGAGCGCGCCCGATGAGGATCTTCCTGGCGGGCGCGACCGGCGTGATCGGCCGGCCGCTCGTGGACACGTTGCTGGCCGCGGGCCACGAGGTGACCGGGACGACGCGCGACGCCGCACGGGCCGAGGCGCTGCGCGCACGCGGCGTGACGCCGGTGGTCCTGGACGCGTTCGACGCCGATGCCGTGCACGCCGCGGTGCGCGCGGCGGAGCCGGAGGTCGTCATCCACCAGCTGACCGCGCTCCCGGCCCAGCCGGACCCGAAGCGGATGGACGCGGCCGTCGAGCTGACCGCCCGCCTGCGGCGCGAGACCGTCCCGACGTTCATCGCCGCCGCCCACGCGGCGGGCGCGCGCCGGATCCTCGTGCAGTCGATCTCGTTCGCCACGCAACCCGACGGGCGCCCCGACCACGACGAGACCGCGCCGTTGGCGCCCGAGCACGAGGCGGTCGGCGCGATGGAGGCTGCGATCCTCGGCGCGCCCGACGGCCTGACCGCGCTGTCGTTGCGCTATGGGTTCTTCTACGGCCCCGGCACCTGGTACGCGCCGGACGGGGCCATCGGACAGATGATCGCCAAGCGCCGCTTCCCCTTGATCGGCTCCACCGAGGGCCGCTCCTCGTTCATCCACGTCGACGACGCCGCGGCGGCGACCGTGCGCGCGCTGGACCGCGGGCCGACCGGGATCTACAACATCACCGGCGACGAGCCGCTGCCCCAGCACGTCTGGCTGCCGCACGCCGCGCAGCTGATGGGCGCCAAGCGGCCGCTGAGGGTCCCGGCGTGGCTGGCGCGCCGCCTGGCCGGCGATGCGGTCGTCCACTACGCGACGACGCTGCCCGGGAACCTGAACGGCCGCGCGGTGACGACGCTGGAGTGGAGGCCACGGCGCTGGCGCGACGGCTTCGCGGAGGTCTTCGGGTCCTGAGCACCCCGAACCGCACGGGGCGCTTCGCGCCGTCTCCGACCGGGACGCTGCACCTCGGCAACCTCCGGACCGCGCTGCTGGCGTGGCTGTACGCGCGCGCCCAGGGCGCGGAGCTCCTGCTGCGGATCGAGGACCTCGACCGCGGCCGCGTGCGCGAGCGCTTCGAGGTCGAGCAGCTCGCCGACCTGCGCGCGATCGGCGTGGACTGGGACGGTGAGCCGGTCCGGCAGTCGGAGCGGACCGAGGTGTATGAGAACGCGTTGCGCGCGCTCGAGGAGGACGACGCGTTGTATCCGTGCTGGTGCACGCGCGCGGAGATCCGCGAGGCGTCGTCGGCGCCGCACGGGCCGCTGCCCGAGGGCCACTACCCCGGGACCTGCCGCCGCCTGACCGCCGCGCAGCGCGCCGAGCGCGAGGCGTCCGGCCGCCCGCCGGCGCTGCGGGTGGACGCGGGCGCGGCGTCGATCGCCTTCACCGACCGCCTGCACGGCGAGCAGGTTGGTGTGGTCGACGACTTCGTCGTCCGGCGCAACGACGGCGCCTACGCCTACAACCTGGCGGTCGTCGTCGACGACGGCGCGCAGGCGGTCGGCGAGGTCGTCCGCGGCGACGACCTCCTGGACTCCACCCCGCGCCAGCTCTGGCTCGCGCGCCGGCTGGGCCTGCCGGACGTGTCGTTCGCGCACGTCCCGCTCGTGCTCGGCGGCGACGGCGCGCGGCTGGCCAAGCGCCACGGCGCGGTCACGCTCGCCGACCGCCGCGAGCAGGGCGAGGACGCCGCCGCGGTGCGCGCGCGGCTGGCCGCGTCGGTCGGGCTGTGCGGTCCGGACGAGCGCCCCTCGGCGGCCGAGCTGGTAGCGCGCTTCGACCCGCGCGCGTTCGCTCCGGGGCCGTCGGGACCACTGCCGGGCCTGTGAACGGATAGCGTGCGCGGCCATGCCGTCGCGGTCCCCCGCAGAGATCGCCGAGCGCGCACGGGAGACCGGCCGCCTCGGCATCGACACCGAGTTCATGGGCGAAGGGCGCTACCAGCCGCTCCTGTGCCTGATCCAGATCGCCCTGGACGACGGCGAGGGCGGTGCCGAGGTGATCGTCCTCGACCCGCTGACCGAGGAGTACGACCCCGCGCCGCTGGCCGAGGTGCTCGCCGACCCGGCGATCGAGATCGTCCTGCACGCCGCCCGCCAGGACGTCGCGCTGCTGCGCCGCGACTGGGGCCAGCAGATCACCAACGTCTTCGACACGCAGGTCGCCGCGGGCTTCGCGGGCATGCGCGCGCAGCTCGGCTACGAGCCGTTGCTGAAGGAGACGCTCGGCGTCCGACTGAGGAAGTCGGCGTCGTTCACGCGCTGGGACGACCGGCCGCTGACCGAGGAGCAGCTCGGCTACGCGCGCGAGGACGTCCTGCACCTGCTGCAGGTCGCGAGCGCGCTGCAGGGGCGCTTGACGGAGCTCGGCCGCCTCGACTGGGCGCGCGAGGAGTGCGCGGCGTTCACCGCGATCGACGACAGGCGCGACCTCGAGGTCGTCTTCGGCAAGCTGCCGCGCGTGAACTCGCTGGACCCGTCCCAGCGCGCGGTCGCGCGCGAGCTGGTCGCCTGGCGCGAGGAGTCCGCGCGCGGCGCCGACCGGCCGGTCTCGTCGATCCTGCACGATGCCGCGCTGGTCGAGATCGCCAAGCGCCGCCCGCAGAACGTCGACCGCCTGCGCCAGATCCGCGGGCTCAACGAGGCGACGCTGCACCGCCGCGGCAAGCAGATCGTCGAGGCCGTCGTGCGCGGGCGCGAGCAGCCGCCGATCCCGGTCGAGGGCGTCAAGCCGACGCAGCCCGACGCCGAGGACGCACCGCTGATCGCGCTCGGCGAGGCGCTGGTCCGGACGCGCGCGATGGAGTCCGAGCTGGCCTACGAGCTGATCGCCGCGCGCGCCGACCTGCAGAAGATCGTCACCGCGGTGCGCAACGGCGAGCCCGAGCCGTCGGTCCGGACGCTGGAGGGCTGGCGGCGCGAGGTCGTCGGCGACGAGCTGCTGGAGCTGCTGGCCGGCAAGCGCACGCTGCACGTCGGGCCGGGGCACCGGCTGCAGATCGACGGCGCCGACGCGTAGCCGCCGCTAGGCGGCGAGCGGGTACGACGCGCTGGTCACGACACCGAGCTCGTCGGCGCGCTCGTGCGTGTCGTTGACGCGGACGCGGTTGCGCCCTTCCTGCTTGGAGCGGTACAGCGCGAGGTCGGCCTCGGCGAAGACCGTGTCGTACTCGAACTCGCCGGGGTCCGACGCGCTGACGCCGAAGGAGATCGTGACGAGCAGCCCGGCGATCGGGTCCTCGGCGATCGCGGCGCGCAGCGTCTCGGCGACCTCCGCGGCCTGGCGGTGGTCGGCGCCGGGCAGGACGATCAGGAACTCCTCGCCGCCGAGGCGGTAGGCGAGGTCGTAGGCCCGGAGCGCCTTGCGCATCCTGTAGGCCACGTCCTTGAGGACGACGTCGCCCGCGGCGTGGCCGTGGCCGTCGTTGATGTTCTTGAAGTGGTCGAGGTCGCCGACGATCAGGGCGACCGGCTCGCGCAGGATCTCGGCCTGCGCGACGAGCTCGGCGACGCGCGTCTGCAGCGCGTTGCGGTTGAGCATCCCGGTCAGCGGGTCGATCACCGACGAGCTGCGGTGCTCCAGGTCGGACTTCATCAGCGCGCTGGACAGCAGCGCGACCGCACCGATCAGCGTCATCGGCATGATCACGGAGTCCGGGTGGTGGGTGATGTAGCGCGCGTCGACACCGAACGTGACGAGCAGCAGCAGGCCGAAGGCCACGCCGACGCCGACCGCGACCGCACGCGCGTTGAAGCGCGCCGGGAGCGTGACGAGCGGGATCACCAGCCACGCGACGGCCGGGCTCTTGGGGCCGCCGGTCAGCGCGATCGAGCCGGCGATCGCCAGCTCGGAGATCAGCCACGCGGTGGCGATCGTGATCTCGGGCTGCTTGGCCGACGCGTGCTGGCGGTCGACGAGCGCGAAGCCGACGATCGACAGGCCCAGCGGGATCAGCGTCCACCAGCCGACCCAGTGGCCGCAGGCCAGGAGCGCCACCGCGATCGCGATGAACGAATAGCGCCGGAACGGCTTCAGCCGCGCCTCCATGTCGACGGCGCGGACGCGGTCGGCCGGCTCGGGGCACAGCCACGAGCGGGGCGCGACGCTGATGTCCGGGTGCTCCTGCTCCACGTCCCGTTGGTCGGCAGATGGGCGAACCCACCTGAGCGGGTGGTGCCGTTCTTGCACAGGTTTTCGAGCGCCCCGTGCAGGCAAGTTGCGCGCTTGTGCGGGTTGACGCTTATTGGCAGACCGGCATGCAGTCCGTCACGCGACCTTCGTTCCTGGTCGCGACGGCCGAGCGGGCCTGGAAGCGGAACGAGTCGAAGATCGCCGCCGCGCCCGCGCCGGCCCTCTCGAACGGCGCGCGGGTGACGAGGATCGACAGGCGGTTGCCGTCGATGCCGACGGTCGCGTCGACCTTCCTGAACGCGTGTCCGGTGCCGGTGACGTCGAGGTTGGCCCTCGGCGCCTCGCCCGCCAGGACGACCGCCTCCAGCTGCAGGACCGGCGTGTCGGTCGCCTGCGGGCGCATCGTCAGGACGAAGGCGGCGTAGGGCCTGATCTGGTCGTTGGTCGTGAACTCGGCGCAGAGCCTGCCGCCGCCGCGGGCGATCCGGAGCTTGGTCAGGTCGCCCATCGGCGCGGCGTCCGAGGACGTCCCGTTGGTGCGGCGCTGGTCGCCCTTGGGGTCGCTGGTCGTGACCGTCCTGCCGATCTTGGCGCAGTCGGTGAACGAGCCGTAGTTGTGCGTGTCGTCGGTCGTGCCGCAGCCGGCGGTCGCCGCGGCCAGCAGCGCGCCCGCGCCCAACACGATGGTGATGTTGCGCCGCATCGGCCCGGGAGTCTCGCATGGCGGTTCGCCGCGTCGCTGTCCGGGCAACGTCAGGGTCATGAGCATCGGCACCGTGGCACTCCGTGGGATCGTCGGCCCGCTGTTCGTCGGGCACGGCACGCAGAAGCTGTTCGGCTGGTTCGGCGGGCACGGCCTCGAGGGGACCGGCGGGTTCTTCGAGTCGATCGGGTTGCGGCCCGGCAAGCGCCACGCGGCCGCCGCCGGCGTATCCGAGGCGCTCGGCGGAGCCCTCCTGATCGCCGGCGCCGCGACACCGCTGGCCGCCACGATGGTCTCGGGCACCATGATCACGGCGATCCGCAAGGTCCACGCCCCCAACGGCCCCTGGGTGACCGACAACGGCTTCGAGTACAACGCCGTCCTCATCGCCGCGATGGCCGCCCTCGTCGACCGCGGCCCCGGCTCCCCCTCCATCGACTCCAAGCTCTTCCCCAACTGGAAGGGCCCCTTCTGGACCATCGCCTCCCTCGCCGCCGCAACCGCCGGCTCCTTCCTGGTCGACGCCATGTCCGAGCCGGCGTCGGAGGCCGAGTTCTCCGAAGCACCGGCGGCGTAGGATCCGGGGCCGCATGCGGCTCCTGCTGAACATCATCTGGTTCGTCCTCGCCGGGCTCTGGCTGGCTATCGGCTACGCCATCGCGGCGCTCATCTGCTTCATCTTGATCATCACGATCCCCTTCGGGATCGCCTCGCTGCGCATCGCCCTCTACGCGCTCTGGCCCTTCGGCCGCACCGTCGTGCGCCGCGGCGACGCGGGCGTCGCCTCCGGGATCGGCAACATCATCTGGCTGCTCCTCTGCGGCTGGTGGCTGGCCCTCGGCCACCTGATCACCGGCACGCTGCTCTGCCTGACGATCATCGGCATCCCGCTCGGCCTGGCCAACTTCAAGCTGATCCCCGTCTCGCTGCTCCCCCTCGGCCGCGAGATCGTCGACACGCCCTGACCCGGAAACGCGGAAGGGCGCCCGGAGGCGCCCTTCCAACCCTGCCCCTGAGTGGAGCGACGCTTACTTGATGGCGTCGTAGACCTTGAAGAGCGGCATGTACATGGAGACGACGATGAAGCCGACCATGCCGCCGACGACGATGATCATCACCGGCTCGAGGATGGAGGCGAGCTGCTTGACCGCGGCTGCGACCTGGTCCTCGTAGAAGTCGGCGATCTTGGACAACATGGTGTCCATGGCGCCGGTCTCCTCGCCGACGCCGATCATGTGGGTGACCATGCCCGGGAACACCGCGGCGTGCTTGAGCGGATCGGCGATCGTGCCGCCCTGGCGGACGGACTCGATGACGTCGCTCATCGCCTTCTCGATGCACCAGTTGCCCGCGGTCTGGCCGGTGATCTCCAGCGCCTGCATCAGCGGGACGCCCGCCGACACCAGAGCGCTCAAGGTCCGCGACCAGCGCGCAAGCGCGATCTTCTGGACGATGTCACCGATCTTCATCGGGATCCGCAGCTTGAACGTGTCCCACTGCTTGCGGCCGGCGGTGGTGGTCTTCCACCTCTTGAACGTCCAGCTCGTGCCGAAGCCGCCCAGGATGAAGAGGTACCAGTAGCCGGTGATCGCGTTGCTCAGCCCGACGGTGAACTTCGTGATCGTCGGCAGGTCGCCGCCGAACTGCTTGAACGTCCCGACGAACACCGGGACCAAGAACACCACCAACGCGATCAGCACGCTGAACGCGAAGATCATGACGACCATCGGGTAGGCCATCGCGGCCCTCACCTGGCGGCGCAGCGAGTCGGCGCTCTCCAGCTGGTCGGCCACCCGCGTCAGCGCGCTGTCGAGCACACCGCCGGTCTCACCCGCGCGCGTCATCGCGACGAACAGCGGGTTGAACACCTTGGGATGGCGCTCCAGCGCGTCGCTCAGCGGGAGACCCGCCTCGACGTCCTTGCGGACGGCGGTCAGCGTCGTGACGAGCTTCTCGTTCTCGGTCTGCGCCTCCAGCACGTACAACGCGCGGAGGATCGTCATGCCCGAGTTGACCATCGTCGCCAGCTGGCGGGTCATGATCGTCAGATCGGCCGGCTTGATCCTGTTCAGGAACGGGATCTCCAGTTCCTTGGACCCGCGCTTGTCGGCGATGTCCAGGACGATCAGCCCGCGCTGCTTGAGCTGGTCGCTGACGATCTGCTTGCTCTCGGCCTCGACCTCGCCCGACGCCTTCGCGCCGGTCAGGTCCATCGCCTTGAAGACGTACGTGGACATGGCTCAGCTCTCCCCTATGCGGCCTGAAGGCCGCCGAGACCCATCGTGAGCCGCTTGAGCTCCTCGGGCGTCGAGGAGCGCGTCTCGGCGACACGCTGGGTGATCTTGCCGGCGCGCACGAGCGACGCCAGCGCGGTGTCCAGCGTCTGCATGCCGACGCCGCCGCCGGTCTGCATCGCCGACAGGATCTGGTGGGTCTTGCCCTCGCGGATCAGGTTGCGGACCGCGGGCGTCGGGACCAGCGTCTCGCAGGCCACGACGCGCGAGGAGCCGTCGGCGGACGGGATCAGCGTCTGGGTCATCACGCCCTGAAGCGCGACCGACAGCTGCGTCCGGACCTGGTCCTGCTGATGGGACGGGAACACGTCGATGATGCGGTCGATCGTCTGCGGCGCCGACTGCGTGTGCAGCGTCGCGAAGACGAGGTGGCCGGTCTCGGCGGCGGTCAGCGCGGTCGAGATCGTCTCGAGGTCGCGCATCTCGCCGACCAGGATCACGTCCGGGTCCTGGCGCAACGCGCCCTTCAGCGCCGGGCCGAAGCCCTGCGCGTCGGAGCCCAGCTCACGCTGGTTGACCATGCACCTCTTGTGCGAGTGCAGGAACTCGATCGGGTCCTCGATCGTGAGGATGTGCTCCTCGCGGGACTCGTTGATCTCGTCGATCATCGCCGCCAGCGACGTCGACTTGCCCGAGCCGGTCGGGCCGGTCACGAGGACCAGGCCACGCGGCTTCTTGCAGAACTCGTGGACGACGGGCGGCAGGCCGAGGTCGTCGATCTTGGTGATGACCGACGGGATCAGGCGGAACGCGGCGCTGAGCGCGGAGCGCTGCAGGTAGGCGTTCACACGGAAGCGAGCCGTGCCCGGGACCGCGTAGGCGAAGTCGAGCTGCCAATCCTGCTCGAGGCGCTGACGCTGGTCGTTGGTCAGGATCCCGTAGATGATCTCGCGGGTGTCCGTCGGGTCGAGGACGGGGTAGTCCTCCAACGACGTCAGGCGGCCACGAACACGGATCTTCGGGTGCGAACCCGCCGTGATGTGGAGGTCGGAGGCACGACGCTCGAGGACGTCGAGCAGGAGCTGGGCGAAATCGAACCGCATCGCTTCTGGTGGTCGGTTCGTCCAGGCGCGTTCTTGAGCCGCGCGGCCCCTGGGTGGACGGCCTAGCCCGGCAACGCGACGCGCGCGATCGTCCTCGCGCTCGTCTGGACCCACACGTTGCTGCGCGTGAAGACGATCGCCGGCGCCTTCAGCGTGGCGATCGCGCGCGTGGCCACGAAGCGACGGCTGGTCGCCGCGCGCATGATCTGCAAGGCGCCGCTCCCGCTCGCCGGGCGCCAGGCGACCCACCCGGCGCCGCCGAGGACCGCGGCCGGCGCCGTCGTGAACGACGGCGGGACCTTGACGAACCCGGCGTTCCCGCAGCGGCGCAGCGTGTGCCGGACCGGGTTGCCCGGTCGCGCCGGGCCCGTCCGGGAGTCGATCAGCGCGTAGGGCGCGCGGTACTGCACCGGGCGCAGCGCCGGGCCTTCGTAGTTCTGGTCCGGGGTCGCGCCGACCGGGCTCGCCGCGATCGGGCCGCAGTAGGGCGCCGTCAGGGCGGGCGTGTCGAGGCCGTAGCTCAACCTGGGGTCGGTCGGGTCGTCGCTGCGCGTCGCCCCCGTGCGCCAGTTCGTCCAGCGCACCCCGTAGCCGCGGTCGGCCGGCGGGACGACCTGGAAGACCCACTGGCTGCCCACCGACGACGTGACGGCGGGCGACTGGGCGCCGGGCGCGGTGTAGCGCGGGAAGCTGCCCTGCTGGGCGCCGGCGAGGTCGGTGATGTCGACCGTCGCCACGCAGTCCCACGCGATCACGCCGGACCCAGCGGCGGCCGGCACGCAGCCGGGGCGCGCCGCGAGCGTGCGGCGCTTGTCGCCGTCGCCGAGCAGCAGGACCGAGCCGTCGCCCTCGCGCAGCGCGATCGTCGCGCGGTCGGCCGCGCCGAGGACGGTCCCGGCGGCGTGGAGCGACGTGGCCGCCAGCGGCTTGGGGGTCTCGACCGAGCCGGCCGAGGCGGCCGCCGCCGGGGCGAATGCCGCGAGGAGGGCGATTGCTGTGAAGGTCTTGCGCATCATCGGCCTCAACGACCACGCGCGGCGGAAGTTGCGCTCGGGGACGCGCCGGTCCGGCTAGTACCGGCCGCCGACCGGCGCGGGCAGGCCGTCGAGGGCGTCGAGGTCCTCGGAGCCGAGCAGCACGTCGACCGCCGCCGCGTTCTCCTCCAGGAACGGCACGCGCTTGGTCCCGGGGATCGGGACGACGTGCTCGCCCTGGGCCAGGACCCACGCGAGCGCGATCTGGCCGGGCGCGACCTCGTGGCGGTCGGCGACCTCCCGGACCGCGTCGACGATCGGCTGGTTGGCGTCCAACGCCTCGCGCTGGAAGCGCGGCCAGCGCCGGCGGGCGTCGTCGTCCTCGAGCGCGTCACGGTCGAGGCGGCCGGTCAGGAAGCCGCGGCCGAGCGGCGAGTACGGGACGAACGCGATCCCGTGGCGCTTGCAGAAGTCCAGGACGCCGTTGTCCACCGGGTCGCGGGTCCAGAGGCTGAGCTCGGACTGCACGGCGGCGATCGGGTGGATCGCGTGGGCGCGCTCGAGCTCGTCGGCCGTTACCTCCGACACCCCGATGTGCTTGGCCTTGCCGGCTTCGACCGCCTCCCTCAGCGCGCCGACCGACTCCTCGATCGCGACCTCCGGGTCCGGGCGGTGCAGGTAGTACAGGTCGACGTGGTCGACCTCCAGGCGCCGCAGCGAGCCGTCGATCGCGTCGCGGATGTGCTCCGGCCGGCCGTTGCGCGCGATCTCCCGCGTGTCCGGATCCTTGACCATCAACCCGCACTTGGTCGCCAGGACGTACTCGTCGCGGCGGCGGCCCTTGAGCGCGTGGCCGACCAGGATCTCGTTGTGGAACGGCCCGTAGACGTCGGCGGTGTCGATCAGCGTGCAGCCGAGGTCGAGCGCGCGGTTGATGACCGCGTCGGCGTCGGTGCCCTCGCGGTTGCCGTAGGCCCAGCTGAGCCCCATCGCGCCGTAGCCGATCGCGCCGACGCGCGGCCCGTGGTACCCCAGCTCTCGCGTGACCATCGCTCCACCATAGGCGGTGCGGGAATGCTTGACTTGGTCAACGATCTGCGGAACGCTTGGGCGCGTCATGGATGAGATCGCCGCCGTCCGCGCGTTCACGCGGTTCTACACCAACAAGGTCGGCGCGCTGCGCGGTGGGCTGCACGGCTCGCGCCACGCGCTGCCGGACGCGCGGGTCCTGTTCGAGCTGGGCGACGGCGGCGGCGCGATGGAGGTCGCGGCGCTGAAGGCGTCGCTCGACATGGACGCGGGGCAGCTGTCGCGCCTGCTCACACGGCTGGACGACGACGGGCTGGTGACGCGTTCGCGCGCCGACCACGACGCGCGCAAGCAGGTCCTGAAGCTGACCGCCAGGGGCCGGCGCGAGGTCGCCAGGCTCGACCGCGGCGCGGTCGCTCAGTGGTCGGAGCTGCTGGAGGACGTCGACCCCGGAGCACGCGCGCGGCTGGTCGGCGCGATGGGCGCGGTGCAGCAGATCCTCGGCGCCGACGGGCCTCCGGAGGTCACGCTCCGGGACCCCGGACCCGGCGACCTCGGCTGGATCGTGGAGCGCCACGGGGTCCTGTACTTCGAGGAGTTCGGCTGGGGCGCGGGCTTCGAGGCGCTCTGCGCGCGGGTCGTGGCGGACTTCGCGGAGCAGTCGAGCACGCAGCGCTTCGCCCGCGGCTGGATCGCGGAGGCCGGCGGCGCACCCGCCGGGTGCGTCCTGTGCGTCGATGGCGAGGACGACGGCGACGCCAAGCTCCGCCTGCTGCTCGTCGAGCCGTGGGCCCGCGGCCTCGGTGTGGGCGGCAAGCTCATCGACGCGGTCGTCGCCCACGCCCGCGAGCGGGACGCCGACCGCGTCGTCCTCTGGACCAACCACCCCCTCACCGGCGCCCGCCGCCTCTACGAGCGCCGCGGCTTCCACCAGATCGCCGAGGAGCCCCACACCGACTGGGACATCCCGCTCCGCGGGCAAGTCCTCCAACTCGACTTGTAGGACTTGCCTACTTCTGGGGCAGTCGCGTGGTCCAGAGGCCGGTGGAGCTCGACACGTAGATGCGCCCGCGCGTGAACACCACCTCGTAGGAACCCGGCCCGACCCCCGCCATGTTGTACCGGCGGCGGTCGGCCAGGCGGATCACGTCGAACCGCGTCCCGTGGTGGGCGATCGTCGTCAGGCCGGCCACCCAGCCCTCCCCGAGCGCCGTCGGCCTGAAGTGGACGGGCAGCGCGACCGGCCGCGCGAGCCCGCAGCGCCGCAGCGTGAACGCCGTGGGTTCGTTCGTCGCGTCCGTCGGGCTCGGCGGCGCCGGGGCCTGGATCAGCGCCCACGGGCCGTCGACCTGGGCGGCGTAGTACTCGGGCAGGGCGGCCATGTCCGGCTCCCCGCGCCAGACCCGCCGCAGCGGCGCGCAGAGCGCGTCGTACAGCCCCGCAGCGTCGAGGTCGTCGACCTGCCCGGCGTCTTCCTCGCCCGACTCCCGGACCTCGCCCGTGTGCCAGTTGACGTCCTGCCACCAGTGCCCGGCCTCCTTGGCGCTGTTGTAGCCGCGGATCCACTGGGCCCCGACGTACACCGGACTGCCCGCCGTGTAGCCGTTCGCCGCGTCGTCGTCGCTCCTGGCGTCCAGCTGCGTGACGACCGTGCCGTCCAGGCGCGTGACGACGAGGTGCATGACCCCGTTGGCGCCGCGCTCGCCGCACTCGCCGGCCAGCAGGCCGCTGCCCGCCGCCGACAGCACGCAGCCCTCCGGGGACGTGACCGTGCGCACGACGCGGTCGTCGGTGCGGAGGACGGTCGGGGCGTCGAAGCGCGGGCCCGTGCGGTAGGCGACCGTCGTCGGATCGGCTTGCGCCATCAGCTGCGTCCCCCGGCCGCCGACCTGCCCGGCGTGGAGCTTCCGGACCGGCGCCGTCTTGGCCGCGGCCGTGCTCGCGCCGCAGGCGAAGACCGCAACGAGGATCAGCAGTACTTGGAGGATCTTGCGCATCGACCGCTTCAACGGAATGCGCGCAGGAAGGTTGCGCGGACGCCCGGGCTCAGCCGGTGCCCGTGACGCGCGCCACTTCGGCGATCGACGTGCGGCCCTGCTTGACCTTCTCCAGGCCGTCGTCGCGCAGGCGGCGCATGCCGTCGCGCATCGCGACCTCGGCGATGCGGTCGGCCGGTGCGCGCTCGATCGCCAGGCGACGGATCTCGTCGGTGATCGTCATGACCTCGTACAACCCGATCCGGCCCTTGTAGCCCGAACCACCACAGCGCGAGCAGCCCTTGGGGTCGTAGGCCTCGAGGTCGACGTGCGACCGGAACCCGTGGTCCTGCAGGACCGGCGCCGGGATGATCACGCGCTCCTTGCAGTGCGAGCACAGCGTCCGGCACAGGCGCTGGGCGACGACGCAGTCGACGGCCGACGCGACCAGGAACGGCTCGATGCCCATCTCGACCAACCGCGTGATCGACGTCGGCGCGTCGTTGGTGTGCAACGTCGACAGCACGAGGTGGCCGGTCAGCGCCGCCTCGATCGCGATCTTCGCGGTCTCGGCGTCGCGGATCTCGCCGACCATGATGATGTCGGGGTCGGCGCGCATCATCGCGCGCAACCCGTTGGCGAACGTCAGGCCCGCCTTCTTGTTGACCTGGACCTGGGTGATGCCCTCGAGCTGGTACTCGACCGGGTCCTCGATCGTGATGATGTTCTTCTCGGGCGTGTTGAGCTCGCCGACCGCCGCGTACAGCGACGTCGACTTGCCGGAGCCCGTCGGGCCGGTCACCAGCACGGCGCCGTAGGCCTGGTGGAACGCCTTGGTGAAGCGCGCGGCGTCCTCGTCGCCCATGCCGAGCTTCTCGAAGTCGAACTGGACGTTGGACTTGTCCAGGATGCGGATGACGATGTTCTCGCCGTGCACCGACGGCAGCGTCACGACGCGCAGGTCGATGTGGCGCCCGTCGAGGTTGAGCCCGACACGACCGTCCTGCGGCAGGCGCCGCTCGGCGATGTCGAGGTCGCTCATGATCTTCAGGCGCGACACGACGCCCGAGACCATCCGGCGCGGGACCGTCATGGTCTCGACGAGCACGCCGTCGATCCGGAAGCGGACGCGCATCGCGCCGTCCTCGGGCTCGAAGTGGATGTCCGAGGTGCCCTGCTCGGCGGCCTGGGCGATGATCTGGTTGACGAGCTTGATGACCGGCGCGTCGTCGGCGGACTCCCGCAGGTCGACGATCTCGCCGATCCCGTCGTCGTCGCCGCTGAGGTCGATCTCCGCGGTCGCCGCGACGTGCTCCAGCCGCGACAGCCTGCTGATCAGCGTCTTGATGTCCTCGCGCGAGGCGACCGCGACGCGGACCTCGTAGCCGGTCATCAGCGCGATGTCGTCGACCGCCAGCACGTTGGCCGGGTCGGCCATCGCGATCAGGATCCCGCGCTCGCCCACGAACTGGACCGGGATCGCCTCGTAGCGCTTGGCGGCCTGCGGGTTGACGAGGTTGGCCGCCGACATGTCGACGTGGAAGACCGACAGGTCGAGGTGGTCGAGCCCGTGGCGCTCGGCGACGGCGCGCGCCAGGTTCTCCAGCGACAGCGTGCCCTGGTCGAGCAGCACGTTCTCCGGCGTGGTGCCGGTCGCGCGCGCGGCCTCGATCGCCTGCTCGACGCGCCCGCGGTCCACGAAGCCCAGCTCGACGATGACGTCGGTCAGGAAGCGGGCGGCGCCGCCACCGGTCCGGCGCGGCGGCGTGACGCCGTTCCAGTCGGCTGGACGTTCGTTCGACGGCGCGGGCGGATACGTGGCCGGAGCGTCAGCGACCGGACCGCCGGGGATCGGCGGTACGGCGGTCAGATGGGTCGCTGGTTCCGGGGTCATGGGGTTCGGGGAGCGCTCCGCGCGCCGCGGCGGCGCGCATCACGTCAAGCGGCGCTTCCAGGCCTGTCCAGGACTGGAAGCTCATCGCGCCTTGGCGGACGAGGACCTCGAGGCCATCGACCACCGTGCATCCCCGGTCTCGCGCTGTTGCGATGAGCCCGGTGCCGCCGGCCCGGTAGACCAGGTCCGCCACGGTCGCGTATGTGCCCAGCGAATCGGCGTCGATCGGCAGTTCCTTGAACTCCCCGTCTGACAGCCCGACACTCGTGCAGTTGACCAGAAGATCCGCGGCGATCGGCCGATCGGTGGCGTCGACCCCGAGTTCTGTGGCGATCGTCACAGCGCGCTCGGCGGTCCGGTTCCAAACCGCGACCCGCGCCGCGCCCGCCTCGCGCAGCGCGTAGGCGACCCCGCGGGCGCTGCCGCCGGCGCCCAGGACGAGCGCGGTCGCACCCGCCGGATCGGTCCCCGCGCCGCCCAGCGCGGCCAGGAAGCCCGGCGCGTCGGTGTTCTCGGCGTGGATGCCGCCGCTGCCGTCCGTGGCGAACGTCAGCGTGTTGGCGGCGCCGATCGCGCGCGCCGCGGCGGTCGCCTCGGTGGCCAGCGCGAGCGCGGCCTCCTTGTGCGGGATCGTCACGTTGGCGCCGACGTAGCCGCTGCCGGGCAGCGCGGCGACCGTCTCGTCGAAGACCTCGGGCGGGACCGGCAGGCGCTGGTAGTGCCAGTCGCTCAGCCCCAGCGCCGCGAGCGCGGCGTTGTGCATCGCCGGGGAGCGGCTGTGCGCCACCGGCCACCCGAGCACCCCGAGGCGCTTCATCGCGCTCAGCCCGCGGGGTCCTTGCCGCCGTTGGCGGCCCTGGCCCTGTTGTAGGCGTCGACGTCCCTCTGGAACTGCGCCGCGGTCGAGGAGAACGCGTGCGCGCCGTGGCCGCCGGGCTTGACGACGTAGTACAGGTAGCTGACCCTGGCCGGCGCGAGCGCGGCCTTGATCGACGCCAGGCCCGGCGAGCCGATCGGCGTCGGCGGCAGGCCCATGTGCGTCCGGGTGTTGAACGGCGAGCTCAACTGCAGCTCGGAGACCCTCAGCGGCCTGGACCAGTTGTTGAGGCGGTAGCGCAGCGTGGCGTCGATCCCGAGCGGGATGTCGTCCTTGAGGCGGTTGTAGATGACCGCGGAGATCAACCTGCGGTCCTTGGGCACCTCGGCCTCGCGCTCGATCATCGAGGCGATGATCAGCACGTCGTAGTCGCTGAGGTGCTTGCTGCGCGCGTACCGCTTCGAGAGCGGGTCGTAGTTCTGCTTGAACGTGGCCAACTGCTGCGTGACGAGCGCGGACGCGGTGGCGGTCCTGCCCCTCTTCAGCTCGTAGGTCGCCGGGAAGAGGAAGCCCTCCATCGTCCTGGTGCCCTTGGGCACCCCGTACGCCTTGAAGCCCTTGACCGTTCGCGGGTTCCTGGTGGCGGCCCTGACGTAGGACCCGGTCAGGCCGGCCTGGCGGACGGCCGGCGCGGCCTCGCCGATCGACCTGCCCTCGGGCATCGTGACCTTGACCGTCGGCGCGGCGGCCGGGTTCTGGGTCAGCGCGTCGAGCGCGGCCGAGTACGACATGTCGCGCTTGAGCGTGAAGCGGCCGGCCTTGAGGTCGCCGCGGCGGCCGTCGAGGCGCGAGCGGATGTTGAAGAAGAACGTCGAGTCGATGACGCCCTGGTGCTGGAGCTCGGAGGCGATCTCCGACGCGGTGGCGCCCTGCGGGATCGTGACCACGACGGGACGCTGGGCGTCGCCGTCGGAGTGCCCGGGCTGCTCGACGCGGTAGGCGAAGTACGCGATCGCCGCGATGACGACGAGGATCGCGAGCAGCAGGATCCGCAGGCCCCAGCGGCGGCGCTTGGGGATCCCGCGCGGCTTCTTGGGCAGGCGCGGCGGCTTCTGGCGGCGGCCGGCCGGACCGCGGACCGGACCGGGCGGCGTCGGGCGCGGGCCGCCGACCTGCGGCAGCTCGGAGACCGACGCGACCCGCCGGACGCCCGACGGCGCCTCGTCGTCGGCCGGGACCATCACGGGCTCCGGCTCGTAGACCGGCTCGGGCTCGTAGACCGGCTCGAACGGGACCTCGTAGTGCGGCTCCGCCTCCGGAGGCGCGACGAACGTCGGCTCCTCGACGTACGCGGGCGGCTCAGGCTCGGGCGGGGCGACGAAGGTCGGTTCCTCCACCGGCGCGGGCTCGGGCTCAGCGACGAACGTCGGCTCCTCCACGGGCGCGGGCTCGGGCTCGACCGGCGCGGGCGACTCCGCGAACCACGTCTCCTCCGCCGGCGCGACGGGCTCCGCGGGAGCGGGCGGCTCCGGCGCGACGGGCGGCGCCGCGTCCTCCGGCAGCGGGCGCCCCTCGCGCTCCGCGCGGCGGCGTTCGCGCTCCAGGCGCGCGGCCTCGCGCTCCGACGCGCTGCGCGGGCCGCCGGCGGACGGCTCGTCGCCGTCCTTCTTGCCGCCGAACAGCGGGCTCACGCGAGCTCGCTCCCGTGCAGGGCCAGCCAGTCGTCGAGCAGGACGGCGGCGGCCCGCGAGTCCTCGGAGGTCTTGGTGTCGCTCGACCTCGCCGCGATCCTGGTGGTGAAGCGCTCGTCGTACAGCTCGACCGGGATCGGCGCGACGCGCGCCTTCAGCCTCTCGGCCCACTCGCGGGTCTCGCGCGTCTGGTCGCTGTCCTCGCCGCTCAGCCGCAACGGCAATCCGACCACGATGCGACCGACCTCACGCTCCCGCGCGAGGTCCGCGACGCGCACCAGGCCCTTCCGGGTGCCTGGGCGCTCGATGTGCTCGATGGGCGTCGCGAGCGTCCCGGTGGGGTCGCTCAAGGCGCAGCCGCACCGGGCGGATCCGTAGTCCAGCGCCAGCACGCGCATGAAGGCTAGAGGGTCACCCGGCGCGACTCAGGCCAGGACGGAGCGGATCCGCTCCGCGGCGGCCGCCAGCGCGTCGTCGAGCTTCTCGGGATCGCGCCCGCCGGCCTGGGCCAGCGTCGGGCGTCCGCCACCGCCGCCGCCGACGACCTCGGCGGCGACCTTGACGAGGTCGCCGGCCTTCAGCCCGCGCTCGACCAGCGGCTGCGCGACCGACGCGACCAGCGCGACCTTGCCGTCGGTGACCGCACCGAGCACGATCGCGGCGTCGCCGATCGCGTTCTTGACGCGGTCGGTGGCGTCCAGCAGCGCCCTCGCGTCGCCGACCTCGACGCGCGAGGTCAGGACCTTGACGCCCTCGACGACCTCGGCCGCGTTGGCGAGCGCCGCCACGTCGACCGCGCCGTTGGCGCCGCCGCCCGACTGCGCCGCCTTCTGCGCGTCCTTCAGCGCCCTCTGAAGGTCGGCGACCTTCGCCGGGACCTGCTCGGGTGACGTGCGCAGCTCGCCCGCCGCCTCGCGGATCAGCGCGTCGTGGGAGCGCAGCAGCGTCACGGCCTCGGGGCCGGTGACCGCCTCGATGCGCCGGACGTTGCTCGCGCTCGAGCCCTCCGACACGATCTTGAACACGCCGATCTCCGCGGTCGCGCGCACGTGCGTGCCGCCGCACAGCTCGCGCGAGTACTCGCCCCCGCCGATCTGGACCATGCGGACGACGTCGCCGTACTTCTCGCCGAACAGCGCCATGGCGCCCAGCTCGCGCGCCTCGTCCAAGGTGGTGGTGATCGGCCGGACCGGGTCGTTCTGCAGGACCCACGCGTTGACCTGGTCCTCGACCTCGCGCAGCTCCTCCGGCGACAGCCGGGTGCCGTGCGTGAAGTCGAAGCGCAGCTTGTCCGGACCGACGTAGGACCCCGCCTGGCGGACGTGCGTGCCGAGCGTCTGGCGCAGCGCCGCGTGCAGCAGGTGCGTCGCGGTGTGGTTGGCCTGCGTCGCGGTGCGCGCCGGGCGATCCACGCGCGCAAGCACGGTGTCGCCCGCCTTGAGCCCGTCGCCGACACCTTCGAGCGCGATCGCCTGGTCCTCGCCCGCGCGCAGCACCTCGCTGACCGTCGCGCGCGGCTCGCCGTCGGCGCTCAGGATCACGCCCTCGTCGCTGACCTGGCCGCCGCCCTGCGCGTAGAACGGCGACGCCGCGAGCTTGACGAACGTCCGCCCGCCCTGCTCCAGGACGCCCGCCACCGTCGTGCGCTCCTCCAGGTGCTCGTAGCCCGTGAAGTCGGTCGGCTCCTCGCTCAGCTGCCGGATGACCTCCTGGCGCGCGCCGACGCGCTCCTGCCCGCCCGCGCCCGCAGACGACCGCAGCCGCTGCTCCTCCATCAGCGCGTCGTAGCCCGCGATGTCGACGGGCACCTCGCGCTCGCCGGCGATCTCGGTCGTGAGGTCGATCGGGAAGCCGAACGTGTCATGCAGCTTGAACGCGTCCTCGCCGCTGACCTCGCCACGCCCGAGCAAGTCCTCCAACATGATCAGGCCGGTCTCCAGCGTGCGGCCGAAGCCCTGCTCCTCGGCCTGGGCCCAGCGCAGGATCGTGTCGCGCTCGCGGCCCAGCTCCGGGTACGCTGCGCCCATCGTCTCCTGGACCACGTCCACGTACTTGGTGAGGAACTCGCCCTCGAAGCCGAGCCTGTGACCCTGGGCGATCGCGCGGCGCATCAGGCGGCGCAGCACGTAGCCGCGGTCCTCGTTGGACGGCACGACGCCGTCGGCGATCAGGAACGTCATCCCGCGCGTGTGGTCGGCGAGGATGCGCAGCGCGCGATCGTCGTGCTTGCCCGACGCCGTCAGCGACTGCCCGAGCTGCATCAGCGGGACGAACTGGTCGGTGTCGAAGACCGAGTCCACGCCCTGCTGGATCAAGGCCATGCGGTTGAGGCCCAGGCCCGTGTCGATGTTCTTCTTGGGCAGCGGCGTGAGCGTGTTGACCGGGTCCTGGTTGTACTGCATGAACACCAGGTTCCAGTACTCGAGGAAGCGCTCGTTCTCGCCGCCGGGCAGGTCGTCCTCGGTGCCCCACTCCAGGCCGCGGTCGTAGTACAGCTCCGAGCACGGGCCGCACGGCCCGGTCTCCCCCGCCTGCCAGAAGTTCTCGCTGCGCGGGCACGGGACGATCCGCTCGCGCGGCACGCCGATCGCCAGCCACGCCTCGACGGCCTCCTCGTCGAGGCCGAGGCCGAGCTCCTCGTCGCCCTCGAAGACCGTGACCCAGATCTTCTCCGGGTCGAAGCCGAAGCCGTTGAGCGACATGTCCCACGCGAACTCGGCGGCGCCCTGCTTGAAGTAGTCGCCCATCGAGAAGTTGCCGAGCATCTCGAAGAACGTGAGGTGGCGCGTGGTCGTGCCGACGACGTCGATGTCGGGCGTCCGGAAGCACTTCTGACACGACGTGAGCCGCGCGGCCGGCGGGGTCTCCAGGCCCTGGAAGTAGGGCTTGAGCGGGTGCATGCCCGCGGTGGTCAGGAGGACCGAGGGGTCGTACGAGGCCGGGACCAGCGAAGCGCTCTGAAGGCGCTTGTGGCCCTGGCGCTCGAAGAACGACAGGTAGGACTCGCGGATCTCGTCGGACGTCACGCTGCGATCGTCGCACATCCCACGACGACATCCCCGCTCAGCAGCACGGCCGTCTGGCCTGGTGCGGGCGCCGAGAACGGCTCGTGGAGGCTGACGCTGCCGCTGGGTTCGAGCCGGCACGGGACGATGCGCGCGTGGTAGCGCAGGCGGACGCCGTCGACCGCGGCGGCGTCGCCGCCGTTGTGCAGCCGGATGCCGCGGAGGTTCACGCTCGTCGTGTCGAGCGCCGCGCGCGGACCCAAGGTGATGGTGTTGCTCCTGGCGTCGGTGCGCAGGACGTAGAGCGGCTCGGGGCGCTGGACCGGCAGCCCGCGGCGCTGGCCGACCGTGTAGTGGAAGTGGCCGCGGTGCTCGCCGAGCGTCGCGCCGTCCTGGTCGAGCACCGCGCCGGGGCGCTCCTTCAAGCCGCCGTGCTTGGCCAGGAAGCGCTCGCGGCCGGTGCCGGCGATGAAGCAGAGGTCCTGCGAGTCGGCCTTGTCGGCGACGGGCAGCTCGTGCTCGCGCGCGAGCGCGCGGACCTCGGGCTTGGTCAGCTCGCCGAGCGGGAAGCGCAGGCGCTCCAGGGTCCTGCGCGACAGCGCGGCCAACATGTAGGTCTGGTCCTTGGCGTCGTCGGCGGCGGCGCGGAGGAGGTGGTCCGGCGTTTGGCGCGCGTAGTGGCCGGTCGCGAGGGTCTGCGCGCCGAGGCGGTCGGCGAAGTCGACCATCGCGTCGAGCCGGACGTGGCCGTTGCAGCGGACGCACGGGTTGGGCGTGAGGCCCTCTGCATGCTCGTCGAGCCACGGGTCGACGACGCCGGCCCGGAACGCGCGGCGCAGGTCGAGCGTGAAGTGCGGGAGGTCCATCTGGTGCGCGATCGCGCGCGCCTGGCGGACGGCGGAGGCGGAGCAGCACGACGCCTCCGCGTCGTTCTCGGGGTCGCGCCACAGCTCGAGCGTGACCGCGGCGACCTCGTCGTGCGTCGCGCGCTGGAGCACCGCGGCGACCGACGAGTCCACCCCGCCGGACATCGCGACGAGCGCGCGGCCGTTGTTCAGCGCGCGCGGGTCGCTCGCCGCGACCGCGGCGCCGAGCGCCTGGTGCAGCGCGTCGGACGCCAGGTCGGCGGCGTGCAGCTTGCCGACGCTGAGGCCGCCGAGCGCCTCGCTCACACGGACCGAGCCGACGCGCGCGGCGTCGAAGACCGACTCACCGCGGACGAGGTCCACGACCGCGCTGGCCGCCGCGGTCGCTGCGCCGCACCCGGACGCGTCGAAGCCGGCGTCGGTCACGCGCAGCTCGTCGACGGTCAGGCGGATCGTCACGAGATCGCCGCACGCCGCGCCGCCGGCCGCGCCCGCGAAGGCGCCCGCGGGCTCATGCCCACGCCCCACGGGATGCTCCAGATGCTCGGCGAACCGCTCGTCAGCCACTCTGCCGCGCGAGTGTAGAAGCCGCCGCGCGTCCACCCGGGGCGGACGTCGCTCAACCCGCGATGGGGTGCGGTCGATCAACCGGAGCGTGGACCAGGTCAGTCGCCCCATGCAGATCGCACTCGTTGCCGTCGTGCTGCTCGCCGGCATGTGGTTCACGGTGCTCAAGCCCAAGTCCGCGGACACCAGCTCGTCCGCGCCCGTCGCCCAGGCGACGACGCAGTCCTCGGAGCCCGTCGCCCCCGGCGTCAAGGGCCTGACGAGCGCCATCGACAAGGCCAAGGGCGCCGCGGCCACGTCCGACGCGGCCAACGCCAAGATCCAGACGGCGACCGGCGGCAACGCCGCGACCGCCTCGACGAGCGCCCCGGCGTCGACCGCAAGCGCGACCGCGACCGCCACGGCGGCCGCGAAGCGCACCACGGTCACCAAGAAGCCGGCGACCGCGACCGCGACCAGGAAGCCCGGCACCAAGGCGGCGACCGCCAAGGCCGTCGCGGCGAAGCCCGCGGCGACGAAGACCGTCACGAAGCCCGCCACGACCGCTCCGGCGGCGAAGACGACGACGCCCGCGAAGACCACGGCCGCCGCCAAGCCGGCCGTCGCGGTCGACCCGTCGGCCCGTCTCCTCGCCTACCTGGCGAAGGGCAAGACGCTGGTCATCCTCTTCTACGGCAGGGGCGCCGACGACAAGGCCGCCCGCAAGGCCGTCCACCAGACCGCGCAGGGCGACCCGAAGCACGTCGTGTCCGCCTACGTGCCGATCTCCAAGGTCGGCCAGTACGAGGCGATCACGAGCGACGTCGACGTCCTCGCCGCCCCGACGATCCTCGTGATCTCGACGAAGGGCAAGGCGACGCCGCTGACCGGCTACGTCGATGCCGCCGTCGTCCGCAACGCCGTCTCCGCCGCTCGCACCGCGGCCGCTTCCGGCAAGTAGCGGTTCGCGTCACGCATCCGGGGCATCATGTCCCGGATGCACCTCGACGTCCTCGCGCTGCGCGAGCAGTCCCGGAGGCGCGCGGCCGACCGGCCGCGCGGTCCCGAGCTGCCGGTCGTCGAGGACGCGATCGTGCCCGACACGCCCGGCGTCCGGGCGCGTCACTACCGGCCCGACGGCGCGGCGCGCCGCCCGTTGTTGGTGTACCTGCACGGCGGCTTCTGGGTCCTGGGCGGGTTGGAGAGCCACGACCGGCTCTGCCGCCGGATCGCCGCCGAGGCCGGCATCGAGGTGCTCGCCGTCGACTACCGCCTGGCGCCCGAGCACCCCTGGCCCGCCGCAGTCGACGACGCGGTCGCCGCCGCGCAGTGGGCATCGTCCTGGCTGGCGGCCGGTGAGCCGGTGGCGATCGGCGGGGACTCGGCGGGCGGCTGCATCGCGGCGCTGGCCGCGCTGCGGTTGCGCGACTCCGGGGCTGCGCCCAGCGCGCAGGTCCTGTTGTGCCCCAACACCGATCTCACCGGCACGCAGCCGAGCATGACCGAGAAGGCCACCGGCTTCGGCCTGGAAGCCAACACGGTCCGAGCGGCGGCCTCGCTCTGGGTACCGGTCCAGGCGCGCCGTGCCTCCGGCGACGTCAGCCCGCTCCACGCGCCCTCCCTCGAAGGCCTCCCGCCCACGTTGCTGATCACCGCCGAGCACGACCCGCTCCGCGACGAAGGCAATGCCTATGCCAAACGCCTCCAGCACGCGGGCGTCCTCGTCACCACCCGCACCGAACCCGCCCTCTCCCACGGCTTCTACCTCGACAGCACCGACACGGCCACGACCGCGACCCACCGCCTGCTGACCGACATGAAGTCCTTGCTCTCCGACTAGCCTCCAAGACGTGTCCGAGATCACCTCCATCGACCGCGGCTGGATCACCATCCGCACCACCGACGGCTCCACCCTCCGCCTCTCCCCAGCCGACGCCATCCAAGACCGCACCGAGCACAACATCCCCTGGTCCGCCATCTGGACATCCTCCGTCCAACGCCTCGCCTTCTGGCGCCGCGCCTCCCGCTGAACCACCGCCGTCGCGACGCCTCTGAACCGCCGCCGTCGCGACGCCTCTGAAGCGACGTCGTCACGACGCTTCTGACTACGCCGTCGCGAAGTGTCTGAACCGACGCGTCGCGACGCCTCTGAACCGACGTCATCACGACGCCCCTGGACCCACGACGTCACGACGCCTCTGAAACGACGTCGCCACGACGCCTCTGGCGACTTGGCCAGAAACGCCACTCGACCAGAAACTTCGCGTCTCGACCAGACGCGCCGCACCTCGCCCAGAGACACCGCGACTCGACCAGACGCGCTGAGCCTCAATGAGCAGTGCGGCGATGGGCGAGAAGCGCCGTCCCTCGGCGACGGGTGCCGCGCCTCGGTGAGAGGCGCGGCGGGTTGGCTAGGCCGTGGGCTGCGGTGGGATGTAGGTGGACTTGACGGCCAGCTCCTTGAGCTGGGCCTCGTCCACAGGGGCGGGGGCGCCGGTGAGGGGGTCGCCGCCGGAGGCCGTCTTGGGGAAGGCGATGACGTCGCGGATGGAGTCGCGGCCCGCGAGGATCGCCACGATGCGGTCGATGCCCATCGCGATGCCGCCGTGGGGCGGTGCGCCCTGCTTGAGCGCGTGGAGCAGGAAGCCGAAGCGGCGCTCCGCCTCCTCCTGGTCCATCCCGAGGACGGAGAAGACCTGCTCCTGGATCGCCTGCTCGTGGATGCGGATCGACCCGCCGCCGATCTCGACGCCGTCGAGCACGAGGTCATACCCGCGGGAGCCCATCGCCCCGGGATCGCTGAAGTCGGTCGTCGTCGGCGCCGTGAACGGGTGGTGGATCGCCGTCCAGGGCAGCTTCGCGTCGCCGGTCGCCTCGAACATCGGGGGATCGACGATCCACAGCACGCTGTGCGCGCCCTCGGGCACGAGACCGAACCGCTGGCCGAGCTCCAGGCGCAGACCGCCCAGCGCCGCCGCCGCGACCGGCTCCTTGTCGGCCACGAACAGCAGCAGGTCGCCCGCGGACGCACCGAGCTCCGCGTTGACCGCCGAGATCTGCTCGGCCGTGAAGAACTTCGCCAGGTTGCCGGCCCACGTGTCGCCCTCGCCGACCGGGATCGGCGCAACGGCCTTCGCCCCGTGGATCCGGACCACGTCGTTCAAACCGTCCAGCTCGGACCGCGACATCTCCCGCGCGCCCGCGTTGATCGCGCGCACCACGCCGCCGCCATCCAGCACACCCTGGAACACCTTGAAGTCCGAACCGCTCAGCAACGCCCCGACGTCGTGGATCTCCATCCCGAAGCGCGTGTCCGGCTTGTCGTTCCCGTACCGGAGCATCGACTCGGCGTAGGTCATGTGCGGCCACGGCGCGGCCGGCGTCTCGAAGCCGTCGACCAAGGCGAACACCTTGGTCATGATCTCCTCCATCACCGCGATGACGTCGGCCTCGTCGACGAACGACATCTCGATGTCGAGCTGCGTGAACTCCGGCTGACGGAACCCGCGCAGGTCCTCGTCCCGGAAGCAGCGGGCGATCTGGTAGTAGCGCTCGTAGCCGGCGATCATCAGCAGCTGCTTGAACAGCTGCGGCGACTGCGGCAGCGCGTACCAGGACCCCTGCTGCAGCCGCGCCGGAACCAGGAAGTCGCGCGCGCCCTCGGGCGTCGAGCGCGTCAGGATCGGCGTCTCGACGTCCAGGAAGTCCTGCTCGTTCAGGACATCGCGCATCGTCTTGACGATCGTGTGACGCAGCTCCAGCGTCTTCAACATCACGTCGCGGCGCAGGTCCACGGCGCGGTTGGCGAGCCGCAGCGTCTCGTCGACCTCCACGTCCTCGTCGACCGGGAACGGCGGCGTCTCGGCCTCCGCCAGCGTCGCCATCTCGGCGACCGACACCTCGATGTCGCCCGTCGGGATGTTGGGGTTCTTGTTCCCCTCCTCGCGCTCGACGACCGCACCGGACACGCTGATCACGTGCTCGGACCGCAGCCGCTCGGCCGCGGCGAACGCAGAACCCGACGTCTCCGGGTGGAACACGAGCTGCACGATCCCCGACCGGTCCCGCAGGTCGATGAAGATCAGCCCGCCGTGGTCGCGGCGGCGATGGACCCAGCCCGCCACCCGGACGGTCCGCCCGGCGTCATCGCCGCGCAGGTCACCCGCCCACGCGTCGCGGTAGTTGTTGGCCTTGGGTGCGACCTTCATCCGATGTGTCTCCCTCGGAGGACGCGAGCGACGACGGCCGTCGGCTCCAGCTCCTCCTGCTCTCCGCTTTGCAAGTCCTTCAACGTGATCGCAGCGCCCTCGCCGAAGATCGCCACGTACGACGCCCCCGACCGGTCGGCCTGCTTCATCTGGCCCTTCCGGGACCGTCCCGCCAGCTCCATCTGCACGTTCAAGCCCGCCGAGCGCGCCGACTGCGTGAGCACGAAGGCCTCCACACCGGTGCCCGCCACGTAGAGGTCGCAGACCGGCTCGGGCTCGGGCCGGTGCTCGCCGGCCAGCAGCAGTCGCTCGACGCCCGCCGCCCAGCCGATCCCGGACGTCTCGGGCAGGCCCAGGACCGTCGCCAGCCCGTCGTAGCGCCCGCCGCCGCCGACCCCCGACTGCGCGCCCAAGGCGTCGCTCGTGAACTCGAACAGCGTGCGCGTGTAGTAGTCGATGCCGCGCACGAGCGTCGGGTCGATCTCGTAGCCGATCTCGGCCGCGTCCAGGCGCGCGCGGACCTCGGCGAAGTGCTCGGCGTCCTCGGCGGTCAGGTGGTCGAGCAGCAGCGGCGCGTCCTTCATGACCGCCTGCGTCCCGGCGTGGTCGGAGTCGAACGCGCGCAAGGGGTTCAGGTCGATCCGCGCGCGGACCTCGTCGCTCAGCTCGGCCTCGTGCGAGCGCAGGAACGCGACGAGCTTCTCGCGGTAGGACGCGCGCGTCTCGGCCGTGCCCAGCGACCCCAGCCGGAGCCGGACGCCGGTGACGCCAAGTTCCACAACAACGGCGTGCAGCAGCGCGATCGCCTCGGCGTCGACCGCCGGGTCGTCGGACCCGATCGCCTCGATGCCCAGCTGCCAGAACTCGCGGAAGCGCCCGGCCTGCGGCTTCTCCTGGCGGAAGAACGGGCCCAGGTACCACCACTTCACCGGCTGCGGCGCCTTGTGCATGCCGTGCTCGTGGTAGGCGCGCATCGTCGGCGCGGTGCCCTCGGGGCGCAGCGTCAGCGACCGCTCGCCGGCGTCCTGGAAGGTGTACATCTCCTTCTGGACGATGTCGGTCGACGCGCCGACGCCGCGGGCGAACAGCTCGGTGTGCTCGAAGACCGGCGTCTCGATCCGGCGGTAGCCGGCGCCGCCGAGCACGGAGCGCGCGACCTTCTCGACCGCGACGCGCGCGGCGTCCTGCTCGGGCAGCACGTCGTACGTGCCGCGCGGGGCCTGAGGCTTCTCGCTCAAGACTGCTGAGTGATCTCGGAGAGGAACGGGTTGGACGCGCGCTCGGCGCCGAGCGTCGTCAACCCCATGTGACCCGGGTGCACGACCGTGTCGTCGTCGTAGCGCTCCAACAGCCCGGCGATCGACTGCAGCAGGACCGCGTGGTCGCCGCCGGGCAGGTCGGTCCGGCCGACCGACTGCTGGAACAGCACGTCGCCGGAGAAGAGCATCACGGGATCGGAGTCCGAGTCCCGCAGCGCGTACGTCACGTGCCCCGGCGAGTGCCCGGGCGTGAACAGCACGTCGATGTCGTAGCCGCCCAGGGACAGCGTCTCGCCACCCGCGACCGTGTGCTCCGGGTCCCAGGACTCGAACGGCCCGAACCCCGGCCACGGCACGTAGGCCATGATGTCCTGCAGGACCGGGACCTCGAGCTCCGGGCAGTAGACCGGCGCGCCCGTCGCGCGCGCCACCGGCGCGACCGCGCCGACGTGGTCGAAGTGCGTGTGGGTCAGCAGGATCGCGTCGAGCGTCACGCCCAGCGCCTCCAACGCGCCCAGCAGCTTCGGCGCCTCCTCGCCCGGGTCGACGAGCAGCGCGCGGTCGGAGCCCTCGCGCCGGATCAGGAACGAGTTCTCCTGCACCGGCCCGACGGTGAACATCCGGACGTCCACGGGCTAGACCTTCGCCTTCCTGCCGGCGCCGCCGCCGCCCTTCCTCTTGGCCATGCGCCGCTGATAGACCCACCTGTCGGTGTAGAAGCCGAGGCCGGTGTAGAGGAAGAACATCGGGATGCCGAACGCCAGCGCGATCGCCGGGTTCCTCTGCACCACCGTGATCACCACGACGAACAGGATCGTCGCGATCGCCGAGCGGTTGGCCGCCGAGCGCCACGTCGGCTCCCTGTCGAGCCGATCGGTCCGCAGCGCACCGCCCTTCTTCGTGCCCGGTGCGGGGTCGCCGGGCCGGCCCGTCCGGCCGCGCACCTCGACCATCCCCGCGGCGTTGCCGCGGTGCCTGGTCTTGCGCTTGCGCTTGGTCTGGGCCATGGCCCAGGACGATAGCTCCTACAGGCCCTGACGCAGAGCTTCCTCGACGGTGCGGCGGCCGCTGACCGGGACGTCCTCCGGGAACCCGTCGAACGCCGCGGCCGGCGCCAGGCCCACCAGCTCGGCGGCGGCGACCGGCGCGTGGGCTCGAACCGACGCCACGACCTGCGCGAGCGTCACCGCGCGGTGGTCCTCGACGTTGGTCGAGACCTGCGCCACGCCGCCCTGCGCGGTCAGCTCCAGGCCCAGGGCCCGGACGCCCGGAAGGCCCTCCGCCCCGCCGTCGCGGATCAGCGCCGCGATGCGGCGCGCGTCGGCCAGCGTGGCGGGCGGTGCGAGCGTCACGTTGAACGCGACCAGCGGCGGGCGTGCGGCGACCAGGACCGCGCCCGCGCTCGGGTGCGGCGCGGCCGGGCCGAAGTCCGGGACCAGCTCCCCGGACGCCACGCGCTCGCTGAGCGCCGCGATGCCGCCGCGCCGCAGCGCCGCCCGTGTGCGCCCGCCCGCGAGCAACCCGTACAGGAACACCGGGAGGCCCAGCTCCACCCCGATCCGCTCGGCGACCGTCAGCGCCTCCGCGCACGCGGCGCCCCGCCGCACGTCGTCCCAGAAGACCACCGGGACCACGTCGACCGCGCCGACGTGCGGGTGGATCCCGCGCTCGCGCCGCAGGTCGATCCGGGCGACCGCCTCCCGCACGCCCGCGACCAGCGACTCCGCCAGGACGCCCGGGGCCGCCGCCAGCGTGTGGACCGCGCGGTGGTGGTCGACGTCGTCGTGCGTGTCGAGCAGCCGCGCGCCGCCGGACGCGTAGGCGCGGCCGATCGCGGCGATCACCTCCGCGTCACGCCCCTCGGACACGTTCGGGACCGCGAGCAGCAGCGGCGGATCGGGCGGCTCAGGCGTGGCGGACACGGCGGGCGCGGAGCCTAGTGCTCCGCGCCCGCCCCCGCCGTCCGCAGGTCAGCGACGGCCGCCGCCCCGCAGGCCGAAGCCGTACGGGAACAGCGGGTCGTAGTTCGCGTCGCCGACGTTGATCGGCTCCTGGTCGATCGTCTTCGGCCACGTCATCGGCAGCCTGCCGGTGAACGGGCGCTTGCCGAACAGGACGTCGGCGACGCCCTCGCCCTCGGAGCCCGGCAGCCACGACGCGACCAGCGCGTCGGCCTCGCCGAGCTGCGCGGGGTCGATGATCATCGGGCGGCCGCTGACGACCAACACGATGCACTTGGTCGTCGCGGCGCAGACCTTGTCGATCGCCGCCTTGTCGTTGTCGTTCAACATCATCGTCTGCGACGGCCGCGCCACGCCGTTCTCGCCGGCCTCGTAGGGCCAGCCGGGCGCGCCGACGTCGCCGTAGCCCTCGGCGTACGGCGTCTCGCCGACGACGACCACGCCGGTCGCCCCCGCCGGGATCGGCGCGCTCGCGTCCGGCGAGGACACGACGTCACCGTGCGCGCCGACGGCGTCCCTGATCCCGCCGAGGATCGTCGTCCCCGGGATCACGTTCCTGGACCCGCCCTGCCACGACAGCGTCCAGCCGCCGGCCTGGTTGCCGATGTTGTCGCTGTTGCTCCCCGCCACGTAGATCGGGGCGCGCGCGTCGCGGCCGCGCAGCGGCAGCGCGCCGCCGTCGTTCTTCAGCAGCACCTGCGACTCGGACACGGCACGCCGCGCGACCGCGCGATGCGCGGGCGAGCCGATCTGCCCGATGTCGGTCCGGTCGGTGTACGGGTGCTCGAACAGGCCGAGCTGGAACTTCTTGGTCAGGATCCGGCTGACCGCGTCGTCGATCCGCGCGACCGGGACCTGCCCGTCGTTGACCGCCGCCGTCAGCGTCGTGATGAAGTCCCCGAAGTTCGAGGGCTGCATGAACATGTCGATCCCGGCGTTGACGCCCGCGACGACGTTCTCCTGGAACGTCCCGCCGATGTGGTCGATCCCGTTGTAGTCGCTGATGACGAGCCCGTCGAAGTCCTGCGCGCCCTTCAGCCAGTCGGTGATGAGCTCCCTGTTCCCATGCATGTTGATGGGGTTGCCGACGCCGTCCTCGGTCCAGTCGATCGACGAGTAGGACGGCATCACCGAGCCGACGTTGTGCTGCTTGATCGCCGGGACGTACTGGCGCAGCGAGGTGCTCCAGAAGTCCGAGCGGTTGGTGATGTCGATGCCCTGATCGATCGTGTAGTCGCCGTTGCCGGTGCCGTACTGCGTGTCGCCGTCGCCGGCGAAGTGCTTGGCGGTCGCCAGCACGCGGTCGCGGTGCGCGAGGTCGGTCGTGCCGTTGCCCTGGAAGCCGTCGATCGCGGTCTCCATCTGGATCACGAGGTCCGGGTTCTCGGAGAACGACTCGTAGGTCCGGCCCCAGCGGTCGTCGCGCGCGGCGCAGATGCACGGCGCGAACGCCCACTGCGGCCCGGACGCGCGGGTCTCGTCGGCGGCGACATGTTCAACTTGCTCGACGAGCTGCGGGTCGCGCGTGGCGCCGAGCCCGATGTTGTGCGGGAACACGGTCGCGCCGAGCAGGTTGCCATGCCCGTGGACGGTGTCGACCCCGTAGATCATCGGGATCCTCAGCCGCGTCGCCAGCGCGGCCCTCTGGAAGTTGTCCACCATGTCGGCCCACGCCGACGGCGTGTTGGGCGTCGGGACCGACCCGCCGCCGCTGAGGATGCTGCCGAGCCCGAGCGTCGTGACCGCCGAGTCGTCGGGCGTCAGCGACGCGCGCTCGGCCTGGGTCATCTGCCCGATCTTCTCGGCCAGCGTCATCCGGCCGAGCAGGTCGGAGACCCGCTTCTGGACCGGCGCGTGCGGGTCGAGGTAGACCGGCCCCGAGGTCCCGCCGCCCCCGTGCCCGCCGCCGGGCGGCCACCCGCCACCCGGACCGTGACCGCCGCCGCCGTGCCCACCGCCACCGCCCGCGAAGGCCGGTACCGCGAACGCCGCGCTCGCCGCGACGACCGCCGCCGTCGCCACCACTGACCCACGACCGAACATGCCGCTCTCCCTCCTGCTGCAGATAGGACCGCGCGCGCCACTACCCACGCCCCCAAAACGACGAACCTCGAAGTGTTTGACACAACACGCGTCGTGGTAACCACGCGTCCAACGTCAGGAGGAGCTTCGCCAATGCACGGCTTCGAGTTGACGGTCCAGCACATGGGGACGGGCACCGTCTCGCTGCGTCTCCGGGGGTCTCTCGACCTCGCCTATGCCTACAGGTTCGACGACGAGGTGCGCCACGCCGAGCGCGACGCGTCGTCCTGCCTCGTCCTCGACCTGCGCGGGCTCGACTTCGTCGACTCCGCCGGGATCTCACGGATCCTCGCCGTACGCCGGCGCGCCCGCCGCGCGGGCCGCCGCCTGCTGCTGGTGCGCGGCTCGAACGCCGTCCAGCGCTTCTTGGCGCTGGCGGCGCTCACCGAGCACTTCGAGTACGTGAGCGAGCCGGGTGATGCGCTCCGGGCGGCGGGGCGCGCCTAGGACTGGGTCACGTCGTCGATGACGTTGCCCGCGGCATCGAGCCAGATCATCCGGTAGTCCAGCGCGTCCGGCGCCGAGCGCGGCACGGTCGCCGACACCACGTTCTCCTGGACGGGCAGCGTCAGCGTGACCGCGCTCGGATAGACCGTCGGCTTGTAGTCCGGGCCGCGCGGGACGACCTTGGCGTAGCTCAGCTTCACGGTCGCGACGCCGTCCGGGACGAGGCCGTTGACGGTGGAGCTGTCGTTGCCGCCGATCGAGCCGAACGCGCCATGCGTCTTGAAGTAGGCGAAGTCCGCGCCGCCGCCTCCGGCGTTGTCCGAGAAGAGGTAGACGCCGTCGACCGTCTTCTCGGGCGCCTTGGCCCCGGCCTCCTGGCCCTTGCGGAAGGTGGCGAAGATGCTCAGGGTCTTGGCCCGCACCGCGCCCGGCTTGCCCTTGAGGTGCTTGAGGATCTCGGCGTGCTCGGCGTCCAGGCACCTGGCCGGGAAGACGACGTTGACCGCCTTGCGCCGGCCCAGCACGATCGTCAGCGGGTGGCCGCTCGCGGTGGTGACGTTGCGGCGGTAGTCGGCGTAGGTCGTGCCGGGCAGGATCGCCTCGACGCCGCCGGCGGGCGCCAGCTCCGCGGGCGTCGCCGGGCGGCGCAGCGCCGCGATCGCGTTGACGAAGTCCGGGCTCGGCGCGTCGTGTGTCGTGGTGTGCGTGCCGTCGAACCCCGGCTTGATGTCGCAGCCCCTGACCCTCGTGCGCACGGTCGTCGACGCGGCGTTGAGGATGTCGGTCGCCGCGCGCCCGACCTTGATGCGCTGGGCGGCGGCCCTGTTCTTGGGCTGGAGGTGCGTGGACGAGGGCGGCGTGGGCGTGGCGGTGGCGCCGGCGGTGGCGGCGGGCGCGAGCGCGAGGAGCCCCGCGAGCGCGGCGGTCAGGACGTGCGAACGGATGGTCACGACTCTTGAATACGTGTGAGCGACCTCGTTGTAACGGGGTCGGCGGTTCCGGCTAGGGCTGCGTGACGTCGTTGACGACCTTGCCCGCCGCGTCGAGCCAGACCATGTGGCGGGCGAGCGCGTCGGGTGCCGAGCGCGGGACCGTCGCCGAGACCACGTTCTCCTGGACCCTCAGGCTGACGCTGTAGGCGCTCGGGAACACCTTCGGCTTGTAGTACCTGCCGCGCGACAGGACCTTGGGGTACGTGAGCTTCACGGTCGCGACGCCGTCGGGGACGAGGCCGTCGATCGTCGCGCGGTCCTCACCGCCGCCGGAGGAGTCGAAGACGCCGTACTTCTTGAAGAACGCGAAGTCGACGCCGCCGCCCCCGCCGCTCGCCTGGAACAGGTAGACGCCGTCCTGCGGCGTGGTCGGCAGCTTCGCGTTGCCCTCCTGCCCGGTCCGGAGGTGGCCGAACTCCTGCAGCGTGGTCGAGCGCAGCGCGTGCGGCTTGCCCTTGAGGCGCTCGAGGATCTCGGCGTGGTCGGCGTCGAGGCACCTCGCGGGCTCGCGGTAGGGCGCGACCTCGTGACGACCCATCACGATCGTGAGCCTGCGCCCGTCGGCGGCCGTGACGTTGCGGCGGTAGTCCACGTAGGTGTCGCCCGGCAGCAGCGCGCCCGGGCCGCCCGCGGGGTCCAGCTCGGCCGGCGTCGCCGGGCGGCGCAGCGCGGCGATGGCGTTCAGGAAGTCCGGGCTCGGCGTGTCGTGCGTCTCCGAGTGCCTGCCGTCCAGCTGCGACCTGATCGCGCAGCCGGCGACCGTCCCGCGGACGTGCCTGGTCGCGGCGTTGATGATGTCGAGCGCCTGCCGCTCGAGCCGGATGTGGCGCGCGGCGGCCCTGTTCTTGGGCTCGACGTGGAACGGCGAGACCGGCGGCTTGGGCGGCCTGGTCCTGGCGAGGGCGGGCGCGACGGCGGCGGCGGGCACGAGCGCGGCGGCGCCCACGAGGGCGGCGGTCAGCGCGTGGGAGCGGATGGTCACGATCCTTAAGTACGTAGGAGCGCCGATGTTGTGACCGGGTCGCGCCGACTACCGTTGTCGGCGTGACGGCGGAGCGGCTCGTGCGCGCGAGCGACCTGAAGCGCCAGCGGGGCTGGACCGACGGCCTCATCGGCTCGTTGCTGGGCGCGCCCGACGCGCTCTCGCCCAATCCGCACGGCTGGCGCGCGCCGATGCGCTGGTTCCGCTGGGACCGCGTCGCCGACGCCGAGCGCGCGCCCGCGTTCGCCGCGCGGACCGCCGAGCTGCCGGAGGGCGCGGCCTGGCGCCGCGGGCTGCCGACGCGCACGTGGGCGGCCGACGAGGTCGAGGGCCTGGAGTGGCTCGACGACCCGGCGCGGATGGCGCTGTTCCTCGTCCCCCGCCGCCCGCGGACGCGCCTGCGCCGGACCGCCGCGCCCGAGCCCGAGCACGTCGTGCTCTACCCCCTGGCGCCGTTCGAGGTCCTGCGGCTGTTCTAGGCTGTCGCGCAACATGATGATGTTGCGCGAGGAGACGCGGATCGCCGTCGGCGCGGTCCGGGAGGCGCTGGCCGCGGCCCATGCGGGTGCGGCGGGTGTGAGGGTCGAGGCCAAGGGCGCGTTGGACGTCGTGACCGATGTCGATGTGCGGGTGGAGGACGTCGTCCGGGGCGTGCTGCGGCGCGAGCTGGGCGCGGATGCCGCGGTGCTCGGCGAGGAGCGCGGTGGTGTGGACGTGCGCGACGGCGGGACGTTCTGGGTCGTCGACCCGATCTGCGGGACGCGCAACTTCGCGTCGGGGCTGCCGCTGTGGTGCGTGAACCTCGCGCTGGTGGAGGACGGCGCGGTGACCGCGGCGGTCGTCGGCGACCCGTCGCGCGGCGACGAGCTGGTCGTCGCGCAGCGCGGCGAGGGCGCGTGGGCGCTGGCGGGCACGGGCGACGCCGGCGTGCGGCTCTCCGTCTCACGCGCGAGCGAGACCGTGGCCTTCGAGGACTCCCACTCCGCCGGGCCGGAGCGCGAGCGCTGCGCGCGGTTCGTCGGCGCGCTGGTCCGGGCACACGCCTACGAGCTGCGCTCGCTGTCGACCTCGCTGACGCTCCCCTACCTCGCCGCGGGCCGCGTCGCGGCCTACGCGATGTTCTGGACCTCGGCGATCCACGCCGCCGCCGGCGCGTTCGTGGCGGCCGAGGCCGGCGCGGTCGTCACCGACCTCGACGGCGCCCCGTACGGGATCGAGTCATCGTCCTTGCTCGCCGCCGCCGACGCGGCGCTGCACGCCGAGCTGCTGGCGCTGGCGGCCTAGCCGCGGTTGCCGGCGCGGATCGCGCTGTTCGCGGCCTTCACGAACCCCGTCTTCCCGCCGAGCGCCTTGGCCTGGATCTCGTAGCGGACGCCCTTCTGGATCCACGCGATCGACGCGGGCGCGCACGAGGCGCCGCAGTGGATCGGCTCGTAGTGGCCCCTCATCCCGAGCGCGAGCCTCACGTTGTTCGACTTGTACCCCAACTTGGCACCGCGCCGGCCCGTGAACTCCGCCAGGAAGCACGCGCTCGCGCCGCCGCAGCCGCGTGTGGCCGACAGCGTCAGGTCGTAGCGGCCCTTCACGCCGGGCCTCGCGCCGACCGCCTCGCCGACGATCATCCTGCCCGCGCCGTAGTCCAGGTTGATGGTCGACGGCAGCAGGACCGGCACGTCGATCGTGCCCGCGTCCGGGATCTCCGGCCCGAGCAGCCTGACGACGTCAACCGTCCGGGCGGCCGCGGTGGCGGCGAGCGCGAGGGTCAGCAGGACGGCGAGGGCGACGGTGCGGCGCAGCATCGGGCGAGCCTACCGGCGCCCGCCAGGTCGTCTACCTGACAGTCCCCTGAACGGGGGATCAACCCGTGTGGCGCAGCCGCCGACGTCAAAGGGAGTGAAGTTGTCGGCGTTCGTCCCCTCCCACGCGCCGGGCGTCAGCGTGCCCGCGGCGTCCGCACCCCCTGTCGGCTACCAGGACGGTGCCGAGCAGGCGATCCTGCAGGTCGTCCGGGAGGCCGGCGATCGCAGCGTCGGCTCGCCCGAGCTGAGCGCGCACGCCGACGACTGGGGCACGCTCTACCACCTGTCGCCGTACCGCTCGACGATCCTGGACTGCCTCGGCTTCGGCGCCGCGGGCGACGCGTCGGTGCTGGAGCTCGGCGCCGGCTGCGGCGCCGTCACGCGGTGGCTGGGCGAGCACTTCGGGCATGTTGATGCTGTTGAAGGCTCGCTGGAGCGCGCGGAGGTCGCGGCGGCACGGTCTGTCGACCTCGACGGCGTTTCCGTGTTCTCCACCAACTACTCGACGCTCGACGAGCGCGACGCCTATGACATGGCGACGCTGATCGGCGTCCTGGAGTACTCGCACCTCTACCACCCGGACACGCAGGAGCCGCGTGCTGCTGCCTTCGAGAACCTGCGCGTCGCGCATCGCGCGCTGCGGGATGAGGGCGTCCTGGTCGTGGCGATCGAGAACCGGATGGGGTTGAAGTACCTCAGCGGCGCGCGCGAGGACCACTCCGAGCGGCCGTTCGACTCGATCAACGGCTACCCGTCTGAGGATCACGCGGTGACCTGGAGCGCTCGGGAGCTCGAGGCGATGCTCGGCGACGCGGGCTTCGGCGATGTCGATGTCCTCGTCCCGTTCCCGGACTACAAGCTGGCGACGACGATCGTCGATCCGGCCCGCGTGCGCGACGAGCACCACGTGCACAACTGGCTGCAGGGCACGGCGCCGGACTGGGGCCGCCCACGCCGGTCGCCCGCGTTCAGCGAGACGCTGGCCGCCCGCGAGCTGGTCACCGCGGGGTTGTTGAAGGACTTGGCGAACTCGTTCCTGGTGCTGGCCTACAAGGGCGACCGGGACAGCGTTCGCGCGCGCCTCGGGATCGAGCATGACTGGGCTGCCCGGCGCTACGCGCTGGAGGGCCGGCCGGTGGTGCGCAAGCGGATGACGCTGCCGGCCTCCGGCGACCTTGTTGTCGTCGAACCCGTCTTCGGCGCGGCGAGCGAGCGCGAAGGGGCCGAGATCGACCTCGGCCCGTTCTCCCACGCGCTGCGCGACACGCCGGCCGTGGCCGCCGACCTGGCGACGATCGACGTCCTGCGCAGCCTCAAGGCCGACAACAACTCGACCGCGCCGTTCCTGGCCCACGTCCGCGAGCACGCCGCGTGGCTGGAGTCCACCCACGGCACCGGCTACACCGACGCCGACGGCGTCGCCCTGATCGACGGCACCGCGCTCGACGACACCTGGCTCAACCTCACCACCGCCGGTCAGGTCGTCGCCTCCGAATGGCGCTTCCGCGGGACGCTGCCGCTGGACTACCTCGCCTGGCGCAACGTCAAGCAGTTCCTGGACCACTTCACCGAAGACCTCCCCACCACCTGGCGCCGCGACGACACCGCCACCCTCGCCTGGTCCCTCATCACCACCGCCGGCATCGCCTCCACCGACCGCCTCGACCTCGCCCGCCACATCGAAGCAGCGTTCGCCTCCGCCGCCGGCCTCGGCCCCCTCATCGAGCCGGACGCACGGCTCCTGGCGCTCACCGACGACGCGAACCGCCTGCTCATCCTGGCCGACGCGGAGGAGATCATCGCGACACCCTCACTCCTCAGCGACTACGCCGCCGCGATCTCACCCGGCGACCCGCTGACCCTGGTCCTGGACCCAACCAACGCCCACCCGGACCTCCTCCCCCGCCTCCAGCACGCCATCACCGCCGCGGGCCTCGACGAGGCCACGATGCCCGACACCCTCGTCGCCGAGCCGGCCACGCTGCCCACGGCAACGGCGCTGCTGACGGCAACGACCTGGGGCCCGTCCGACCTCCCCCGCTTCTCCGGCGCCCAACTCGCCGCCCTCTCCAAGCTGGCCCGCGACGCCGCCTGACGCGGCGGCCGACCTCAGAACGCGAAAGGCCCGCAGATGCGGGCCTTTCGTACCGATAGCTGGGGGGGGACTCGAACCCCCGACCTCACGATTATGAGTCGTGCGCTCTAACCAGCTGAGCTACCCAGCCAAGGGGCGCGGATTCTAGCGGCCGGTGGTGGTGAGCACATGTTCGGTGGTTGGTGTGCGGGGTTGGAGGGGGTCGGGGCGGGTCAGGATGAGGGTGGTGTTGCCGGCCGCGTCGAGGGTTGCGAGGGTCAGCGGCTTGGCGAAGTAGGAGGTCGGGAGGGCGGTGCCGGTGGCGACGGTCGTCGGGCCGTAGATCTTGTAGCGGTTGGCCCGGGCGGTCTGGAAGGTGGTGGTCTTGCGGTCGCTGCAGGTCCAGCCGAAGGCGGCCCGGCCGGCGGACGCCGCGACCGACGGCGTCGTGCAGTCGAGCGGCGTGTCCTCGGGCACGAGGTCGCGGGGGCGGCCGAACGACAGCGACCCCTCCCCCGCCACCGCGAACCGGATCCCGGCCGTGAACCTCGGGCCGCCGAAGCTCTCCGGGCTCCACACGACCGTGGTGCGACCGCTGTCGTCGGCGGCGACCGCGAGCTCCTGCACGAACCTCTGCTCCGCGTGCGTGAACCGCTCCAGCACCTGGAACCTCCGCCCCGCGAACGTCCCGTCGGCCGGCCGCCGGACCGCGTACAGCACGGTCCCGTCATCCACCGTCTCGCGCGCGACCACCGTCGCCGTCGCCCCCGGCCCGGCCGCCACGTGGGCGAGCGACCAGAACCCGCGCGGCGTCAGCGCCCTGGCCCTGCCGATCGTCCCGCCGACGGCATCGACGTCGGCCGACCAGATCCGCCGGTCCCGGACCCACGCGACGATCCCGCGCCCGTCCGGCCCGATCGCCACCGCCGGCGCACCCGCGTGCGGCACGTCGTCGACGACGACCGCCTGCCCGAACGCCGACCTCGGCCCGCGCACCGCGACCGTCACCGCGCCCTGCATGCTCAGGTGCGACGCGCGCGTCCCCGAGTTGTAGGCCAACACCGCGTCGCCGCGCGCGTCGACCGCGACCGCCGGATGCCGGACCCCGTCCGCGTCGTCGTCGGACACCGTCAGCGGATCCGACCACAGCCCGACGCCCGGATCGCGGACCATCGCCACGATCGACTGATACCGCCGCGGCCTGTCGTTGCGCCACGCCACCACGGCCGCGCCCGCGCCCGCCGCCGCCACGACCGGCCCCTTCGTGCTCCCCCTCAGCCGCACGCCCGCGCCCCACGGCGCCGCTGGCCCCGGCCGCTCCAGCAGCCTCGTTCCGCCGCCGCCGGTCACGACCAGCACGCTGTTGCCCGCCGCGTCGGTCGCGCTCGCGGTCCCGAGCAGCGGGGCGCCGTGCACCAGCTCCACCGGCGGCGGGAACCCGGCGGCCCGCGCCGACGCCGCGGGCACGACCACCAACAACAGCGCGAGCAGGACGGTGGGACGTCGCATCACACTCCCAACGCTCGCAGACCCGCCGGGGTGACGCCCTAGCCGTGCGGGTTCTTGCCGCGGTAGCGGTCGTCGGCCTGACCGACCGCGAGGAAGAACGCCGCCAGCAGCCCGACCGCGCCGATCCCGGCGACGGTGATCCCGACGACGTCGATCCACACCGCCGTCCCGATCGCGCAGATGATGCACCCGACGACGACGAGGCCGAACGACGAGAGCGCGAGGTTACGGGGGCTCATGTGCGGACAGTACCGTCCGGACGATGGACGACGACGCGCTTGCCGCCGCTCTCGCCAAGCTGGAGCAGGACGGCGCCGGGCCCGAGATCCGCGCCGCGTTCGAGCGGCGCTTCGCCCAGCTGCAGGATCCGCAGGCCGGGCTGCTGCACGGCGACGACCTCGAACCCCTCGCTGACGCCGACGTCCCGCACCTCGACGACCTCGACGCCGGCGACCCGCAGGCGATCCTCGACCGCGTCGTCGTCATCAAGCTCAACGGCGGCCTCGGCACCTCGATGGGCCTCACCGGCCCGAAGGCGCTGATCGAGGTCAAGCCCGGCCGCACGTTCCTCGACGTCATCGCCCACCAGGTCGAGCACGCCGGCCTCCCGCTCGTCCTCATGGACTCGTTCTCGACCCGGGACGCGACCCGCGCCGCGCTCCCCGGCGTCCGCGACTTCCTGCAGTCGCGCGAGCCCAAGCTCGACGCGCAGACGCACGCGCCCATCACCTGGACCAAGGACCTCAACCTGGAGTGGTGCCCGCCCGGCCACGGCGACGTGTACGTGTCGCTCGCCGCCTCCGGGACCCTGCAGGCGCTCCTGGACGAAGGCCGCGACTGGGCCTTCATCTCCAACAGCGACAACTTGGGCGCGACCGTCGACCCGCGCATCCCCGCCTACGCCGCCGCGCACGACATCCCCTTCGTCATGGAGACCGTCCGCGGCACCGCCGCCGACCGCAAGGGCGGCCACGTCGCCCGCCGCCGCGACGACGGCCGCCTCACGCTGCGCGAGACCGCCCAGGCCCCACCCGGCGACCCGTCGTTCACCGACTTCGAGCGCTGGCGCTTCTACAACACCAACAACCTCTGGGTCGACCTCAACCACCTCCACCGACTCCTCCAACACGACCCCGCCGGCCCCCACCTCCCGCTGATCGTCAACCGCAAGACCGTCGACCCGCGCGACCCGCGCTCGCCCCAAGTCCTCCAACTCGAGACCGCGATGGGCGCCGCGCTCGGCGCGATCGACGGCGCCCAGGCCGTCCTCGTACCCCGCACCCGCTTCGCGCCCGTCAAGACGACCGACGACCTGCTCGTCGTCCGCTCCGACGCCTACACCATCGACGACGCCGGCCTCGTCAAGCCGACGTTCGAAGGCGACGGTCCACCCGTCGTCGCCCTCGACCCCAAGTTCTACAAGTCGCTGCCCGACATGGAGCAGCGCTTCCCCCACGGCGCGCCGTCGCTGCGCGAGGCCACCGCCCTCACCGTCGAGGGCGACGTCACCTTCGGCGCGGACGTCACCGTCATCGGCGCCGTCACCGTCCGGGAAGGCGACCCGGTCGGCGACCACGCGATACTCCGCGGATGACCGTCTCGGCGTTCGGCCCCGGCCGCGTCAACCTCATCGGCGAGCACACCGACTACAACGGCGGGCTCGCGCTCCCGTTCGCCATTGCCGAAGGCGTGACGGTCACCGCGACCCCGCTCGACGGCACCGACATCGTCGCGATCGCCCACGACGCGGGCGGCGAGGAGGACCGCTTCGCGCTCGCCGCACCCCCGCGCGACGGCGAGGGCTGGCGCGCGTTCGTCCGCGGCATGGTCGCCGAGCTCACGACCGCCGGCCACGACCTCAGGCCCGTCCGGCTGGAGATCCGCGGCACGATCGCCCAGGGCTCGGGCCTCTCCTCGTCCGCCGCGCTCGAGGTCGCGCTCGCGCTGGCGCTGCTCGGCACCGACCCGCCCGCCGCCGACCGCCCGGCCCTCGCCCGCCTCTGCTCGCGCGTCGAGAACGACTGGGTCGGCGCCCGCACCGGCCTCCTGGATCAGACCGCCAGCCTGCTCGGCGAGCCCGGCACCGCGCTGCGGATCGACTTCCAGACGATGGAGGTCACCCCGATCGCGCTCGACCTCCAGGGCTGGCAGCTGGTCACCGTCGACTCCGGCCAGTCGCACTCGCTCTCGGCCGCCGACGGCTACAACGAGCGCCGCGCCGAGTGCGCCGAGGCCTGCAGGGTCCTGGACATCGAGACGGTCTCTCAAGCCGGGCTCCGCGAGGCCCAAGACCTACAGGAACCCCTGCGCCGCCGCGTCCTGCACGTCCTCGACGAGAACGCTCGCGTCGACGCCACCGTCCAGGCGCTGGAGCGCCACGAGATCCGGGACGTCGGCCGCCTGCTCGACGCCTCGCACGCGTCGCTGCGCGACCTCTACGACTCCTCGACACCGCAGGTGGAGCAGACCGTCCAGCGCCTGAAGGACCAAGGCGCCGCCGGTGCCCGCATGGTCGGCGGCGGCTTCGGCGGCCACGTGCTCGCGCTGTTCCCACCCGGCACGCCCCTCCCGGACGACGCGCACACGGTCGAGCCCGGCCCGGGCGCGCACCTCAAGGACTAGGAGTCGGCGGACTCCGCGCGCCTCTGCGCGGCCGCCTTCTTGGCCTCTTCCTCCTGCAGCTGCTTGCCCAGCGGACGCGCCAGCGCCCAGACCAGGAACAGGCCGCCGATCACGAGCATCCCGAGCCCCGCGATCAAGTTGATGTGGACGCCCGCCGCCTTCGCGATCTCCTTCTGGGAGTCGCCCAGCCCGACGATCGTCAGCACGACGCCGTAGAGCAGGAACAGCCCCGCGATGATCCGCCGCAGGTCGAACAGGTTCGCGGCCTGTGCCTCGCGCGAGCCGGTCTCCTCGGGCGCCTGCTTGTCGTTCTGATCACTCATCGCTCGCAGCCTCCTACCAGAACACGATCGTCAGGATGAGGCCCAGGCCGATCGCCCCGAACCCGAGCAGCTTCGGCGACTCCCACCAGCGGTCGTGGGCCACCGCGAGCGACGCGTCCTCCTTGTTGGCCATGCCCCAGACCAACCCCTGCAGCTCGCTCACCGGTTTGGGCACGGTGACCAGCGTGACCGCGACGGTCACGACCGCGTCGAGCACGAACGCCGAGCCCGCGCCCCAGAACGACTCGTTGAGGTCGGTCCCGAAGTCGAACCAGCCCGCCCACTTGTACCCCACGTAGGCGACCAGCGCGGCGATCGTCCCCGTGATCAGCCCCCACAGGCCGGCCGTCGGCGTCATCCGCTTCCAGAACATGCCGATGATGAACGTCGCGAACAGCGGCGCGTTGAAGATCGAGAACAGCGCCTGCAGGTAGTTCTGCAGGTTCTGGTACGACGACGCGATCAGCGCGGTCCCGATCGCCACGACGATCCCGCCGACCGTCACGTAGCGGCCGATCCTGATGTAGAACGCGTCGTCGCGGTTCTTGGCGATGTAGGGCTCGACGATGTCGGTCGTCACCACCGTGTTGAACGCCGACACGTTGGCCGCCACCCCCGCCATGAACGACGCCATCAGGCCGGTCAGCGCGATCCCGAGCATGCCGTTGGGCAGGTACTCGTTCATCAGCAGCGGGATCGCGTTGTTGTAGGCGTAGTCGGAGTTCGAGCCGCCCAGCCCCTGGATCTTCCAGACCGCGATCATGCCCGGCAGGACCACGACCGCCGGGATCAGCAGCTTCGGGTAGGCGCCGATCAGCGGCGTCCGCTGACCCGCCGAGAGGTCGCGGGCGCTCAACGCTCGCTGAACCTCCGCGAAGTTCGTCGTCCAGTAGCCGAACGACAGCACGAAGCCGAGGCCGAAGACGATCCCGATCCACGTCGCCCCGATCGGGTTGGTGACGTGCCCCGGATCCGTCCCCTGCAGCGCGTGCAGCCCGGCCTCGCCCAGCTTGGAGTCGCGGATGTGGTTCTTCAGCCCGCTCCAGCCGCCCGCGTCGTGCAGGCCGACGATCGTCAGCGGGATCAGCGCCGCCAGGATCACGAAGAACTGCAGGACCTCGTTGTAGATCGCCGAGGACAGGCCGCCGAGCGTGATGTAGATCAACACGATCACCGCGGCGACCAGGATCCCGGTGATGATCGCCCAGCCGAGCAGCAGCTTCAGGACCAGCGCCAGCGCGAACAGGTTCACGCCCGCGATCAACACGGTGGCCAACGCGAACGAGTAGGAGTTGAAGAGGTGCGAGCGCTTGTCGAAGCGCATCAGCAGGTACTCCGGCACCGACCGCACCCGCGAGCCGTAGTAGAACGGCATCATCACCAGGCCGAGGAAGACCATGGCCGGGACGGCGCCGATCCAGTAGTAGTTGACCGTCGCGACGCCGTACTGCGCGCCGTTGGCGCCCTGGCCCAGGATCTCCGTCGCGCCCAGGTTCGCGGACACGAACGCCAGGCCCGTGATCCACGCGGGCAGCGACCGGCCGGACAGGAAGTAGTCCAGCGACGTCTTGATGTAGCGCTTGGCCGCGAACCCGATGCCGAGCACGACGACGAAGTAGACGCCGAGGATCGCGAAGTCCAGCGCGTTCGTGTCCAGGCGCACGTCGGAGGCGGCGAGCATGTCGCGGATCATGGCGCGTCATTGCCCGGACAGGGCCTCGACCAATCGTAGATCGCGTCAGGACAGATCGGCCGATCGCGATCGTGCGATCGCCCGATCCGGAACGGCGCTGCGCCACAACGCCGGAACGGCAACCGCTGAGCGGACCACACCCGGTTCCATTTTCAGGCAGCCTGGGTATCGAGCGCTCGCCATGATGCACCGATCGATCCGGCGAGCCCTGCTCGCCTCCACCACGGCGGTGGCCGCGCTGACTCCAGCGATCGCCGCCGTACCCGCTCAGGCGGCCCAGCCCGGCCGCGCGACCCTCGACGGCAGCACCCCCGCGTGGGCGCAGCCCGCACGCGATCAGGGCGCCGCTGACGCCTCGCAACCCACCGAGATCAAGGTCTACCTCCCGCTCCGCGACGAGGCGACCGCGATCCAGATGGTCCGCGACGTGTCCGACCCCAAGAGTGCCAACTACGGCAAGTACCTCTCGCCGGACGACTTCCGCTCCCGCTTCGCCCCGACGACCGCCGACGTCCAGGCCGTCTCGCAGTTCCTGACCGACAGCGGCCTGCAGGTCGGCAGCGTCCCGTCCAACAACCACTCGATCACCGCGACCGGGACCCTGCAGCAGGTCGAGACCGCCTTCGGCGTCGACGTCCACAAGTACGCGTTCCGCGGCAAGATCCTCAACGCCCCGACCGGCGCGCTGAGCGTCCCGGCCGCCCTGGCCGGCAAGGTCCTCGCCGTCTCCGGCGTCGACCAGTCCGGCGCGCTGACGAAGCCCGCCAACGCCGGCTCGCGCGCCGCCGACTCCGCCTACAAGACGGCCGCGCCCGACGCGCCCGCCGCCGCCGCGCCGAAGCCCGCCGCGTCGCTGAAGGCCAAGTCGACGACCGGCGCCCCGCCGCCGGACGCGTTCGTCAACGCCCCGCCGTGCTCGGTCTACTTCGGCGAGAAGATCGCCACCGACCTGCCCAAGGCCTACGGGACCTACCAGCCCTACGCGCCGTGCGGCTACACGCCCGCGCAGTTCCAGGGCGCCTACGGGACGACGCAGGCGATCCAGCACCAGCTCGACGGCCGCGGGATCACCGTGGCGATCACCGACGCGTACGCCGCGCCGACGATCGAGGCCGACGCCAACCAGTACGCGCAGGCCCACGGGCAGACGCCGTTCGCCAAGGGCCAGTTCAAGCAGGTGCTCCCGAAGAAGGGCTACCGCTACGGCTACGACGACGCCACCAACGGCGACCTCTGCGGCGAGCAGGGCTGGTACGGCGAGGAGACGCTCGACGTCGAGGCCGTGCACGCGATGGCGCCGGGCGCCAACGTGGTCTACGTCGCCGGCCGCTCGTGCGACGACGCCGACCTCGACGGCGCCATCAACAAGGTCGTCAACAGGAAGCTGGCCACGGTCGTGACCAACTCCTGGGGGTCGATCGGCGAGGACGAGCCCGCCGACTACCTGAGGGCCTACGAGCAGACGTTCATCCAGGCCGACCTCGAGGGCATCGGCCTGTTCTTCTCGTCCGGCGACGACGGCGACGACTCGACGGTGACCGACGACGGCGCGCCCGCCGCGGACTTCCCGTCCACAGACCCGTTCGTGACCGCCGTCGGCGGCACCGCGCTGCAGGTCGGCAAGACCAACAACTACCTCGGCGAGGTCGGTTGGGCGTCGGGCACCTCCTCGCTCGGCCCCAAGGGCAGGGCTTGGCAGCCGCCGGCCCCCGGTGACTGGCTGTACGGCGCGGGCGGCGGCGTGAGCTCGCTGTTCGACCAGCCCTACTACCAGCAGGGCGTGGTCCCGGCGTCGATCGCCAACGGCCACCGCGCCACGCCGGACATCGCGATGGACGCGGACCCGCAGACGGGCATGCTCGTCGGCGAGACGCAGACGTTCCCGGACGGCACCGCGAAGTACAGCGAGTACCGCATCGGCGGCACGTCGCTGGCCTCGCCGCTGTACGCGGGCATCGAGGCGATCTCCGACCAGGTCTACGGCCGCTCGCACGGGTTCGCGAACCCGGCGATCTACGCGCTGTACGGCAGCAACGCGCTGCGGGACATCGTCCCGCCGAAGAAGCCCAGCGCGGTTGTGCGGGTCAACTACAACAACAGCGTCGACGCGACGGACGGGACCACCCCGGTCCTGCGGTCGCTCGACGACGAGGCCCAGTCGATCCACACCGCCCCCGGGTGGGACACGATCACGGGTGTCGGCACGCCGAACGGCCTGGCGTACCTGACGAACCTCGGATGAGCCGGTAGGTTGCCGGGGCGTGAGCGACGCTTCACGCCCCGGCACCGGCCCCGGCCGCCTGCACGCCAACATCGCGGCGCTGGCGGAGCTGAACGACGACCCCGCCGCGGGCGGGATCACGCGCGAGGTCTACACGCCGACCTACGGGCGCGCGGTGGAGCTCGTCTCGGAGTGGATGCGCGAGGCGGGCCTCCATGTCGGCCTCGACGAGGTGGGCAACCTGTACGGGTCGTGGGCGGGCTCGGACCGCGGCGCCTCGTACGTCATGACGGGGTCGCACATCGACACGACGCTGAACGCCGGCGCCTACGACGGCGTGCTCGGCGTGCTGGGCGCGATCGAGGCGGTGCACGCGTTGCGCGCCCGCGGCTTCACGCCGCGCCGCACGCTGCAGGTCGTCGCCTGGGCGGGTGAGGAGCCGCGCTTCGGGACCGGCTGCGTCGGGTCGCGCTGCGTGGTGGGCGACCTGTCACGTGCGGACCTGGACCGGCTCGTGGACCGCGACGGCGTGACGATGGCGGCCGCGCTGAGCGAGGCGGGCTTCGACCCCGACGAGGTGCGCGACGCGGTGATCAACCCGTCCGGCGTCCACGCGCTGGTCGAGCTGCACATCGAGCAGGCGATCGTCCTGGAGACGCACGGCGAGCCGATCGGCGTCGTCGAGGCGATCGCCGCGCCGCACGACTTCCGGCTGGTCTTCGAGGGTGCCGCGACGCACGCGGGCGCGACGCCGATGAGCCTGCGGCGCGACGCGCTGGTCGGCGCGGCCGAGGCGGTCGTGGCGGTCGAGCGCGCAGCGCGCGCGTCGTCGTCGGGCACAACGGTCGGGACGGTCGGCGTCGTGCGCGCGCTGCCGGGCGCGATCAACGTGGTCCCGGGGGTCGCGGCGCTCGACGTGGACGTCCGCGACTCCGACGCGGCCGCGCGCGAGGAGGTCGTCGCCCGGATCGTCGAGGAGTCTCGCGCGATCGCCGAGGCGCGCGGGCTGACGCTGCGCGTCGAGGAGATCGTGATCGACACGCCGGTGACCTGCTCGCCCGACGTCGTGGCCGCGAGCGTCGCCGCCTGCGAGGAGTTGCAGTACAACTACCGGCGCATGATCTCCGGCGCCTACCACGACGCGATGATCCTCGGCCGCAAGGTCCCGGTCGGCATGATCTTCGTGCCCTCCCGCGGCGGGGTCTCGCACCATCCCGACGAGTACACCGCGCCCGAGGAGCTCGACCGCGGGGTCGACGTCCTCGCCGGAACGCTGGAGCGCCTGTGTCGCTGAACGGGCGCGTCGCGCTGGTGACGGGCGGCAGCGGCGGGATCGGCGCGGCGCTGTGCCGCGCGCTGGGCGCCGAGGGCGCGCGGGTGGCGGTCGGCTACCACGACCGGACCGAGCTGGCCGAGTCGATCGCGCAGGAGGTCGGCGGCGTCGCCGTGCCCGCCGACCTGATCGTGCCGCGCGGGCCGGAGCTGCTGCTCGAGCAGGTCCGGGAGTCGCTCGGCGAGGTCGACATCCTGGTGGCCAACCACGGCGTCGCGCACCGCGCGTCGTTCGACGAGGTCGACGCCGGCGCGTGGGACGAGACGCTCGCGGTCAACCTGCGCGCGCCGTTCCTGCTCGCCCAGCAGGTGATCCCGCACATGAAGGCCCAGGGCTGGGGCCGGATCTTGTTCATGTCCTCGGTCGCCGCGTTCACCGGCGGGATCGTCGGCCCGCACTACGCGGCGTCGAAGGCCGGCCTGATCGGCCTGACCCACCACCTCGCCTCACGCGTCGCCGAGGCCGGGATCACCGTCAACGCGCTGGCGCCCGCGCTGATCGAGCACACCGACATGCTGCCCGGCGACCCCGGCTACCTCGCGAGGGCGATCCCGGTCGGCCGGCTCGGGCAGCCTGAGGAGATCGCCGACATGGCCACCGCGATGATCCGCAACGCCTACATGACGTCCAAGGTGGTGTCCTTGGACGGCGGCATGCACCCGCGCTAGGCGGGTGCGGGCACGCCGGCGGTCCTAGCCGAGGTAACCCTCGACGGTGCCCTCGCCGCGCAGCTGCTCGTCGTCCGGGTTCTTGCCGGCGCGGCGGGCGGCCTCACGGCGGCGCAGCAGGTCCCAGAGCTGGTCGAGCTCGACCTTGATCTGCGCCAGGCGGTTGGCGTCGCGCTGAATGACGTCGTCGTGCCCGGTCTCGGCCGCAGCACCCTCCTCGGCCCGGAGCTTCTTCTCCTCGCCCTCCAGCGCCTCGATGCGGTTGCGGATCTGATCGTCGTCCATGACCAGCGAGCCTAGCGCCGCGTGCACCGGTAGACGATCACCTTCGGCCTGCGCGTGACGGTCCTCAGCCCGGCGCGGCGCCGGAGCGTGACCTTCAAGGGGTACTGGCCCACGGGCCGGCCCCTGACGTTGACGGTGATCACGATCTGCGTCCTGGTCAGCCTGACGCTCTGCCTGACCCTGCTGAGCGTCGCCACGACCGACCGGACGCGCTTGGGCCGCGCCAGCTTCAGCGTCGCCGTCGTCGGCGGGACGCAGACGCGCGGGGCCCGCGGCCCCGGCCTGACGTCGATCTTGCGGGTCAGGACCGACCTGTTCCCGGTCCCGTCGGTCGCGGTCACCGTGATGAAGTGCTCGCCGTAGACACCCGTCTCGAGGAAGTCGCCCGGGCGCAGCCCGGTCGTCACGCACGACGCCAGGCCGGACCCGCCGGTGTCGGCGCACGAGGCCGTGACGTGGACGACCTGGTTGAGCGTGTAGATCGGCACACCGGCCGGCAGGTCGAGCGAGGCGGTCGGCGCGACGAGGTCGCCGGGCTCGAAGACGAACTGGAACGGCGTGACCGTCGGCAGGGCCGCGGCGGCGTTCCAGCGCGTGGCCCAGGCCTCGCCGGCCGTGGTGACCCACGCCGTGCCGGGCCGGTAGCGCGCACCGTTGATCGTCAGGTCCGGCGCGATGTCGCCGAGGTCGCGGGTGGCGCTGTAGAGCTGCACGGGATGGCCGCCGGCGTCGATGACCGTCCCGGGCTCGGCGGTGATGTCGCCGGTGCCGATCCGCGGAGACGGCGGCGCGTCGTCGTCGGCGACCAGCACTGTGGTGCCGCCCGTCGTGATCGTGGAGTCGAGGTCGATCCCGTCGTCGGCGAGGATCGTCAGCGGCCCGCCGACGCTGCTGGACGTCAGCGCCATCGGGTCGACCACATGGACCGCCACCGGCGCGCTCGACGTCGTGTGCAGGCTCAGGACGCCGACGCTGTTGTCGCCCTGCAGCGTGACCGGCCCGCCCGCCCTGACGTCGATGCCGTCCCCGGCGGCCAGGTCGTCCCGGCCGCTCGTGTTGGGCGCCTGCGTGATCGCGCCGCCCGCATCGAGGGTGATCGCCGCGACCGAGTACAGGCCGTCGAGGTGAAGCGTTCCGTTGGTCCGGAACGTCATGTCGATGTCGGGCGCGTAGAAGCTCGCCTCGGTCACGATCGAGCCGACCGCGCCGGTCCCGTCACCGCTCTCGATCACCACGTCGCCGGCCCCCATCGCGGTCCCGACGTCCGTCGCGGAGAGCACCGCGTTGGGCGCCGTGGCCCGGAACGTCGTGACGCCGCCGGCACTTCAGGAAGCCACGCAAAGTGCGCGGCAGTTAGCGCCTAGAAGCCGTCGCGCCACACGTCCTTGTAGAGCAGGTACTCGGCCGGGCCGGCGGGGCTCGCGGTGAAGCCCTGGGGGCAGTAGGGCGCCATGTAGATGAAGTCCTCGGCCTGGACCTCGTGCTCGTCGGCGCCGAGGACGTAGGTGCCGGCGCCCTCGGTCATCCAGAGGCCGTGCTCCTCGTCGTGGACCTCGATCTTGTCGAGGCCGACGCCGGGGCCGAAGCGCAACAGCGACATGTTGAAGTCGAAGGCCGGGTCGCCGACGGGCAGCAGCTCGCGGCGGGTGAAGCCCTCGACGGCGGTCTCCGCGAACGACTCGTCGTCGCGGTGGCCGTGCAACGACCCGGGCGCGTCGAGGTCGCCGTGGGCCTCGTACCGGCGCTTGACGATCAGCAGCCGCGCGGGCGTGTCGTCCTCGGCCCTCAGCTCGTAGGGCGTCTCGCTCGGCAGGTAGGCGTAGCCGCCCGCGGCCAGCGCGGTCCTTCCGCTCCCGGCCATGAACAGCGTCACGGTCCCCTCCAACACGTAGAAGAACCGCTCGAAGCCCTCGCCGATGCGCTGCGTCGTCCCGCCACCGGGATCCAAGGACACCAGGTACTGCCCGATGCGCGACGGCGCCATCCGCGGCGTGACGAGCTTGACGACCGGCTGGTCGCCGAACTCCGGCAGCCGCGACGGGTAGTGGTTGGCGGGCGTGATGACGGTGTAGCCGAGGCCGAGGGCACCGCGGTCGGTCATTGCTGCTCCTCCTCCGGATCAAGGACGACAAGATGCTCGGGGTAGGCGGGCGCGTGCGTCACGGGGTTGCCGGTCGCCGCCCGCAGCGCGGCGAGGATCGCCGGCGTCGAGGTGATCGACGGCATCTCCCCCACGCCACGCAGCCCGTAGGGAGCGGCGGGGTCGCCGAGCTCCAAGATGATGGTGTCGACCGGCGCGGCATCGACGATCGTCGGCATGCGGTAGGCGCCGAACGAGCGCGTCCGGACCAACCCCTCGTCCAACAGCACCTCCTCGGACAGCGCGAGCCCGAGCCCCTGGATCGACCCGCCCTCCAGCTGCCCTTCCAAGGCCATGGGGTTGACGACGCGACCCACGTCCTGGGCGCAGGTCATCTCGACGACGCGCGCGAGACCGAGTTCCACATCCACGTCAACGACTGCCCGGTGCGCGACGAACGCGAAACCCGCGTGCGCGTCGCCCTGGCCGGTGACGGGATCGAGCGGGAACGTCGGCGCGTGGCGGTAGGTCTTGGTCGCCTCCAGCGGCGCGGCGCCGCCGTCGACCAACGCCACCATGTCGATGACGCGCTCCCCGTCGCGCCACACCGCGCCGTCGCGCAGCGTGAGCATCCCGTCGCCGCCGACGCGCTCCAGCGCCAGCGTCCGGACCGCCTCGCAGGCCGCATGGACCGCGCCGCCGACCATCCACGTCAGCCGCGACGCCGACGCGCTGCCCGCCGAGTCGATCGTCGTGTCGGCCGCCAGGATCACCACGTCCTCGACGCCCAGCTCGGTGCGCGCGATCTGCTCCTGGACGCCGACGACGCCCTGGCCGACCTCGGCCGCCGCGGTGTGGACCTCCACGACCGGCCGCCCGTCGCGCGCGGTCAGGCGCACGCGCGCGGTCGCGGGGTCGTCGAAGCCCTCGCTGAAGGCGATGTTCTTGAAGCCCGCGGCGTAGCCGACGCCGCGCCGGACCGCCTCGCCCTGCGACGCGCCGAACTGCGAGCCGGGCAGCTCGCGGGGATCGCGTGCCACCCCGGCGACCGCCGGGTCCTCCGGCAGCGGGTGGTCCTTCAACGCCTCCAACAACGCGACCGTCGCGATCGGGCCCCGGACCGCCTGGCCGGTCGGGATCGCGCCGCCGTCGCGCATCGCGTTGCGGACCCGCACCTCGATCGGGTCCAGGCCCAGCGCGGCGGCGAGCTTGTCCATCTGCGCCTCGTAGCCGACCGCGACCTGCACCGCGCCGAACCCGCGCATCGCCCCGCACGGCGGGTTGTTGGTGTACACGACGGTCCCGAGCAGGTCGACGTCCGGGCAGTCGTAGGGCCCGAGCGCCAAGGTGGTGGCGTTCGCGATCACCGCGGTCGAGGTCGACGCGTACGCGCCGCCGTCGAGCATCAGCCGCGCCCGGACCGCCGTGAGCTTCCCGGTGTGCGCATCCGCCCGGTGCTCGTACTCCATCAGCGCCGGGTGGCGGTGCACGTGGCCGCCCGCGAACGACTCCTCGCGCAGGTAGGACATCTTGACCGGCCGCCCGGTGCGCAGCGCGAGCATGCACGCGTGCACCTGGATCGACAGGTCCTCCCGCGCCCCGAACGCGCCGCCGACGCCTGCGAGCAGCACCTTCACCTGCTCGTGCGGCAGCCCGAGCGCGTCCGCGACCTGGTCGCGATCGACATGAAGCCATTGTGTTGCCACGTGCAGCTCGACGCCGCCGCCCGCGGTCGGGATCGCCAGCCCGGACTCCGGCCCGAGGAAGCCCTGGTCCTGGATGCCGACCTCATAGGTGCCGGTCACGCTGACCTGCCCGTCCGGGACCGCCTCCGGGATCGGCGCGCCCTGCACGATCGGGACGCGCCGCAGCACGTTGCCCTCCGGGTGCACGACCGGCGCGTCGTCGCTGATCGCCTGCGCGAACGACGTGACCGGCGTGACCGCCTTGTACTCCACGCAGACCAGCCCGGCCGCCCGGCGCGCGGTCTGCGGGTCGGCGGCGGCGACGATCGCCACCGGCTCGCCGTGGTGGCGGACGCGGTCGAAGGCCAGGACCGGCTGGTCGGGCCGGACGGTCCCGATCAGCCTCTGCCCCGGGACGTCGTCGGCGGTCAGGACCGCCTCGACGCCCGGCAGCGCGAGCGCCGCGCGCGCGTCGATCCCGCGGATCAGCGCCGCCGCGTGCGGCGAGCGCACGGTCGCGCCGAAGAGCATGTTGTCGGCCTTGAGGTCCGAGGAGTACAGGAACTCCCCGGCGACCTTCGCGGGCCCGTCGGTCCGCGTCAGCCGCGCGCCGAGCTGCCCGGCGCGATGCGCGCGCTCGGTCGCCTCGTCGAGCACGACGTCACCCGGCGCGCCCGCGCCCGTGTGCGCGACACGCCGCGGGTGCTGCGCCGCCCAGGCGTCGCCCTGCTGCGGAGGCGGCGTCATCGCGGCGCGGCCTCCGCCATCCGGGCCGACTCGCGCCGCAGCTCGGCGGCGAGCGTCAGCGGGTCGGCGGTGCGCAGCTCGCCGTCCTCGACGACGACCTCGCCGCCGACGAGCAGCGTGTCGACCGGGCGCGTCGGGCCGAAGGCCAGGGCGAAGACCGGATCGGCGATCCCCGCGTAGCCCGGCTCGTCCAGGTCCCACAGCGCCACGTCGGCCAGCGCGCCGACGCTCAAGTGCCCCAACTCGTCCTCGCGGCCCAGGCAGCGCGCGCCGTGGCGGGTCGCCAGCTCCAGCGCGTCCCGGGCGGTCAGCGCCTGCGGCCCCGCGGCCGCGCGCCCCAGCACGAGCGCGGCGCGGATCTCGTCGACCAGCTCGCCGCACTCGTTGGACGCCGCGCCGTCGACCCCGAGGCCCACGGGAGCGCCCGCGCGCAGCAGCGCGGGCACCGGCGCGATCCCCGCGCCGAGGCGCCCGTTCGACGTCGGGCAGTGCGCGACACCGGTCCCGGTCGCGCCCATCCGCGCGCACTCGTCGGCGTTGAGGTGCACGCAGTGCGCGAGCCAGACGTCCTCGCCGAGCCAGCCCAGGTCGTCCATGTACTGCAGCGGCCGCACGCCGAAGCGCTCGAGGCAGAAGCGCTCCTCGTCGTCGGTCTCCGCGAGGTGCGTGTGCAGCCGGACGCCGCGGGCGCGCGCGAGATCGGCGGTCTCGCGCATCAGCTCGGGCGTCACGCTGAACGGCGACGTCGGCGCCAGCGCGATCCGCACGCGCGCGCCCGGCTCCGGGTCGTGGTGGCGGTCGATCGCCTCCGCGCACGCGGCGAGGATCGCGTCGCGGTCCTCGACGACGTCGTCGGGCGGCAGCCCGCCCTGCGACCTCCCGAGGTCCATCGCGCCGCGGCACGGGTGGAAGCGGACGCCGATCGCGCGCGCCGCGTCGATCTCGACCTGTAGGAGATCGCCCGCGTGCTTCGGGAAGATGTAGTGGTGGTCGGTCGTCGTCGTGCAGCCCGAACGCGCCAGCGACGCCAGCCCGGCGCGCGCCGCCGCGGCGACGACCGCGTCGTCGATGTGCTGCCAGACCGGGTAGAGCGCGACGAGCCACTCGAACAGCGTCGCCTCCTGCGCGTAGCCGCGCGTCGCCCACTGGTAGAGGTGGTGATGGCAGTTGACGAGGCCCGGCGTCGCGAGCTTGCCGGACGCGTCGATGACGCAGATCGCCTTGTTGGTGTGGTCGGGATCCGCCGCGCCCGGACCGACCGCGACCAACCTGGTGTCCTCGATCACCAAGTGCCCCGACTTGTACTCGCGGCGCTCGTCGTCGACCGTCGCGATCGCGCAGCCCTCGATGACGATCGTGCTCATCGCGCCTCCTCCCCCGCGGCCGCGGCCGCGGCGCGCCGCACCGCCTCGACGATCTTCGTGTAGCCCGTGCAGCGGCAGAGGTTGCCGTTCAGCCCCTCGCGGATGTCGGCGTCGCTGGGGTCCGGGTTGCGCGCGAGGAAGTCGCGGGCGGCGACGAGCAGGCCCGGCGTGCAGAACCCGCACTGGACCGCGCCGGCCTCCAGGAACGCCTCCTGCAGCGGGGCGAGCGACCCGTCGTCGTTGCTCGCCAGCGATCCCGCGGTCTCGACGCGCGCGCCGTCGGCCTGGGCCGCCAGGACCAGGCACGCGCACGCGATCTCGCCGTCGATCGCGACCGTGCACGATCCGCACTCGCCCTGCTCGCAGGCGTTCTTGGCGTTGGTGATGCCGAGGACATCGCGGAGCACGCGCAGCAGCGACTGCCCGGCCTGCGCGTCCGGGATGTCATAGGCCTTGCCATCGACCTGCAGCCTCACAGCGCGGCCACCGCCCGCGTGAGCGCGCGCCGCGCCAGGACGCTCGAGACGTGCAGGCGGTAGGCGCGGCTGCCGCGCGCGTCCGGGCTCGGGTCGGTCGCGCCCGCCACGAGCGCGCCGAAGCGGCGCGCGGCGTCCGGGTCGGCGAGCCGGTCCCATTCGTCCGCCAGGAACGCCTCCGCGCGCTCCGGCCGGATCGCCGTCGGCGCGACGCCCACCGCGCACGCGCTCCCGCCGCGCGCGGCCGGGTGCAGCGCGACCATCACGCCCGCGACCGCGCGCGCCATCGCGTTGCGCGCGCCCGCCTTCGCGTAGGCGACCGGGCCGTCGGCGACCGGGACGGTGATCGACACCACCAACTCGCCCGGTCCGAGCGCGCACGCACCCGGAGCGGTGACGAACGCATGCGCATCCACGCTGCGGACCGGCTCGCCCGCGCGCGCCACCTGGACCGTCGCGCCCGCCGCGCCGAGCGCCGCGAGCGCGTCGCCGGAGGGGTCGCCGAGCACGAGCGCGCCGACGAGCGTCGCACGGTTGCGGATCTGGCGCGAGGCGACGGTCCGGGCCGCCTGCGCGAGGCCGGGAAGTGTGGCGCCGTGGCGCTCCAGGACGTCGGTGTAGGTGGAGAGCGCGCCCAGGACGACGGTGTCTCCCTCCGGACGCGCGCCGCGCAGCTCCGCGCACGCCGACAGGTCGATCAGCGTGTCCGGGCGCAGCGCGCCGCGGTTGAGCTCGACCAGCACGCCGGTCCCGCCCGCCACCACCGTCGCGTCGCGATGCGCGGCGCGGGCGGCCAGGGCGTCGGCGAGGGTGCGGGGTCGGATGACGGTCAGGGAGCTGTCCTTGGCTGGAGCCCGGGCGGGCTGCGCCTGACCAGGGCGTCGAGGTGCCGAATCTACAGCACTTGTCACGGCCTGTAATGTCCGCGAGCGATGAGCTCCGACCCGCCCGCCCCGCGCGGCCGGGTCGCCGACCGGGGTCACCGGCGACTCGCCATCCACGACGCGGCCACGCTGGGCCACGACCAGTTCGTGGCGCGCTTCGGCGGGGTCTTCGAGGACTCGCCGTGGATCGCGGAGGCGGCGTGGCGGCGGGGCCCGTTCGCGTCCGTCGCCGACCTGCACGCCGAGATGGTCAGCGTCATGCTCGACGCCCCGCGCGAGGCGCGCGTCGCGCTGATCCAGGCGCACCCGGAGCTGGCCGGCAGGGCCGCGATCGCGGGCGAGATGACGCCCGAGTCGACGTCCGAGCAGGCCTCCGCGGGCCTGGACCGCCTGACGCCCCAGCAGCACGCCGACCTGCTCGCGCTGACCGCCGCGTACGCCGAGCGGTTCCGGTTCCCGTTCGTCGTCTGCGTGCGCGACCACGAGGGCGTCGACTCGATCATCGCCGCCGCCCGCGCGCGGCTGGACCAAGACGTAGATGTTGAAGAGGCCACCGCGCTCGCCGAGATCGCGAAGATCGCGGCGCTGCGGCTGGCCGACCTCGTGGAAGACGAAAGGACATCAGCTTGACCGGCGCCCACATCTCCTACGGCAAGCTCTCCGTCCCCGTGCACCTGGTGCGCGGGGAGCGCCTGCTGGCCGCCGACGTCTCGATGGAGGTGCTGGGCCAGGGCTTCCTGGCCGCCTACACCGAGGGCGACAACTCGGGCGTGGTGGCGACCGACACGATGAAGAACGTCATCCTGCGGCGCGCGCACGAGTACGAGGGCGAGACGCTCGAGGGCTTGTTGGTGGACTTGGGGCGCGGGTTCCTGAGCACGTACCCGGAGATGGAGGGGCTGCGGCTGTGGGCCGAGGAGCAGCCGTGGATCCCGGAGAGCGGCAAGGTGTTCCGGCGCGTGGACGGCGACCACGCGGTCGTGAGGGTCGAGCTGGCCCAGGGCGGCGGCGTCGTCGCCCACGACGCCGGCTGGGTCGGGCTGCGGCTGCTGAAGACCACCGGCAGCGCGTTCACGAAGTTCGCACGCGACGACGACACGACGCTGCCCGAGCGCGCCGACCGGCCGCTGCACATCCACCTCGACGTGCGCTGGAGGCACGAGGACCCGGAGGCCGCGGTCGCCGCCGGGCATGTCGCGCCGCGCGACGTCCTGGCCGTCGTGCTGGAGACGTTCGACACGTTCGTCAGCGAGTCGATCCAGCACCTCGTGCACGAGATGGGCCTGCGCGTGCTGAGCGCGTTCCCGGCGCTGACGCAGGTCTCGTTCCGGGGCGAGAACCACACCTACGACCCGGTGCCGGGCGCCGCCGAGGCCGACCCGTTGCGCAAGACCTACACCTCGCCGTTCCCGGCCTGGGGGCTCATCACGCTGGTGCTCGATCGATGAGCCGCGCGCTCATCGACCTCCGCGCGCCGGAGGTCGCGGCGCGGTTGACGCCGGCGTCGGTCCTGATCCAGCCGGTGGGCGCGGTCGAGCAGCACGGGCCGCACCTGCCGCTCTCCACCGACCTGGTGATCGCGAGCGCGCTGGCCGAGGCGGTGGTGGCGTCGCACGGCGACGCCTTGGATCTGTGGCTGCTGCCGCCGTTGGCCTACACCAAGTCCAACGAGCACGCCTGGGCGCCGGGGACGATCTGGCTGTCGCCGCAGACCATGTTGTCCGTGTTGGACGACCTCGGGCGCTCGCTCGCGACGCTCCCGGCGCGCAAGGTGGTGTTCTTGAACGGGCACGGCGGCAACAGCGCGCTGCTGGCGGTCGCCAACCGCGAGCTGCGGCTGGCCCACGGGCTGCTGACGTTCCTGATGCACCCGTCGCAGCCGCGCGACTCCGGCGGCGCGGCCGACGAGCACGACGACGAGCTGGGGATGGGCGTCCACGCGGGCCGGGACGAGACGTCGGTGATGCTGCACCTGGCGCCCGAGTTGGTGGACATGTCGCTCGCGGAGCGCTCGGTGCCGGAGGCGCTGGCGGGCGCGGAGCACGTGCGCTTCGGCGGCTCGACGGCGTTCGGCTGGTCGTCGGACGACCTCGCCGAGAACGGCGTCATCGGCGACCCGACGCTCGCCTCCGCCGAGCTCGGAGAACGCCTCTGGGCCGGCATGCTCACCACCGCTGCCGCGACGCTCGCCGAGGTCGCCGCCTTCGCCTTCCCGCGATGAGCGACCTGCTCGTCCGCGGCGCGGCGGTCGTCTGGACCGGCGAGCAGGTGTATGAGAACGCCGACGTGCTGTGCGTCGGCGGCGTGGTGGCTGCGGTCGGCCCGTCGCTCGCCGTCCCGGAGGGTGTCCCGGCGCTCGACGCGCGCGGCTGCGTCGTCATCCCGGGGTTGGTCAATGCGCACCACCACCTGCTGCAGACCGCGTTCCGGACGCTGCCCGGGACGCGCCACGTGCCGATGCGCGACTGGCTCGGCGTCATGAACGAGGCCTACAGGTCGGTCGGCGTCGACGCGGAGCTGTGCGGCCTGGCGGCGGCGGCCGGGCTGGCGGAGGCGCTCCTGTCGGGCGTGACGACGGTCGCCGACCACCACCTCACGTGGCCCGCGGGCGCCGACCACGCCGCGATGGCGCAGGCGACGGCCGGCGCCGCCGAGCGCGTCGGCGCGCGGCTCGTCTTCGTGCGCGGGACCGCGGGCGACGACGCCGACACGGCCGCGGCGTCGGCGGAGGAGCTGGCGGCACTGCTGCCCGCGGGCACGCTCGCGGTCGGGCCCGCGGGCGTGCACTCCGACGGGCCGGAGACGTTCGCGGCGCTGCGCGACGTCGCGCTGAAGCACGGCCTGCCGCGGCGCACGCAGGCCAACGAGCAGGTTGATGTTCTTGCCGCCGCCGAGCGCTACGGCCGCCGGCCCCTGGAGCTGCTGGAGGACTGGGGCTGGCTCGAGGCCGGTGTGACCGTCGCCCACCTCTGCGACATCACCGACGCCGAGCTCGCGGGCTTCGCCGCGTCCGGCGCGACCGCGACCCACGCCCCCGGCTGCGACCTGCCGATGGGCTGGGGCCTGGCCCGCGCGGGCGCGCTGCTGGATGCGGGCGTCGTCGTCGGGCTCGGCACCAGCGGCGGCGGGTCCAACGACGCCGGGCACCTGCTCGCCGACGCGCGCCTGGCGCTGCAGGCCTCGCCGCTCAGCGGGCGCGCGCTGACCGCGTTGGAGTGCCTGGCGATGGCGACACGCGGGTCCGCGGTCGGCCTCGGCCGTCCGGACCTCGGCGCGCTGGAGCCGGGCTGCGCGGCCGATCTCAATGTCTATGACATGACCTCGGTCTTCGACGTCGGCACCGCCGACCTCCTGTCCGCGCTCCTCTGGACGTCCCCCGGCCGCCGCCCCCGCGACGTCGCCGTCGCCGGCCGCCTCGTCGTCCAGGACTCAACGCTGCTGACCGCTGACGCGCCGTCGCTCGCCGCGGCGCTCCGCGCGCGCCTCGCCGCCGCATGACCGTCGCGCGCCACCAGATCCTCGTCCTCACGGCGCGCCTCGCCGCATGACCGCGGCGCGCCACGAGGTCGTCATCCTCGGCGGCGGCCACAACGGGTTGACGTGCGCGGCGTACCTGGCGCGCGCCGGCGTGGACGTGTGCGTGGTCGAGGCGCGCGACAGCGTCGGCGGGTGCGCGTCGACCGTCGCGGCGCTCGGCGGCGCGCGCGTGAACATCTGCAACTGCGACCACCAGCTGATCCGGTCGACCGGCGTGATCGAGGAGCTCGACCTCGAGTTGTACGGGTTGCGCTACCTCGACCTCGACCCGGCGCAGCTGGCGGTCCCGTGGGCCGAGGGCGACGCGCCGTGGCTGCTGTTCGGCGACGTCGATCGCACGCTGGAGGCGCTCGCGCTCACCCATCCGGACCAAGTTGATGGCTATCGCCGCTACGTCGCCGACCTGCTCCCGGCGGCGCGGCTGGTCCTGGAGATGACCGCCGGCGTCCCGACGCCGCTGGGCGTCGCGCGCCGCCTGGCGCGGGCCCGCGGGCGTGGGCTCGGCGCGCTGCTGAAACTCTCGCGCCGCAGCGCGGCGGACGTGTTGCAGGACTACTTCACGAGCGACGCGCTGCTCGGGCCGGTCGCGACGACGGGGCCCGCGGTGTGGGGCCTGCCGCCGCAGGCGCCGGGGACGGGCCTGGGCGCGCTCGGCTACGCGCTGCGCCACACGCATCCGGTCGGGCGGCCCGTCGGCGGGTCGGGCGCGCTGACCGACGCGCTGGCGGCCGCGGCCGTCGCCGCGGGCGCGACCATCCACACCAACTCGCCGGTGCAGACCATCATGTTGGACGCGCGCGGCCGCGTCGCCGGGGTGCGGCTCTCCGACGAGACCCGCATCGACGCCGGCACCGTCGTCTCGGCCGCCGACCCGCGGCGGACGCTCGTCGAGCTGCTCCACGCGCCGCCGGCCCGGGCGCGGGCGCTCGTCGAGCGCTGGCGCGCACGGACGACGCGCGACGGCTACGAATCCAAGCTCGACGCCGTCCTCGCCACCCCACCCCGGCCCCGCCGCGTCGATCCGGACCACCTCACCCGCCTCGGCCTCACCGCCGAGCAGCTCCAGCACGCCACGATGGTCGTCGCGCCCGGCCTCGACGGGATCCTCGCCGCGCACCGCGCAGCAGCGGCGGGCCACGTCGCCCAGCACCCGCTCCACCTCGCCAACACGCCCTCGGTCCTCGACCCCACGGTCGCGCCCGCCGACGGCCACGTGTTCTCGCTCGAGGTGCTGTTCACCCCCTACAACCTGCAAGGCGGCTGGGCCGCAACGCAGGAACCCCACCGCTGGCTCCGCGAGTTCGCCACCCTCATGGAACCCGGCTTCCTGGAGAGCATCCGCCGCTTCCGCCTCGTCGGCCCCGAGGACTACGAGCGCGACTTCTCGATGCCCCGCGGCTACGCCCCCTCCTTCGCCGGCGGCCCCCTCTCAGCCCTCCTCGGCACCGACCGCGAGCTGACCCGCTACACGACCCCCATCCCCGGCCTCTACCTCACCGGCTCCGGCACCTTCCCCGGCGCCGGGATCTCCGGAGCGCCCGGCCGCAACACCGCCCGCGTCGTCCTCTCCGCCCTGCGCTAGGCGGCCGGGAGCTGCTCCGCGAGGCGGGTCATGGCCTTCATGTTGCCTCGGCGTAGGGCGCCGCGGACCAGTGGGGACAGGAGGCGGTCGGCGAGGGGTGCGGTTGTCCAGGTGTAGGTGAACGTGATGTGGGTGCCGCCGTCCGGGAGGTCGGTCAGCTCGTAGGTGCCGGAGGCCGTGCGCCTGCCGCCCGCCGAGATGTTGTGCTCGACGATCCGTGATGGCGCCTCGGCGGCGACGACCTCGATCGAGACCGGCTCCTTGAGCGGGCCGAACTTCGAGTTGACGGTGGCCTTGCTGCCGATGCCGCGCGGCGGGCCGGCGTAGGACCAGTCCACGAGCATGTGGTCGGTGAACGGCTCGTGGTTGGCCATCACGTCGAGGAAGTCATACACCTCGGTGCGTGGGTTGGGGACGTCCACGCTGACGGAAATGGGCTTGGGAGGGGTCATGTACCAGACGGTACACTACGTCCGTGCCCCGTCGCAACCCGCGCGCCGACCTCCTGGAGCAGGCCATCGCCTACATCGCCGACCGCGGCATCAGCGACCTCTCGCTGCGCGAGCTGGCGGCCGCGATCGGGACCAGCCACCGCATGCTGATCCACCACTTCGGGTCCAAGGAGGCTCTGTGGGTCGAAGTGATCCGGACCGTCGAGCAGCGCCAGCGCGACGCGCTCCCGGACCTCCTCCCCGACCCCGACGCGGACCCCGCGACCGCGATGCGCGCCTGGTGGCAGCACATCTCCGACCCCGCGCTGTGGCCGAACGAGCGCCTGTTCTTCGAGCTCTACGGCCAGGCCCTCCAGGGCCGGCCCGGCACCGAGCAGCTCCTCGACGGCATCGTCGACCACTGGCTCGACGCGATCGCCGCCACCGGCATGCCCCGCGCCCAGGCCCGCCTCGGCATCGCCGTCACCCGCGGCCTGCTCCTCGACCTCCTCGCCACCCACGACCGCGCGGGCGTCGACGCCGCGATGGAGGCCTGGATCGCCCTCAACCTCGCCGCGGGCGAGGCCTGAGGCTCAGCCGCCGCGCCGCCACGCCCGCCAGGCGCGTAGGCCGTACTTCAGCGACTAGCCAGCAGCGCGATCCCCATCGTCAGAAAGAACCCCAGGAACGCCAGCACCCGCAGCGCCCTCGCCGCGCGGTCATGCGCGCGTCCGGGCCAGCGCCGCGCGCAGCGCCTCGATGCGCGCGATCGTCTCCGGCAGGCGCGGGTCGGCGGGCTCGCGCAGGCGGCGCTCGCGCTGCTCCGCGATCGCCGCGTGGACGTCGTCGAGCGAGAAGCGCACCGGCACCCGGTCGCGGACGACGAGCTCGCCGGCGACCACCACGTGCCGGACCGACCCGCCGGTCTCGCTCAGGACCAGCGCCGCCTCCAGGTCGCGCGCACCCGCCAGCCCGAACGACGCGCGGTCCAGCAGCGCGATGTCCGCGGGCGCGCCGACGGCCAGCGTCCCGAGCCCGTCCACCCCCAGCGCCCGTGCGCCCAACGACGTGGCCATCGCCAGCGCGTCGCCCGACGACACGTGCTCCTCGTCCGGCCCGCGGTGGATCAGCGTCGCCAGCCGCATCGCGAACCACATCTGCTGGTCGTCGCTCGAGGCCGCGCCGTCCGTACCCACTCCGACGGCGACGCCGCGGTCGAGCAGCTCCCGGACCCGCGCGCGCCCCGACCGCAGCCGCGTGTTCGCCGCCGGGTTGTGCACCACCACGCCGCCGGCCGCGGCGATCAAGTCAAGGTCATCGACATCGAGCCAGACGCCGTGGGCCATCGACACCTCCGGCCCGAGGACGCCCCACTCGCTCAGCACCCGGACCCCGGAACCGCCGCCGAACCGCGCCCGGCACGCCGCGTCCTGCACCCGCGTCTCGAGGACATGCAGTTGCATCGTCGTCCCGCGCCGCCGGGCGAGGTCGGCCATCCCCACCAGCAGCTCCTCCGACGCCCACTGGATGCCCGACGCGCCGGTCAGCAGATGCAGCCGCCCGCCCTCCGCGCCGTGCCAGCGCGCCACGGCGTCGTCGGTCAGTGCGATCGCCTCGCGCGTCGGGAGCGCCGGCGCCATCTGCGGGATCAGCGGACCATCCACCCCAACAACGCCAAGCGACCGCGCAAGGTCGGCGGTCGCGTCGTGGTCGCTGAACAGCGGCGCCATCCCGCCGCGGATGCCGGCATCGCGATACGCCCGCATCACGCCGTCGAAGCCCTCCGGCCGCAGCGGCGTCATCCCGACGTGGTCGACGACGCTCGTGCACCCGCACAGCAGCAGCTCGGCGGCGGTCGCCAGCGCGCACCAGTAGTGGTCCTCCCCGGAGTACGGCCCGGACTCGCCCATCAGCCGCGCCAGCCACGGCTCCAGCGCCAGGCCGTCGCCGAGCCCCCGCATCGGGTTCTCCGGCGAGTGCGTGTGCGCGTTGACGAGCCCCGGGACCGCGAGCAGCCCGCGGCCGTCGAGCACGTCGGCGCCGCCGGGGTGCGACGCGGCCGCCGGCGCGATCGCCGCGACCCGCCCGTCCTCCAGCGCGACGTCCACGCCCACGCGCAGGTCGCCCGGTGTGACGAGCAGGTCGACGCCCGCCAGGATCATCGCGCCACCAGCCGCACCGGCAGCGACCGGTAGGTCCGGATCATCAGCGTCGGGTGCAGCTCGCCCGGTTCGATGACCTCGATCCGCCGCCAGCGCGCCACCGCCCGGCGCAGGACCTCCCGCGCCTCCAGGCGCGCGACGTGCGCGCCGAGGCACGTGTGCACGCCGCCGCCGAAGGCCACGTGGCGATTCGGCGTGCGCGCGACGTCGAACGCGTCGGGATCGGCGAACGCGTCCGGATCGCGGTTGGCCGCCAGCACCGCGCACTGGACGACGTCACCCGCGCGCAGCTCCACCCCGTGCAACATGAAGTCCTCGACCACCACGCGCCCCATCGTCAAGGCCGGCGAGACCCACCGCAGCGTCTCCTCGACCGCGGGCCCGACCAACCCAAGGTCATCGTGAACGCGATCCCACTGCTCCGGGAACGCGGCGAACGCCTCGACCATCCCGGACAACAACGTCTGCGTCGTCGAGGTCCCCGCGGCCAGCGCCTCCATCGCCTGCGTCAGGACGTCGTCCCAGGTCAGCGCGCCCGCACGGTGCGCGCCGCACAGCCACGACAGCAGGTCGTCGCCGGGCTCCTCCAGCCGCCGCAGCGCCAACGCCTCCAAGTACGTGCACAACCCGAGCATCGCGGCCTGCCCGCGCTCGAGGTCGCCGGGCGCGACCAGCCGCGGGTCCAGCAGGACGTCGATCGCCACCGTGTCCTCATGCAGCCAGGCCATCAACAGCTCGGCGTCCTCCTCCGGCAGGCCGAAGAGCGTCCGGAACACCATCGCGGGCAGCGGGCCGGCGACCGCCGCCACCCAGTCGACCTCCCCGGAATCCGGCAGCGCGCCGAGCAACGCGTCGGCGAAGCCGGCGACGACAGCGGTCATCGTCGCCTCCACCCGCGCCCGCGTGAACGGCCGGGTGAACGCGCCCCGCACACGCCGGTGCTCGGCGGCGGGCAGGTTGATCAACAACCCCTCCTGGAAGCGCTCCAGCGCGCTGCCCGCGCCGAACGGCCGCGCGGCGTCGTAGCCGCGCACCGCGTGCAGGTCGGTGCCCAGCAGCACCCGCTCCTTCAACAGCGCCGCGACGTCCGCATAGCGGGTGACCATCCACCGCCCCGGCCCCAGCTCCACGAGCGGCGGCAGCGCCGCGACGACAGCGTGCAGCCGCCGCGGCAGCCCGGGATCGCCGAAGTCGATCCCGGGCGCCTCGGCGTACGTCACAACCCGATGCCCTGCTTGATGAACTCGTTCGTGAACAGGTCCGCCGGCTTCAGGCCGTCGGCGATCGTGATGTGGTTCTTCTTGTAGATCGGCGTGACGATGTCGATCATCTTCTGCACCTTGGCCTCGTCGATGTTGCCCAAGGTGTCGTCATCGCCGTTGCTGATGATCCTGTTGTCGACCTGCGCCCTGGCCGCGTAGGCCGCCAGCGCCGCCGGGTAGACCCAGCCGTTGTTGTACTCCGCGGCCGCCTTGACGATGATCCCGTTGGCCACCGTCGGGTCCTTGGCGTAGTCGGCCTGCGCCTGCTGGATGATCGGCACCAGCTTCTTCAGGCACGGCGTGTCTCTGGCCAGGTCGCCCTTGCGGACGGCTAGCGTCTCCCCGTAGTTGGGGTAGCCGGACTGCTCGATCGACAGCGTCGAGACCGGCTTCATCCATGGCTTGACCTCGTGCTCGTACTGCCACGGCTCCGCGGTGATGAAGCCCTGCTGCACGAGCTTGCCGCCGGACGACACGAACCGCGCAGGCTTGCCGTCGTAGGACGAGTCCACCTGCGACTTCTTCAGGATCCCCGCCCCCGTCAGGTAGTCCATGTACACGTTGGACTTGAAGTACAGGACCCTGGTGTCGGTCCTGCCGATGTCGGCGATCGTCCTGAAGTTGTACGTCTTGGGATCGAAGATCAGCACCTGCGCCCAGTGCTCGCGCGGCGCCATGACCGACACGGTCGGGAGCTTCTTCGAGTTCTGGATCGACTCGTCGGTGTTGGCGTAGCCCAACATGATCGACTTGTCCACGTACATCTGCTGGGTCGGGCTCTGGAAGCCGGTGGCCGGACCGCCCGCGCGGATCTCGACCTTCACCCCGGTGTCCCTGCCTTGGGCCATCAGCTCGGCCGTGTAGCGCTTCTTGCCCTTGTCGTAGGTGCCGTCCGGCGAGGCGAGCGCGTACGCCTCGGAGTGGTCGGACTCCGGGTTCCAGTCGGTCTGGATCACGACCGTCGACGGGCAGACGCCCTTGAGGCTGGTGGCGCTGTCCGCCGCCGGAGCGGCGGCCGCGGCCGTCGTGGCCCCGGCCGAGGACGTGCTGCTGCCCGAGGAGTCGTCGCTGCTGCCGCAGCCGGCAGCCCCGATCGATCCGAGAGCGAGCGCCATCAGCAGCGCGGTGATGCGAGAGGACCTGGTCATGGGCTCCATTCCATGGCGTGTGTGCGTGTCAACGGGTGCCGCGTGTGGCCGTGTGCCAGCGGCCGACGACGCGGCGCTCCAGCCACGTGACGGCCAGGAACACGACGATCCCCAGCAAGGACGACAAGATGACCGCCGCGTACAGCCGCTCGGACTCGAGCTCCGACGCGTAGGTGTTCATCAACACGCCGATGCCCGGCGTGCCCTGCTGGAAGAAGAAGTCGCCGACGACCGCGCCGATCACCGACGCGCCCGCGGCGATCCGCAGGCCGGTGAAGATCGCGGGCATCGCCGCCGGCAGCTGCAGCTTGAACAGGCGCGTGACCCGCCCGCCGCGGTGCAGGCTGAACAGATCATGGTGGCCTTGGTCGACCGAGAGCAGGCCGAACAACGTGTTGGTGATGATCGGGAACAGCGCGATCAGCACCACCACGAGCACGCGGCTGGAGAAGTCGTAGCCGAGCGTGAAGCCGATCAGCGGGACGATCGCCAGCACCGGGATCGTCTGCAGCACCACCGCGTACGGGTACAGCGAGCGCTCGATCCACTTCGCCTGCGACATCGCGATCGCGGTGCCCATCCCGATGACGATCGAGAGCACCAGCCCCACCATGGCCGCCTTCGTCGTCAGCCACAGGCCCGTGAACAGCTCGGCGCGGTTGTGGGCGTCCAGGAACGCCACGTTGACGACCGCCCACGGCGCGGGCAGCAGGAAGCGCTTGTCCTCGGCCAGGATCACCTGGCTGACGAGGATCCACGCGCCCAGCACGACCAGGAACACCAACAACGGCGGGAGGACCACCGACATCAGCGACGCGCCGCGCGAGCGCAGCGCCAGCCGCCCGCCCGCCCCGCCCAGCGCGGTCGGCGCCAGCTCGGCCTCGGCCTGCGCGGCGGCCTCCGCCGCGTCGGTCCCGGACACCGGGAACGCACTCATGCGAACGCTCCCCGCAGCGCGGCCGAGACGCGGCCGCTCAGCTCCGCGAAGGCCGGGTCGAAGCGCAGCTCGGGCCTCCGTGGGTAGGCGAACGGGACCGCGAAGTCGCCGACGATCCGTCCCGGCCGCGCGCTCATGACCAGCACGCGCGTCGACAGGAACACGGCCTCGGCGATCGAGTGCGTGATGAACAGCCCGGCGAAGCGCTCACGCTCGAACAGCGCCAGCAGCTCGTCGTTCAACCGCTCCCGCGTGATCTCGTCCAGCGCGCCGAACGGCTCGTCGAACAGGAACGTCGAGGGCTGCAGCGTCAGCGCGCGCGCCAGCGACGCGCGCATCTTCATGCCGCCCGACAGCGACTTGGGGTACTTGTCCTCGAACCCCTTCAACCCCACCAACTCGATCGCCTGCGCCGCGGCGGCGCGGCGCTCGGCCCTGCTCATCCCCTCCAGCTCGCCGAGCAGCTCGACGTTGCCGCGCACCGTGCGCCACGGCAGCAGCGTCGCGTCCTGGAAGACGTAGCCGAGGTGGCCGTCGCCGACGCCCACCTCACCGCCGGTCGCGTCGAGCAGGCCGGCGGCGATCTTCAACAACGTGGACTTGCCGCAGCCCGACGGGCCGACGATCGAGACGAGCTCGCCGGGCGCGACGGAGAACGACGCGTCCTCGACCGCCAGCGTGCCGTCCGGGAACTCCATCCGGACGGCGTCGAAGGTCAAGGTGGTGGACATGGTTGCTGTGGGGCTCATGGCATCAGTGCTGGGACGTTGGACAGGGGCGCGAGCGCGGTGCGGACCTCGGTGCGGGCCACGCACCGCCCGCGATGGATGACGAAGCGGTGGTCGGAGCCGCGGGCCAGCGCGTCGGCCAGCGACTCGCCGCGGACGGCGAGCAGCTCGGCGGGCGCGCCGGGCACGAGCGCGACGGCGGGCAGGCCGAGCGCGGCGCGTGCGTCGCCGGACACGCGCGTGTAGGCCTCGGCCGGCGTGAGGTGCGCGGCGGTGACCAGCAGCGCGGCGGTCTCCAGTGGGTCCGGGCGCCCGACGCAGTTGAAGGGGTCACCCACGTTGTCGGCGCCGCCCGCGACGATCGCGCCCGCGTCGAGCAGCGCCCGGACGGCGGTCAACCCGCGCGCCGGCGCCTGCGCGACGCCGCGCGACTGCAGGTACAGGTTGGTCTGCGGGCAGGTGACGACCGCGACGCCGGCGTCGGCCAGCTCGCGGGCGACGATCGCCTGCAGCGCCGGGCGCTGCGCGCCGAGCGACACGCAGTGCGAGGCGACGGCGCCGCCCACGAACCCGCGCTCGACGACCATCCGCGCGAGGTCGCGGACCGCGAGCCTGCGCGCGTCGAGCGTCTCGTCGGAGTGCAGGTCGACCGGCGCGCCCGCCGCCTCCGCGGCGTCGAGCGCGACCGCGGTCGCGCCCACGGGGTCCGGGTCCAGGTGCGGGCAGCCGCCCGCGACGTCGGCGCCCGCCTCGAGGGCGGCGGCCAACAACATGCGGTTGCTCTCGCCCTCCGGCCCGGTCAGCGGCGGCGAGATCAAGGCCACCAACTGCAGGTCGCACAGCCCCTGCTCGGCGAGCTCGCGCTTCAAGGCGACCAGCGCGTCCAGCCCGCGCAGCCCGATCCCCGGACCGACGTCCAGGTGCGTCCGGATCGCGGTCGCGCCCGCGGCGACGAAGCGGTGCGCGGCCTCCCGCGCGCGCCCCAGGATCTCCTCGGCGTCCAGCGACGGCCGGTAGGCGTGCCAGGCGTCGATCGCCCCGCGCAGGTCCCCGGCCGGGTTGGGCGCCGCGCCCGCCGACAGCGCCTTGTCGAGGTGCGCGTGCGGCTCGGCCGGTGCCGGCAGCACGACCATCCCGGCGCAGTCCAGGGTCGCGTCGCCGTCGCCGGGTGTCAGCGCCGCACCGACCTCCACAACAAGTCCGGAGCCCGGATCGACGCGGACGTCGACCCGGGCTCCCTCTCCGTCCACCCCATCGCGCAGGAGCAGCATGGTGGCCTCGCTCACGGCGTCGCCGCGCCGGCGCCGAGCTCGATCCCCAGCCGCGGGAGCACCTCCTCGGCGAGCAGCACCAGCTGCTCGTCGATCTCCTCGCGGGTGAGGCCCGGGAACTCGGGGAAGAGCAGGACGTGGCGGAGGTCCAGGAGGTCGCGGAACTCGCCGAGGACCTCGACGACGTCCTCGACCGACCCGATCGCCATCGCCCGCGACGCGCGCGTCTCCTCCAGCGTCGGGGCGTAGCCGAACGGCAGGTCGTCGCCGTCGTAGAGGCCGAAGCGGCCGTACGGCGCCAGGAACTTGACGTACTCGTCGTGGCCGGGCCGGGCGCGCGCCAGCGCCTGCTCGGTCGTCGGCGCGACGTGGACCATCAGCTGCATCGCGCGCGCCTCGCCCGGCGCGAGGTCGCGGCCGACGGCCGCCGCCTCGTCGGCGAACAGGTCCCACGCGCGCTTGAGCTTGGCCGGGCTGGCCAGCGCGAACACGCCGTGGAAGCCCTGCCGGGCGACGTAGCTCAGCGTCCGCGGCGAGCCGACCGGCTGGAAGATCTCCACCGGTCGCGTCGGGCGCGGCACGAGCGTCAGCTCGGTCACGGTCGCGCCGCGGTCCGGGATCCCCGGCGGCGGGTAGACGTGGTGCCTGCCGTGGTAGGCGAAGCGCTCCTGCGTCCAGGCGAGCTGGATGACCTCCATCGCCTCCTCGAAGCGCTCGCGGTTGAGGTCGTCCAACCGCTTGGACATCTCGTTGTCGCCCGAGGCGACCGGTGCGCCGAGCGTCATCGACTCGCGCGGCACGGTCCCGCGGCCGACGCCGAAGACCATCCGGCCGCCGGTCAGGATGTCGGCGGCCGCGAAGTCCTCGGCCAGCCGCAGCGGATGCCAGGTCGGGACCACGTTGAAGGCCTGGCCCATCCGCAGGTTCCTGGTGATCCCGGCGAGGTGCAGGCCGAAGAGGATCAGGTTCGGCGTGACCTCGTAGCCCTCGTGCTGGAAGTGGTGCTCGGTCAGCCAGAGCGTGTCGTAGCCGAGCTCGTCGGCGAGCTTGGCCCAGTGCTCCATCGACTCGTAGGTGTGGACGACCTCGTCGTTGGTGATGCGCCGGTCGGTCGGTGCGGGCGCCCCGGCGCCGGCGTCGGGCATCGGTGCGGTGGCGTAGAAGTGCAGGTCGGTCCGCAAGGCGCCGACGGTATTTGCGGCGCGGCGCGGTGTAGATGGACGCGGAGATGAACCGGCTCGACCGCCGGTCCAACGGCCCCGGCGCAGCGCGGCGGGTGGTTGAATGGCGTGCGTGAGCGGACGCTTGACGACGCATGTGCTGGACACGGCCGCGGGACGGCCGGCAGAGGGGGTCCGGGTCGAGCTGTGGCGCGACGGCGCGCTGGTCGGCGCCGCGGTGACCGACGCCGACGGCCGGACCGGCGCGCCGCTGACCGACGCGCTGGAGGTCGGCGGCTACGAGCTGCGGTTCGCGGTGGGACCGTACTTCGCGGCGTCCGGTCTGGCGTCGGACCCGCCGTTCCTGGACGTCGTCCCGGTCGCCTTCGGCGTCGCGGACGCCGCGGCGCATCACCACGTGCCGCTGCTCGTCGCGCCGTGGTCGTACTCGACCTATCGCGGTTCTTGATGTCCTACGGCGAGCAGATCGTCGCGCGCTGCCGCGAGCTGGCGCGGGTCAGCGAGGACGAGGGGCGCCTCACGCGCCGCTACGCGACGCCCGCGATGCAGCGCGCCAACACGCTCGTCGGCGCGTGGATGCGCGACGCCGGGATGACCGCGCGCCTCGACGCCGCCGGCAACCTCGTCGGCCGCCGGCCCGGGCTCGGCGGTCCGGAGGCCGGGACGTTGTTGTTGGGGTCGCACCTCGACACGGTCCGGGACGCGGGCGCGTTCGACGGGCCGCTCGGCGTTGTGCTGGCCATTGCCTTGGTCGACCGGCTGCGCGGTGAGAGGGCGTCGCTGCCGTTCGCGCTCGACGTGCTCGGCTTCGCCGACGAGGAAGGCCTGCGCTTCGGGACCGCGTACCTGGGCTCGCGCGCGGTCGCGGGGACGTTCGACGACGCGCTCTTCGACGTCCGGGACGACGACGGCAGCACCGTGCGCGGGGCGCTGATCGCCTTCGGCGGCGACCCGCGCGGCGTGCCCGACGCCGCGCGTGGCCGCGACGGCGAGCGGATCCTCGGCTACGTCGAGGTCCACATGGAGCAGGGGCCGGTCCTGGAGGACCGCGGCGTTCCCGTGGGAGTCGTGTCCGGGATCGCGGGCGCGACGCGCGTCGAGGTCCGGTTCACCGGCCAGGCCGGGCACGCCGGGACGGTCCCGATGCGGCTGCGGCGCGACACCGCGCCGGCGGTCGCCGAGATGGTCCTGGCCTGCGAGGACGCCGCGCGCTCGACCGAGGGGCTGCTGGCGACCGTCGGGAAGATGGACGTCCGGCCGGGCGCGCCGAACGTCGTCGCGGGGCTCGGGATCGCGTTCCTCGACGTGCGCCACGCCAACGACAGGATCCGCGCCGATGCGGTCGCGTCGCTGCACCAGACGGCTGACGCGATCGCCGCGCGGCGCGGGCTCGGCATGGAGTGGGACGTTCGGCTCGACAACCCGGCGGTCGCGGTCGACGACGACCTCACCGCGCGCCTGGAGGCGGCGGCCGCGGCGCGCGGCGTGGACGCGCCCCGCATCCCCTCCGGCGCCGGCCACGACGCGGTCGCGATGGCCGCGCTGTGCCCGGTCGCGATGCTGTTCGTCCGCTGCGCGGGCGGGCTGTCGCACCACCCGGACGAGGACGTCGCGCCCGCCGACGCGGAGGCCGCGCTGGACGTGTTGTACGACATGGTCCGCGGGCTCGCGTGAGCAAGGCCTATGACCTGATCATCCGGCGCGGCGGCGGCGATCCGGATGTTGGGGTGATCGACGGCAAGATCGCCGCGCTGGTCCCGGACCTGGAGGGCGGCGCGCGCGAGGAGGTCGACGCCCGCGCGTTGATGGTGTTGCCCGGCGTGGTCGACGCGCACGTGCACCTCAACGACCCGGGCCGCGCCGACTGGGAGGGCTTCGCGACCGGCACGGCGGCGCTGGCCTGCGGCGGCACGACGACCGCGGTCGACATGCCGCTCAACGCGATCCCGCCGACGCTCGACGGCGCGTCGTTCGCCGCCAAGGAGGCGGCCGCACGCGGGGTCGCGCGGGTCGACGTCGCGCTCTGGGGCGGGCTGACGCCGGCCGGGTCGCTCGACCGGCTCGATGAGCTCGCGGCGTGCGGGGTCGTCGGCTTCAAGGCCTTCATGTCGGCCTCCGGCGTGGAGGAGTTCGAGGCGGCCGACGACCTCACGCTGCTGGAGGGCATGGGCCGCGCGGCGCGGCTCGGCCTGCCGGTGGCGGTCCACGCCGAGAGCGACACGATCACCTCGCGGCTGGCGGCGCGCGCGGTCGCGGCGGGCCGGACCGACATGGAGGACTACCTGGCGTCGCGGCCGGTCGTCGCCGAGCTGGAGGCGATCGAGCGCGCGCTGCTGTTCGCGCGCGAGACCGGCTGCGCGCTGCACGTCGTCCACGTCTCGACCGGGCGCGGCGTCGCGCTGGTCGCCGAGGCGCGGGCGCGCGGGGTCGACGTGACCTGCGAGACCTGCCCGCACTACCTCGTGCTCGACGCCGACGACGCGGTCCGGATCGGCGCCGCGGCGAAGTGCGCGCCGCCGCTGCGCCCGCGCGCGGAGGTCGACGCGCTCTGGGACCGGCTGCTGCACGGCGACGTCGACCTGATCGCCACCGACCACTCGCCGTCGCCCGCCGCGCTGAAGGAGGGCGACAGCGCCTTTGCCGCTTGGGGCGGGATCCCCGGCGCGCAGACGCTCCTGGCGTTGATGTACCACCACGGCGTCGCCGAGCGCGGCCTCCAGCGCGCCGACCTGATGCGGTTGCTCGCCGCCGCGCCCGCGGGCCGCTTCGGGCTGAAGGGCAAGGGCGTCCCGGTCGTCGGCGCCGACGCCGACTTCGCCCTGCTCGACCCCGCGGCGTCCTGGACGGTCGCGCGCGACGACCTCCGCGACCGCCACCGCCTCTCCCCCTTCACCGGCATGACACTACGCGGCCACGTCGTCCGCACGATCCTGCGCGGCGAGACGATCGCGCTCGACGGGCAGGTCGTCGGCGAGCCGTCGGGCCGCGTCCTACGTCGCCAGTAGCGCGAGCATGTCCGGCGTGTCGGCGTCCGCCGGCGAGCCGAGGCCGTCGCAGATGACGAAGGCGGCGCCGCGCAGCAGCTCGCGCGCGCCGGTGTCGCCGCGCAACTCGGCGATCGCGGTGAACATGGTGGACTCGATCAGCGCCGGATGGCCGGGGACGCCGTCGTAGGTCGCGCGGACGGCGATCGCCGTGTCCGGATCCCGTGCGTCGAGCAGCTTGGCGACCGCGGCGCCGGACAGCAGCGGCTGGTCGCCGAGCACGACGACCACCGCGTCCGCGCCGCGCCGCGCCGCCGCCGCGATCCCGCGCCGCAGTGAAGCGCTGACGCCGTCGGCCCAGTCCTCGGCGACGACGTGCGGCACGTCGAGGACCGGTGCGACCTCGGCCGCGTGCGCACCGAGGACGACCACGACGTCGTCCACCCCGCCGTCCCGCAGCGCCGCCACCGGCCACGTCACCAGCGGCCGTCCCCGGAACGGCGCCAGTTGCTTGATCGCGCCGCCGAAGCGCGAGCCGGGCCCGGCGGCGAGGACGACACCGACGACGCTCATCGCGTCAGTGTCGCATCAGCTTCAGGTGCACCAGCGTGACCGGGTCGTCGAGCTCCTCGAGGTTGACGACCTCGAGCGTCCCCCTCGCGCCGAGCATGAAGTCGCGCAGCCCGGCCCGCCGCGGGTCGGCCAGCAGCAGGTGGCTGTCGGGGCCGAGCAGCCGCGGCCACAGCTCCAGCGCGGCCGCGACGTTGTCCTTGTTGTAGAGGACGTCGGCGGCCAGCACCACGTCGAACGGCCCGCGCGCCACGAGCGCGTCGCCGTCAACCGCCCAGTCGATCCGGGCGACCTCCGCGAAGGTGTCGTTGAGCGCGAAGTTGTGGGTGGCGAAGGCGATCGCGTCCTCGACGCCGTCGGTGGCCAGTACCGTCGCGCCCAGCCGCGCGGCGACGATGCTCGGCAGCGCCAGCCCGCAGCCGAGCTCCAGGAACCGGTACCCGTCGGGCGGCGGCCACTGCGCAAGGTACTCGGCCAGCGCCAGGCCGGCCGGCCACGGGTGCGCCCAGAACGGCAGCGGCCGCCCCGCTCCGCCCTCCTCGTGGCGCAGCTGCTCCCAATCGCTGGGCAGCAGCAGGTCGACGTCCTGGCCGACGTCGAAGCGCTCGATCGCCACGTCGAGCAGCGCGGGCGGCAGGTCGGCGACCGGCACGCCGCGCAGCACCGACAGCTGCTCGCCGAGCGACGCCCTCAGCTTGGTGATGACGTCAGCCAAACGCGACCGGCGTCAGGTCGCGCAGGAGGGTCAGCGTCTCGGAGTACATGCCCTCCTTGATCGCTCCCAGCGTCGGACCATGCTTGGCCGCCAGCGCCGCCGCGCGCTCCACGGCAACCGCGACAACCTGGTCCTCGGCCACCGCGTCGTCCACGATCCCCGCGACCGCCGCGTCGGCGCCGCCGTAGCGGCGCCCGGTCGTCATCGCCTCGTGCGCGGTCCTCTTCGACAGCCGCGCCTGGATCAGCGCGGCCATCGGCGGCGTGAACGGGATGTGGATGTCGACCTCGGGCAGGCAGAAGAACCCGCGGTCGGCGCGCATGACCCGGAAGTCGTGGGCGACCGCCAGCATCGCGCCGGCAGCGAAGCAATGTCCTTGGATCGCCGCGACCGTCGGGACCGGCAAGGCCAACATCTTGCCGAACAGCGCGTGCACGGTCGGGACGAACGCGCCGACCGCGCCGGTGTTCGCGCCCATCCACTCCAGGTCGAGCCCGTTGGACCAGATCTTCCCGGTCGCCGTCGTGACCAGCGCCCGCGGCGCCTCGGCACCCGCCACCTCGTCGAGCAGCGCACCGACCGCGCCGACCCATTCCGGGTTGAAGCGGTTCTCGTCGTCGCCCAGGTTCAGGACGAAGACGTCCCCTTCGCGGTCCAGTGTTGGCGCCATGGCGCCGGAGACTAATCGCCCGGCAGCCCCGGCCGCGCCCCGGCCAGCCGCCGCTCCATGCGCTCCAGCTTGGCGATCCGCTGCTCGACCGTCGGATGCGTGCGCCAGAACCACCACCTGCTGTCTTCGCCGGACGGCAGCAGGTTCAGCGACTGCCAGCCGGTGCGCAGGTCGTCCTTCGGGACCAGGACGCCCGACATCTTCAACAACGCCGACGCCAGCGCGCTCGGCCTGCCGGTCAGCATCGCGGCGCCGCGATCGGCGGTCAGCTCGCGATGGCGAGAGAGCGCGAGGCTGCCGACGTGCGCGACGATCCCGACGGCCCCGCCGGGGTTCCACGAGCCGCCGTTGCCTCCGGCGACCCGGAACAGCGCGTCTCCGGGGAGGCCCGTGACCGTCATCACGACCGCGTCACGATGCGCGAGGTGCGCCAGCTCGTGGGCGATCACCGCCTCCAGCTCGGCGGGTTCCAGCATGTTCAGCAGCTTGCGCGTCACGTGCAGGCGCGGCGTGCGGCGCGGCAGGTCGACGACCCAGCTGTTGGGCTCCGCGCTCTCCTCGAGGACGAGCTCGGGGCGCGGCAGGTCGGCGGTGACGCAGAGCCGGTCGACGATCGCCCACAGCTCGGGCTCCTCGCCGGGCTTCAGCGGCTCGCCCTTCGCCGACCGCACCAGGTCCCTTACGCAGACCGTGAGCCCGAGCAGCGCGAGGCCGACGAACAGCCACCAGTGCCAGCCGTTCAGCGTCAGGAGCAGGAAGATCGTCCCGCCGATCGCGATCGTCGGCGTCACGACGATCGCCATGAGCATCCGGGCCTGGAGCCCGCGATCGGCCGGGAACAGCTCGCGGCGGCGATGGTGCGTCCGTGCCATATCGGTGAGGATACCCGCGCATAACGCGCGGCGCCAGCCCATCGCGACATCCGTCCAGGTGCGAACGTTCGCGCAAAGACCATCGTTGACGCAATCCTTGCGTTCACGTTACTATTTGCGCCGATGCAAACGACAGGCGTCACGGCCGAGCAGCTCGCCGACATGATGGCGGCGTTCATGGCCACGGCCATGAAGGGCTCGCAGACCCAGGTCTTCCACGTGGTGGAGGAGCTGGAGCTGTCGATGACGCAGTTCAAGATCCTGCACATCCTCGACGGCGTCGATCGCGAGCTGACGCCGTCCGAGCTGGCCCAGTTCGTGGGGTTGAGCCCCGCGGCCACCGGGCGGGCGGTCGACGCGCTGGTCCGCGCGGGACTCGTCACGCGCCGCGACGACGACGCCGACCGGCGCGTCAAGCGGCTCACGCTCACCCCGACGGGCACCACCGCCGTCGACCGCATCACCCAGGCGCGCCTCGAAGCGCTCGCCAACACGGTGTCCACCCTGGACGCCGATCAGCGCGACGCGCTCGCCGCCGCTCTGGCCCCTCTCCTCCCCGACTCCCCCGACGGCGTGTGCGGCTCGAAGCCGCGCACGCAGGAGGCACCTCCAGCATGAGCTCTCCCCAGAACGGCGCCGCCGCGGCGCCGGCCAGGGTCTTCGACAAGGCGCTGATCAGCGTCGCGATCGTCGTCGTCCTCGGCACGTTCATGTCGATCCTGGACACCACGATCGTCAACGTCGCGATCAACACGCTGTCCAAGGACTTCAACACCGACCTGGCGACGATCCAGTGGGTCTCGACCGGCTACATGTTGGCCTTGGCCACCGTGATCCCGCTGACCGGCTGGGCCGCGGACCGCTTCGGCACCAAGCGCTTGTACATCATCTCGATCAGCCTGTTCCTGGTCGGCTCGGCGCTGAGCGGCGCCGCGTGGTCGGCCGGCTCGCTGATCGCGTTCCGGATCCTGCAGGGCCTCGGCGGCGGCATGATCATGCCCGCGGGCATGACGATCCTGTCCAAGGCGGCGGGCCCGCAGCGCATGGGCCGCGTCATGGGCATCGTCGGCGTCCCGATGCTGATGGGCCCGATCATCGGCCCGATCCTCGGCGGCTGGCTCGTCGACGACGTGTCGTGGCGCTGGATCTTCTACGTCAACATCCCGGTCGGCGCGGTCGCCCTGACCGCCGCGACCCGGCTGCTGCCGCGCGACAAGCCGAGCGCGATCGAGAAGCTCGACTGGCTCGGCCTGCTGATGCTCTCCCCCGGCCTCGCCGCGTTCGTGTACGGGTTGGCCGAGACGTCGTCGTCCGGCGGCCTCGGCGCGACCAAGGCGTGGCTGCCGATGGTCGTCGGCGCGACCCTGATCGGCACGTTCATCTGGCACGCCGCGCGTGAGCGCCAGCCGCTGATCGACGTCAAGCTGTTCAAGAACCGGACGATGAGCGCCTCGGCCGCGACGACCGGGACGTTCGCGATGGCGATGTTCGGCGCGATGTTCCTGATCCCGCTCTACTACCAGGTGGTGCGCGAGAAGTCGGCGCTGGACGCCGGCCTCCTGCTGGCGCCCCAGGGCGTCGGCGCGGCGATCATGATGCCGATCGCGGGCAAGCTGACCGACGACCTCGGGGCGGGCAAGATCGTCCTCGGCGGCCTCGGCTTCCTGTTCCTCGGGCTGCTGGGCTGGACGCAGGTGACCGACGACACGTCGTTCTTCATCCTCGGCGGCTCCCAGTTCCTGATGGGGCTGGGCATGGGCGCGGCGATGATGCCGGCGATGTCGGCGGCCTACGCGACGCTGCAGCGCCAGCAGATCGCGCGAGCGACCACAGCGCTCAACATCATCCAGCGCGTGGGCGGCTCGATCGGTACGGCGTTCCTGTCGGTCATCCTCACCCACCAGCTGGTCTCGCGCCTACCCGGCGCGGGCAGCGGCGGGCTGGGCGCCGCGCAGAAGCTGACGCCTACCCAACATGATGTGGTCGCTCCGAGGATCGCGGAGGCCTTCGGGAACACGTTCTGGTTCGCCGCGGGCGCGATCCTGCTGGCGCTGATCCCGGCGCTGATGCTCCCGCGCAGGAAGCCGGACCTCAGCGACCCGCAGCAGATCGACGCGCGGACCGAGGCCGAAGAGGCCGAAGCCGTCCTCGTCGAGATCTAGCGGACGTCGAGCACGACCTTCCCCAGCGCGCCGCGGCCGTCGATCGTCTTCAGGGCGTCGGCGGCCGCGTCGAGCGGGAAGCGCTGCCCGACGATCGGGTCGATGTGGCCGCCGGCGATCAGCTCGTCGATGGCCGCGCCGATCTCCAGGTTCACCGGCGGGTTGGACAGCACCCACTCGCCCCAGCCGGCGCCGATGACCTCGGTGTTCCTGAGCAGCAGCCGGTTGACCCTGACCTCGGGGATCGACCCGCCGGTGAAGCCGACGACGACGACGCGGCCCGCGCGGCGCAGGGAGCGCAGCGAGTCGGTGAAGCGATCGCCGCCGACCGGGTCGAGCACGAGGTGCACGCCGCCGCCGGAGAGCTCGACGGCCTCGTCCTTCCAGGCGCCGTCGCTGCGGACCACGTGATCGGCGCCCGCGCGCTTGGCGACCTCGGCCTTCTCGTCGGTCGAGACGACCGCGATCGTCGTCGCGCCCAGACCCTTGGCGACCTGGATCGACGCGGTCCCGACGCCGCCCGCGGCGCCGTGGATCAGGACCGTCTCGCCCTCCGCCAGGCGCCCGCGCAGCTTCAGCGCGAAGTAGGCCGTGTGGTAGTTGAGGATCAACGCCGCGCCCTGGGCGAAGTCCAGCGCGTCCGGGATCTTGAACGTCAGGAACGTCGGCGCGACCGCGACCTCGGCGAACCCGCCGAGCATGCAGAACGCCGCGACGCGGTCGCCCGGCTGCAGCGGCGAGTCACCCCTGACCTCGCGCACCACGCCACCGACCTCGCTGCCCGGGACGAACGGCAGCGGCGGCCTGACCTGGTACTCGCCGCGCGTCTGCAGCACCTCCGGGAACGACACGCCCGCGGCATGGACATCAACAAGGACGCCGGAGCCCGGCGTCATCGGATGCTCGGCCCCGGGCTCCGGGACATCGACGATCTTCAGGGCGGTGTCCGGGCCGGTCAGCTCGGTGATCTGCAGAGCGCGCATGCCCGCACCCTAACTTGAATCACGATTCAAGTGCAGCGGCAGCGGCGGCGCTGCGCTGGGGCGACGCAGGCGATCGCGGTGTGGCTCGTCGCCGCGCCGGGACAGGGAGCGAACGGTGCATTGGGGCTCGCAGAGAGCCCAAATGCACCGTTCACCCGTCAACGGCAGATCGGTGTTCGCGGAGAACACCCAACTGCCGTTGACCCCGCCCCGCCCCGCCCCGCCTGTCCCGGCACGGCGACGAGCCACACCGGGAACGGTGGCGCCTCCGCCAACGCCTTTCCCCATCGATGCCCACCCGCGAACGCCCCGCGCCACCACCCACGCGCCGCACGGAACGCCACCACCGTCACGCCGTGGCGCTCTGAGCCTCGCCCCGCCCGAGGATGCGGCCGTGGCCGATCCGGATGACCTCGTCGGCGCGGGCGACGGTCGAGAGGCGGTGGGCGATGATCAGCGAGGTGCGGCCGTGCAGCAGCTGGTCCAGCGCGCGCTCGATCAGCAGCTCGGTCGGGCGGTCGATGTTGGAGGTCGCCTCGTCGAGGATCAGGATCCGCGGGTCGGCGAGCAGCGCGCGGGCGATCGAGATCAGCTGGCGCTCGCCCGCGCTCAGCCCGCTGCCGCCCTCGCGGACCGGATGGTCCAGGCCTTCCGGGAAGCGGCGCGCGAGCCGGTCGAGGCCGAGCATCGCCGCGGTCTCGCGGACCTGCGTGTCGCTCGCGTCCGGCCGCGCGAAGCGGATGTTGTCCGCGATCGTGCCCGAGAACAGGAACGGGTCCTGGAGCACGACGCCGAGCTGGCGGCGGTAGGCGTGCAGGTCGACCTCGCGCAGGTCGATGCCATCAACCAGCACAGCCCCCTCGCTGGGGTCGTAGAAGCGTGCGACGAGCTTGGCCAGCGTCGACTTCCCGCCGCCGGACTCGCCGACCAGCGCCGTGCAGCCGCCGACGGGGATCGTCAGGTCGATCCCGTGCAGCACCTCGTTGTCGCCGTACTTGAAGCGCACGCCGTCGAGCCGGACCTCGCCGCGCACGCGGCCGAGGTCGCGCGGGCGCTGCGGCGAGCGGACCTCGGGCTCCTCGTCGAGGACCGCGCCGATCTTGACCATCGCCGCGGTCGCCGACTGCACCTGCGCGTAGAGGTCGGAGAGGTCCTGCAGCGGCTGGAAGACCAACCCCAACAGGAAGTACGCCGCGGCGAGCGTCCCGATCTCGCTGTCCTGGAGCACGCCCGCGCCGAGCGCGAGCACCGCGATCGTCGCGACCACGCCGAGGAACTCGATCGACGGGAAGAACAGCGACGAGATCCGCTGCGCCTCGAAGTTGGCCCTGCGGTTGTCGTCGTTGAGCTCGTCGAAGCGCGCGCGGAACGCCCGCTCGCGCCGGAACGACTGCACGACCGCCATCCCCGCGACCGACTCAGCGATCTGCGCGGTGACCGCGCCGATCCGGTTGCGGACGTCGAGCTGGATGACGGCCGAGCGGCGCTGGAACCAGCGCGTGATCAGCAGCGCGGGCGGCAGCACGACCAGCGCGATCAGCGCCAGCCGCCAGTCGTTGATGAACAACGCGGTGATCGCCGCCGGGATCAGCACGCTGCTGGTCACGAGCGTCGGCAGCCCCTGCGACAGGACGTCGGAGATCGCGTCCACGTCGGACGTCAGCCGCGCGATGATCCACCCCGCGCGCTGCTCGGAGAAGTAGCGCAGCGACAGCGCCGTGAGGTGGTCGAAGAGCTCGCGCCGCAGGCCGAGGACGACCGCCTGGCCGAAGCGCGCCATCCCGCGGATCACGATCGAGTACAGGAAGAAGCCGAGCACCGACACCGCGACGTAGGCGCCCGCGATCTGCGCCAGCGCGTGCTCGTCCTTGGGCACGATCCCGGCGTTGATCGCCTGGCGCACGAGCAGCCAGGAGCCGCTGCGCGCCAGCGCCTCGGTGACCGCGCACGCGACCAGCAGCGCGATCCAGCGCCGCCGCTCGTGGACGTGGCGCCCGAGCGTCCGCAGCCCGGAGGGTGCCCTGCGCTCACGCGGCAACGGACGCGTCCTCCCCGAAGAGCTCGGCGAACGTGCCGCCGCGCTCCAGCAGCTGCGCCTGCGTGCCGGACTCGACGACGACGCCGTCGTCCAGGACGACGATGCGGTCGGCGAGCGCGAGCGTCGACAGCCGCTGCGTGGCGAGCAGGACCGCGCGGCCCTCCAGCGCGGAGCGCAGGCGGGTGACGATCCGGTCCTCGGTCGTCGTGTCGACCGCCGACAGCGGGTCGTCGAGGACGAGCACCGGCGCGTCGGTCAGCAGCGCGCGGGCGAGCGCGACGCGCTGGCGCTGGCCGCCGGACAGGTTCACGCCGCGCTCGCCGATCAGCGTCTGCCAGCGGTCCGGGAGGTCGTCGAGGAACGCGGTGACGCCCGCGACGTCGCAGGCCTCGTGCAGCGCCGCGTCGTCGGCGTCCGGGCGGCCGGCGAGCAGGTTGTCGCGCAACGTCTCGGAGAACAGGATCGGCCGCTGGGTCACGACGCCGACCGCGCCGCGGACGTCGTCGAGCGCCAGGTCGCGCAGGTCGTGGCCGCCGAGCAGCACCGCGCCGGCGTCCGGGTCGTAGAAGCGCGGCAACAACCCCAACAACGTCGACTTGCCCGCGCCGGTCGCGCCGCAGACCGCGACGACCTCGCCGGGCGCGACCGTGAGGTCGACCCCGTCGAGCACCGCCTCGGCCGCGCCCGGGTAGGCGAAGCGCACGCCGCGCAGCTCGACACCCGTGTCGCCCTCCGCCATGCGCGCGGGGTCCGGCCGCTCCGGCAGCACCGGGACCTCGTCCAGCCACGCGAACGAACGGCCCGCCGAGGCCAGCGCGCGCTGGCCGAGGTTGATGATCCAGCCGGTCGACTCCAGCGGCCACACGAGCTGCAGCAACAGCTGGATGAACAGCGCGAACTCGCCGTAGGTCAGCGTGCCGTGGATGACCGCGCGCCCGCCGACGAGCAGCACGACGGCGACCGACGCCGACGGCAGGTAGAACAGGCCCGGCAGGTGGTGGGACTCGACGCGCGCCTGGCGCAGCACCTCGGTCCGGACGGCGTCGGCGCGCTGCGCGAAGCGGTCCTGGACGTCGTCCTCGCGGCCGAAGGCCTGGACCATCTCGATCCCGACGACGGCCTCGTCGGCCGACTCGGTCACGTCGCCCTTGCGCGCCTGGACGTCGCGGGAGATCGGCGTGACGAGGTGCGCGAAGCGCCACGCGACCAGCCCGATCAGCGGCAGCGGGATCGCGCTCAACGCCGCGAGCTTGAGGTTCGTCACGCCGAGCACGACGGCCGTGCCCAAGATCATCATGATGCTCTGCGCGCCCTGGACCATCCCCCACCCGATGAAGTACCGGACCGGGTAGAGGTCGTTGGTCGCGCGCGAGACGACCTGGCCGGTCGGGTGCAGGTCGTAGAACGCGCGCGGGAAGCGCAGGTAGGCGCCGTAGAGCAGCTCGCGCATCGACGCCTCGACGCCCACGCCGACGCGTGCCGTCGCGTAGCGGCGCAGGAAGTTGACCGTCGACCGCACCGCCGCCAGCACCGCGACGATCGCCAGCTGCGGCGCGAGCGGCCGCTCGTCGTGCAGGATCGAGTCGTCGATCGTCCGCGCGATCAGCAGCGGGATCGCCAGCGACAGCGCCGAGTACATCAACGCGTACAACAACGCGAGCGCCGTGAGACGGCGCTGCAGGCGCCAGACGTCGAGCAGCCGGGACGTCGTGAGGCGCAGCCCGTGGTCGGGCGGATCGAGGTTCGGGGACACGGCTATGGGACAGTTGGGGAGAGGCGGGGACCACCCCTGACCCTACGACAGGACCAACCCAATGCACTTGATCAGCCCTCCTGACTCCCCACCCACCGCGGGCTACAGCCACGTCGCGACGATCCCCGCGGGTTCGACTCTCGTCCACACCTCCGGCCAGGTCCCGGTGGCGCCCGACGGCACGATCGCGCCGGCCGGCGACTGGGAGGCGCAGGCGCGCCAGGTCTTCGAGAACCTCACGACCGCGCTGGCCGGCGGCGGCGCGGCGTGGCGCGACGTCTTCAAGCTGACCGTGTACGTCACCGACCTCGCCGGCCTGGCGGAGTTCCGGGCGGTGCGCGACGAGTTCGTCGACACGACGCGGCCGCCGACGAGCTCGCTCGTCCAGGTCGCGGGGCTCGTGCGGCCGGAGTTCCTGATCGAGGTCGAGGCGGTCGCCGCGATCAGCGGCGGCGGCTAGCGGCTAGCCGTCGTCCTGCGAGAAGGCCCAGCGCGTCTCGTCGACGTCGAGGCCCGCGGAGAGGCAGGCGAGCAGCTTCATGCGGATCGCCTGGGGTGAGAGGAAGCCGGCCGGGATGATCTTCGTGCCGCGCAGGTCGCGCTCGGAGCCCGCGTAGCCGTAGGTCGCGTTCAGGACGACGCCGCGCTCGGGGCGGCAGTAGGCGACGATCGGGATGTCGCCCGCGACCTGGGCCCAGATCTCCAGCACCTCGGGCGCCAGGTGGCCGGCGCCGAGCGTCCCGAGGACGATGCCGTCGGGGCTGGTCGACAGCGCGGCGCGCGCGAGCGTCCCGTCGTCGCCGGCGGTCGACGGGATGATGTGGACCCTCTTGGCGAGCTCCGGCGGGTCCAGCGGCGGGTTGCGCGGGATCCGCGACCAGATCGTCGGGTGGCCCTCGGTGACGCGGCCGAGCGGGCCGGTCTGGGGCGAGGAGAACGCGACCAGCGACGTCGTGTCGGTCTTGCGCGCGCAGCGCGCGTGGTGGATCTCGCCGCCGAAGACGACCAGGACGCCCATCCCGGCGGCCGGGGCGGACGCCGCCACGCTGACCGCGTCGACGAGGTTGGCGGGACCGTCGGCGCCGGCGGCCGAAGCGGGCCGGATCGCGCCGGTGAAGACGATCGGCGCGTCAGCGTCGTGCAGGACGTCGCAGAGCATCGCGGTCTCCTCCAGCACGTCCGTGCCGTGCGTGACGACGACGCCGATCCCGCGCCGCGACGCGTCGCGCGCCGCGCGGCAGATCTGCAGCTGGTCGTCGAGCGTCATGTGCGCCGACGGCTTGTTGAGGACCGTGATCGCCTCGAGGTCCGGGAACGCCTGCAGGCCCGGGACGCTCGCGACGAGCGCCTCCGCGTCCAGCTCCGGCCTCGCGCCCTCACCCTCTCCGGTCATGGCGATCGTGCCGCCGGCGGTCAGGATCCGGACCCGGCGAACCGGGGCGGTGGAACGGTCGGTCGCGTTCAACATCTGTGAACGAGGGTACCGGCGACGCGCCGAGCGCGGGCACCGCGCCGGGACGAGCGCGGTGCCGTGCGGTCGAGGAGCTAGGCGTACAGGTCGACGGCGAGGCCGCTCGTCGAGGCGCCCGAGGAGCTCCAGGTCGCCGAGCCGGACTGGCCGAACAGCGAGGACAGGTCGGCGCCGGACGAGAGCTGCGACATCAGGTCGTCGCTCGAGGTGCCGAGCGCGTCGGCCAAGGACGACAGGTTGGACGTCGTGTCCGACGCCTGCGTGCCGAGGATCGCGGCGTCCGCCTGGCCCTGGCCGCCGCCGCCGCCGTGGTGGTGGCCGTGCGGCCCGCCGGGACCGCCCGGGCCCTTGCCCGCGGCGATGCCCTGCGCCATCTGCGTCAGCTGGTCGTCGGACAGCGCCGGCGCGTCCGCCGGCTTGTTGGCCTGCAGGTCGGTCTTGACCGCGCTGAGCAGGTCGTCGCTGCTGACGCCCTTGTCCTGGGCGATCGAGTCGAGCGTCTTGCCCGACTTCAGCTCGCTCTGGAGGTCGTCGGCCGAGAGCCCGAGGGCCTTGGCCGTGTTCGTCATGTCGGGCGGCTTGGGCCGCTGGCGCTGCGTGGCAGTCGCCTGAGTCAGCGCGGTGACGTCCGCGCTGCTCGAGAGGGATGAGATCGTCATGGCCCCGGGATCGGCGGGCCCTCACGCGCCTGAACACCGTCTCACCGCGTTCTTCCGAAGGACTTCGCGGTCTCTTCGGTGGCGCCAACGAAGCGCCAACAAATCACGCCGTCCCGTCCACCACGACGTCGGCGACGGCGACCGGATCCTGAGCCGCGACGTACGCGTCCTCGGCCGGCATCCACTCGCCGGTCCACCGCTCCCGCGCGCCCTCGCCGTCGCGTTCCAGGCCGCGCGCGAGCCGCAGGTCGTAGGGCGCCTCGACCCAGATCCGCCAGTCATAGGCATCGCGCAACCCATAGGACAACGCGTAGGTGCCCTCGACGATGACCAGGCCGCCTGCGGAGATCGCGTGCCACTCCGCGAGCGCGTCCTCGTCCCAGTCGTAGCGCTGGTAGCGCGCGGCCGCGCCGCCCAGCAGCGGGTCCAGCACCTGCGCCCGGACCCGCGGCAGGTCGTAGTTGCCGCCGTGCTGCAGCGGCGGGACGTGGCGCTCCCACGACGGCCGGTAGAAGTCGTCGAGCTCGACGACCACGCCGCCCCGCTCCGCCGCCAGCGCGCGGCCGAGCGTCGACTTGCCGGAGCCGCCGCGGCCGTCGATCCCGACGATCCGCGCATCTGCGGGCAACACCATGGCCGCGGAGGCTAACCGGCGCGGTGGTACTACTAGCTGCCATGTCCGCCACCGCCACGCGCCTGCTCGACAACTACGTCGCCGGGGCCTGGACGCCCGCCACCGCCGCGTCCGTGGACCCGCTCGACGTCATCAACCCCGCGACCGGCGAGGTGCTCGCCCGCGTCCCGCTGTCGGGCGCCGCCGACCTCGACGCCGCGGTCGCTGCCGCCCGCGCGGCGCTGCCCGAGTGGCGCGCGGTCTCGACGATCGAGCGCGCGCGGCGGCTGTTCACGCTGCGCGAGCGGCTCGTCGAGCGCTCCGACGACATGGCGCGCAGCGTCACGGCCGAGATGGGCAAGACGATCGCCGACGCCCGCGCCGAGGTCGCCCGCGCGATCGAGATGGTCGAGGCCGCGACCGCGATCCCGACGACGATGCAGGGCCGGATCCTCGAGGACGTCTCGCGCGGCATCGACGCCGAGACGATCCGCCAGCCGGTCGGTGTCTGCGCCGCGATCGTCCCCTTCAACTTCCCGGCGATGGTCCCGTTCTGGTTCCTGCCGTTCGCGATCGCCTGCGGCAACACCTTCATCTTGAAGCCGTCCGAGCAGGTCCCGCTGACCCAGCAGATCGTCTTCGAGGTGCTCGACGGCATGGACCTCCCGAAGGGCGTCGTCAACCTCGTCAACGGCGGCCGCGAGATCGTCGAGGGCATCTGCGACCACCCGGGCATCGACGCCGTGTCGTTCGTCGGCAGCGCGCCCGTCGCCAAGCTCGTCTACGAGCGCAGCGCCAGGGCCGGCAAGCGCGTCCAGGCGCTCGGCGGGGCCAAGAACCACATGGTGGTCATGCCCGACGCCGTGATCGGCAAGACCGTCGACGGCCTGATCGGCTCCGCGTTCGGCGCGGCCGGCCAGCGCTGCATGGCGGGCTCGGTCGTCGTCGCCGTCGGCGAGGCCCACGACCGCCTGCTGCCCGAGCTGGTCGAGGCCACCAAGAAGCTCAGCGTCGGCGACGGCATGGACGAGGGCACGCAGGTCGGCCCGGTCGTCTCGTGCGCGGCGCGCGACCGGATCGAGGAGTGGATCGACCGCGGCGTCTCGGACGGCGCGCAGATCGTGGTCGACGGCCGCAACGCGGGCGGCCCGGACGGCTCGTCGTTCGTCGGCCCGACGATCCTCGACGGCGTCACGCCCGACATGGCGATCGCCCAGGAGGAGGTCTTCGGCCCGGTCCTGGTCGTCGTCAAGGCCGAGACGCTGGACGAGGCGACCGCCATCGTCAACAGGTCGCGCTTCGGGAACGGCACGTCGATCTTCACCGAGTCCGGGGCGGCGGTGCGCCGCTACCGCCATGACGTCGAAGCCGGGATGGTCGGCGTCAACATCGGCGTCGCGGCGCCCGTCGCCTTCTTCCCCTTCTCGGGGTGGAAGGACTCGTTCCTCGGCGACCTCCACGCGCACGGCACCGACGGCGTGGACTTCTTCACCAAGAAGAAGACCGTGACCAGCCGCTGGTTCTCCGACGGCCAGGGTCACGGCTCCTACTTCGTCGAGGACTAGCGCCTAGCCCATCGGGATGGCCAGCTGCGGCAGCTCCTGCTGCTGCGACTGGTCGTCCTGGCTCTGGCCCTGGCTGTCGTCGCCGTAGCCGTACGGGTCGGACTGCTGGTCCTGGCTGTCGCCGTACGGGTCGCTCTGCTGGTCCTGGCCCTGGTCCTGCTGGCCGTAGGGATCGACCTGCTGGCCCGACCCATAGGGGTCGCTCTGCTGGTCCTGGCCCTGCTGCGGAAGCTGCTGCTGCGACTGGCCCTGCTGCTGGGACTGCTGCGACTGCTGGCCGGTCTCGCTGGACGACGTCGGGTTCTCGACGAACGCCTTGACCGTGTTCGACGGGATCGCGAAGCCGATGCCGACGTTGCCGGCCTCCGACCCGCTCGACGACGCCGAGGCGATCTGCGAGTTGACGCCGATGACCTGGCCGGAGCTGTCGATCAGCGCGCCGCCGGAGTTGCCCGGGTTGAGCGCGGCGTCGGTCTGGACGACGTTCTTGATCGGCGTGCCGTCGGGCGCGTCGATGTCGCGGTCCAGCGCCGAGACGATGCCCGACGTCAGCGTGTGGTCCAACCCATAGGGGTTGCCGATGGCGAAGACCGCGTCGCCGACCTCGACCTTGGAGGAGTCGGCGAAGCTCAAGGGCTTCAGGTTGCTCTGGTTGATCTTCAACAACGCGAGGTCCTTGGAGGCGTCGGCCGCCAGCACCTGCGCGGTCTGGGCCTTGCCGTTGACGCCGAGCTTGACGGTCACGGTCTGGGCGCCGTCGACGACGTGCTCGTTGGTGATGATCTTGCCGTCGGCCGTGACGACGAAGCCCGAGCCGGTCGCGGTCCCCTGGCTGGTCTGGGACTGGATGTAGGCGACCGAGTCCTTGGCCTCGTTGTAGACCTGCTTGGCCGTCATGTTGCCGTTGGAGACGGGGCGCGTGCTCGGGGTGGAGGACGCGGACGCGGCCGAGGCCGTCGAAGAGGAGGAGCCGTGGCCATCGACCGCGACCGCTGCCACGGCGGCGCCACCCGCGCCCGCGATCAGGGCGCAGGCGCCGATGGCGGCGAGCTTCGAAGAGGGAGTCATTGACGTACAGCTTGCGCGCCCGTGCTTGGGCCAACGTCAAGCGTTCCCAAAGAGTTCCTAAGCGTTCACGGTCCCAGGTGGTTCCCAGGGTTCGCACACGGTCGCCGCAGGCGAGGGGCGCAGCCTTCCGGCCATGACCTCCAAGCCCGCAGCCCTCACCCTCATGGCCGTCGCCGCGATCGCCGGCGGCGGCGCCGGCGCCGTGGTCGTCGCCACCTCGCGCGACGGCGACAACCGCGCCGCGACCGTCACGCAGACCACCTCCAACGCCGCGGCGGGCACCGCGGTCCCGGCGTCCGACACCACCACGTCGACCACGCTGACCGCGAGCGAGATCTACAGGAACGACAACAAGGGCGTGGTCGACCTGGTGGTCAACGCCGACGCCGAGGGGTCGGGCTTCGTGATCGACAGGAGGGGCGACATCGTCACCAACGAGCACGTGGTCGACGGCGCGCGCACGATCAGGGTCACGTTCAGCGACGGCACCAAGGCCAGCGCGACCGTCGTCGGCAGCGACAAGACCACCGACATCGCGGTCGTGCGCGTGACCGGGATCAAGGCCTCCATGTTGACCCCGCTGACGTTCGGCGACTCCTCGGCCGTCGAGGCCGGCGACGCCGTCCTGGCGATCGGCTCGCCGTTCGGCCTGGCCGAGACGCTGACGACCGGCATCGTCTCGGGCACCGACCGGACGATCGAGTCGCCCTCGGGCGCGACGATCGGCGGCGCGATCCAGACCGACGCGTCGATCAACCACGGCAACTCGGGCGGGCCGCTGATCGACGCCGAGGGCGACGTCGTCGGCGTCAACGCGCAGATCGAGAGCGACTCCGGCGGCAGCGACGGCGTCGGCTTCGCGATCCCGTCCAACACGGCGCGCAGCGTGGCCCTGCAGCTGATCGCCGGCGAGACCGTGGAGCACCCGCAGCTGGGCGTGCAGATCGAAGACGGATCGAGCGGAGGCGTGAAGCTGGCCGCCGTCACCGCGGGCGGCGCAGCCGCGGCGGCGGGCCTGAAGGCCGGCGACACGATCACCGCGATCGACGGGACCACGGTGGGCGACGCCGACGCGCTGGCGTCGCTCATCGCCTCCCACCAGCCCGGCGACCGCGTCCGGGTGACCTACCGGCGCGGCAGCGCGAGCGCCACGGTCACCGCGACGCTCGGGGAGAGCAAGAGCTAGTCCTTGCCTTCCAGCTCCGCGAGCTGATCGCGGATCCACCCCTCGATCACGGGGTTGATGCGCAGGCCGAGGTCGACGGCGGGCTCGAAGGGCGAGCTCACGCCGCCGGCCTCGATCGCGTTCTTGATGCCCTCGAGTTGTTGCTGTTGCTCCAGGACCGCCTGCAGGTCACGCTCCAGCGCGAAGCGCGCGTCCTCCGGCGACAGCAGGCGCGGCGTCAGGAACATCCGCAGCGCCGACTCGCTGCGCTGCTGGCGCGAGGGCTCGACCTCGACCAGCCAGCGCCGCAGCTCCGCGCGGCCCGCGTCGGTCAGGGCCCACGTCTTGCTGTTGCGCGCGCCCTGGGCGATGACCTCGACCATGCCCGCGTCCTCGAGCTTGGCCAGCTCGGGGTAGATCTGAGAGTGGCTGGCGTGCCAGGCGTTGCTGAGCGACTTGTCGAACTTGGCGGTCAGCTCGTAGCCCGTGGCGGGCTCCGTGGCGAGCAGTCCGAGCATCGCGTGGCGCAGCGACATATGGCGGTCAGCATAACCCGGACTTGACATGCAAGATCCGTCATGTAAGAAATTACATGTATGACCTCTCTCCCCTCCGCGCCGCCCGCCCTCCCCAGGCAGCGGCTCCTGCTCGCCGCGGTCATGTCCGGGCTGATGCTCGCGATGCTCGACCAGACGATCGTCGGCACCGCGCTGCCCCGCGTGGTCGCCGACCTGCACGGCCAGCAGCTGTACCTGTGGGTCGTCACGGCCTACCTCGTCCCCGCCACCGTGACGCTGCCGCTCTACGCGCGCCTGTCGGACCGCTTCGGCCGCCGCCCGCTGCTGCTGGCGGGCATGTCGCTGTTCCTGGTGGGCAGCGCGCTGGCGGCGCTCGCGCCGTCGATGGGCTGGCTCGTCGCCGCCCGCGCGGTCCAGGGCGGCGGCGCCGGCGCGCTGGAGTCGTTGTCCTTCATCCTGGTCGCCGACCTCTACGCCGGGCGCCGCAACGCCGCGCTGCAGGGGGCGATGGCGGGGATGATGGGCTTCGCGTTCATCGCCGGGCCGCTGATCGGCGGCTTCCTGACCGACCACGTCGACTGGCGCGCGTGCTTCACCGTCAACCTGCCGATCGGCGCCGCGGCGCTGGTCGCGGTCGCGCGCGTCCTGCCGGGGGACATCGGGAAGTCCGAGGCGCGCGGCGTGCCGCTCGACCTCGCCGGGATCGCGCTGCTGACCGGCGCGGTCGGGCTGTTGTTGGTGGGGTTGAACGAGAAGACCCACGGGTCGGGCGCGACCGACGCGCTGCCGGGCTGGACCGAGCCGCGCACCGGCGGGCTGATCGTGCTCGGGCTCCTGATGTTGGCGGCGTTGGTCCGGGTCGAGTGGCGCGCGCCCGCGCCGATCATCCCGCTGCGCCTGCTCGCCGCCGACCGGCGCCTGGCGGCGATCTGCGCGGCCGGGACCGCGTCGGCCTTCGGCCTGTTCTGCGGCGTGCTGCTGCTGCCGCGCTACTTCCAGTTCGCGCGCGGCGTGAGCGCGACGCACTCCGGGTTGCTCATCTACCCGTTGTTGTTGGGGTTGGTCGTGGCGGTCAACGTCGGCGCGGCGCTGATCGTCCGGCGGCTGGAGTGGCGCGGGCCGATCCTCGCCGGGATGGGCCTGATGGCCCTGGGCGCGCTCGGCTTCGCGACGTTCGACTCCGGCACGCCCGACGCGCTGTCGCTGTTGTACATGGCGTTGATCGGCCTCGGCGTCGGGCCCGCGCTGTCGGGCCTGCAGATCGCCCTGCAGCGCACCGTCGAGCCCGCCCGGATCGGCGCGGCGATGGGCACGCTGCTGCTGTTGCGCCAGCTCGGCGGCGCGATCGCGCTGGCCGGTGCCGAGACGCTGTACTCCTCGCGCCTCAGCCACGCGCTGGCGTCCGGCGACGCGCCACGCGAGGCGGCCGCGAGCGCCACCGGCACCGCGGTCTTCGTGGTCGCGCTGTGCGGCGCGGGCGTCGCAGCGGTCGCACTGCTGAGCCTCGGCCGCGGCGCCGGACGCCTGCAGCCGCTGCCGGAGCAGGTGGTCGCGGCGGCCGCATAAGGTGTCGTCATGGCCGACGCCCTCGATCTCCTGCGCACCCGCCTCGCCGAGCTCAACGACCTGCGGTTGGTCGGCTCATTGCTGGGATGGGACCAGCGGACGATGATGCCGGCGGGCGGCGGTCCGTCGCGCGCCAAGCAGCAGGCGACGATCCAGAAGCTGGCCCATCAGCTCGGGACCGCCGACGAGGTCGGCGGCTGGCTGGCCGAGCTGGAGGGCGCCGACGGCTTGTCCGAGGTCGACCGCGACGTCGTCGCGGTCACCCGCCGCGGCTACGAGCGCGCGCGGGTCGTGCCGAACGAGCTGGCCGCCGAGCTGGCGCTCGCGGGCGCCGCGGGTGAGGACGCCTGGCAGGTCGCGCGCGCCGAGGACGACTTCGCGAAGTTCGCGCCGGTGCTGGAGCGCAACGTCGAGCTCACGCGCCAGTACGCGGCCTGCTTCGACGGGCACGCCAGCGCGTACGACGCGTTGTTGCAGGACTACGACCACGGGCTGACGACCGCGCGGATCCAGGAGGTCTTCGCCCAGCTGCGCGAGGCGCTGCCGCCGGTCGTCGCCGAGCGCGCCGCCCAGGCCGCGCCCGCCGCGCTGGCGATCCCGGTCGAGGCCCAGCAGGCGGCGGTCAACGGCGTGCTCGCGCGCTTCGGCGTCGGCGCGGACTCGTGGCGGATCGACGTGTCGTCGCACCCGTTCTCCACCAACATCGGGCTGCGCGACAGCCGCATCACGACGCGCTACGAGGACGGCCAGCTCGAGCCGCTGCTGGCCGCGATGCACGAGTTCGGCCACGCGCTCTACGACCGCCAGGTCGCGCCGGAGCTGGAGGGCACGACGCTCGACGACGGCACGTCGATGTCGATCCACGAGTCGCAGAGCAAGTTGTGGGAGAACCACGTCGGGCGCAACCCGGCGTTCGCGGGCGTGCTCGCGCAGGAGCTGACCAGCGGCGGCTACGAGATCTCCGCCACCGACGTGCACGCGACGCTCAGCGCGGTCCGGCCGTCGCTGATCCGCGTCAGCGCCGACGAGGTCACCTACCCCCTGCACATCGTGCTGCGCTTCGAGCTGGAGCGCGCGCTGATCGACGGCGACCTCGCGGTCCGCGATCTCCCAGCGGCGTGGAACGACGGCATGAGGTCGCTGCTGGGGATCGACGTGCCGTCCGACGCCGAGGGCGTCCTGCAGGACGTGCACTGGGCCGGGCTGGCGTTCGGCTACTTCCCGTCCTACGCGCTGGGCTGCCTGATCGCCGCGCAGCTGTGGGAGGCGCTGGAGGCCGAGCTGGGCTCGCGCGACGGCGCGCTGGAGTCCGGCGACGTCGCGGAGATCCGCGACTGGCTGGGCGCCAAGGTCCACGTCTGGGGCCGGCGGCGGGACACGATCCCGATCGTCGAGTCGGCGACGGGCCGCGGGCTGGACGCGGCGCCGTTCCTGCGCCACGTCGGCGCGTTGTCGTAGGCCTTCCTGCGCTCGGGCACAGTCAGCCGCGGCACGAAGAACTGGGCCAGCGGGCCGATCGCCAAGGCGTAGGCGATGGTCCCGGCGCCGAACGTCCCGCCGAGGAGCACGCCCGCGGTCAGGACGGTCAGCTCGATGGCGGTCCGGACGGCGCGCAGCGAGCGCCCGGTGAGCGCGTGCAGGCCGGTCATCAGCCCATCGCGCGGCCCGGGGCCGAAGCGCGCGCCGATGTAGGCGCCGGTCGCGACGCCGTTGAGGACGATGCCGCCGACGAGGAACGTCGCGCGGATGGCGGTCCCGTGCGGCGCTCCGAGGTGCGTGATCGTGGCTTCGAGCGCGAGGCCGATCACGACCGCGTTGGACACCGTGCCGAGGCCCGGCCACTGGCGCAGCGGGATCCAGAGCAGGAGCAGCAGCACGCCGACGATGTCGGTCCAGTAGCCGGTCCCGATGCCGGTCTGGATCGACAGGCCCTGGTGGAAGACGTTCCAGGGGTTGTTGCCCAGGCCGGAGAGGAGCATCAGGCCGCTGCTGAAGCCGTAGAGGAGGAGGCCGAGGTAGAGCTGGGCGAGGCGGCGGAGCAACATGGCACCACGATGCCACGGATTGGCCCTGGTGCTACGGGTCCAATCGTGCGACGATGGACCCATGGCCCGGACCCTGACCGCCGCCGCTCTCGTCCCGCTGCTGGGCTCCTCCTGGCGCCGCCCGGCCGCCGGCTCGTCGCGCTCCGCGACGCTGGCCGACGCGCTGCGCGCGCTGGTCGTCGACGGCCGCCTGCTGCCCGGCACCCGCCTGCCCTCGACGCGTGACCTCGCCGCCGAGCTGGAGCTGTCGCGCGGCTCGGTGACCCGCGCGTTCGCCCGCCTCGACGAGGCCGGCTACGTGACCGCCCGCACCGGCGCGGGCACCGTCGTGACGCTGCCGGCGAGCCACCGCGCCGTCGCGCTTCCGGACCGGACGGACGGCGTGGTCGACCTCACGGTCGCGGCGCTGCCCGCGCCCGACCCGCTGCTCGCCGAGGCGGTGCAGCGGGCGGCGCGGGGCCTGGCGCGGCACCTGCCGGGGCTCGGGTACTCGGCGGCGGGGTTGCCGGAGCTGCGGGAGGCGGTCGCGGCGCGGCTGACCGCGCGCGGGCTGGCGACGAGCGCCGACGAGGTGCTGATCACCGCGGGCGCGCAGCATGCGCTGCGGCTGATCATGGACCTGCATGTAGGACCTGGTGACCGAGTGCTGGTGGATGCTCCCGGCTACCCGCGGACGCTGGCGGCGATCCGGGCGGCGCGGGCGCGGGCGGTCCCGATCGCGCTCGGCCCGCGCGGCTGGGATGCGGGCGCCTGGGCCGACGCCGCGCGGGTCGCGGCGCCGCGGCTGGCGGTCGTCGTGCCCGACTACCAGCACCCGACGGGCCTGGTCATGAACGCGGCGGCGCGCGAGGCGATCGCGACGACGTGCGCGCGGGCGGGCGCGGTCCTGGTCGCCGACGAGACCTGCAGCGAGCTGCGCCTCGACGGCCCCGCGCTGCCCGCGCCGCTGGGCACCTTCGGCGCGGCGATCACGGTCGGCTCGATGAGCAAGGCGGCGTGGGCGGGCCTGCGGATCGGCTGGGTCCGGGCCAGCGCCCGCACGATCCGCGAGCTGATCGCCGTCCGGACCGCGGTCGACATGGCCAGCCCGATGCTCGAGCAACTTGTCGCACTCGAGGTGTACAAGAACTGGGACGCGGTCCTGGCCTCGCGCCGTGCGCTGCTGCGCCCGCGCCGGACCGCGCTGTTCGACGCCCTGCGCGAGCACGCGCCGTCCTGGGAGGTGCGCCGCCCGACCGGCGGCATCAGCGCCTGGGCGCGCCTGCCGACGCCGGACGCCACGCGCCTGGCGGCCACCGCGGCGGACCACGACATCCTGCTCTCCCCCGGCCCGGCGTTCTCGGTCGACGGGACGTTCGAGCACCACGTCCGGCTGCCGTTCACGCTGGCGCCGGAGACGACCGCCGCGACGATCGCGACGCTCGCGCGCCTCGCCGCGGAGCTGAGCGGCGACGCGCCGGAGCCCGCCGAGCCGCGCGAGGTCGCGCTCGCGGTCTAGCCCGCGGCGGTGTCCTCGGGCGCGGCGGGCGCGGGCCTCCGGTCGCCGCCCGCGGGCAGCCTGACCGTGAAGCGCGCGCCGCCGCCCGGGGCGTTGACGGCGCTCACGCTGCCGTCGTGGGCGGCCACGATCCCGGCGACGATCGCCAGCCCGAGGCCGGCGCCGGCCTTGCCCTGCTTGCGCCCCGCCTCGGCGCGCCAGAAGCGCTCGAACAGCGCGTCGTTCTCGTCGGTCGGCAGGCCCGGGCCGTAGTCGCGGACCTCCAGCACCGTGCAGCGGTCCTCGTCGCGGACCGACACCTCGATCGGCGTCCCCGCAGGCGTGTGGACGAGCGCGTTGCGCAGGAGGTTGGCGAAGACCTGGCGGAGCTGGTGTGGGTCGCCGCTGACGTGGCCGAGCCCGAGGTGCTCCAGCTCGATCTCGCGGTCGGGCGCAGTGGCGCGCGCGTCATCGACCGCGTCGCCGGCCAGGCGACCGAGGTCGACGTCTTCCCGGATCTGCTCGCGGACCTCGTCGAGGCGCGCGAGCGTCAGCAGGTCCTCGACGAGCACGCCCATGCGCGCGGCCTCGGCCTCGATCCGCGTCATCGCCTTCTCGGTGTTCTCGGGATCACGCGCCGCGCCGATCCGGAACAGCTCCGCGTAGCCGCGGATCGACGCCAGCGGTGTGCGCAGCTCGTGCGAGGCGTCGGCGAGGAACGTCCGGAGGCGGTCCTCAGACGCCTTCTGCTTGGAGAACGCGTCCTCGAGGCGGTCGAGCATCCGGTTCAGCGCCAGGCCGAGCCGGCCGACCTCGGTCTTCGAGGTCGCGGGCTCGACGCGCCGCGCGAGGTCGCCGCCCGCGATCGCGCCCGCCGTGACGCCGATGCGCTCCAGCGGGCGCAGCCCGATCCGGACCAACCACCATGACAACGCACCCAAGGCCAACAGGATGCCCACGATGACGAGGCCGGAGATCCGCAGCAGGCGGTTGAGCGTGTCGGTCGTCTCCGCCAGCGGCACGGCCGCGAACTTGACCGTGCCGTCGCGCAGCTTGGTCCCGTAGACGCGGTAGGACTTGCCCGTGTTGGTGGCCTTGACGGTCACCGCCTCGCCGGCGGTGAGGTTCGAGGGCCACCTCGGGGTGACCGAGGTGTCGTAGCAGTTGCAGTCCGGGGTGCTGCTGGTGCCGTCGGTGTCGCGGGTCCAGATGTAGGTGCCGGCCGCCGGGCCGGGGCCGCCGTGCGCGGCCGGCGGACGGCCGCCGTTGTCGTCGCCGTCGTCGCTGCCGTAGCCGGGGTTGACGGCGCCGAACGGCAGCAGCGAGCCGCCACCGTCGCGTGTCCACTGCGAGGCCTGCTTGGCCTGGTCGTCGACGCGGCTCAGCAGGAAGTGACGCTGCTCGGCGTAGGTGACGCCGGCGAGCAGCAGCAGGCCGACGGTGGCCAGCGCCAAGAGCCCCGCGATCAGGCGTGTGCGGAGCGACATGGACAACTAGCTCCGGGGCGCACGCAGCGCGTAGCCGACACCGCGCGCGGTGTGGATCAGCGGCGGGCCGTTCTTGTCGATCTTCTTGCGCAGGTACGAGATGTAGGTCTCGAGCACGCGGGCGTCGCCGCCGAAGTCGTAGTCCCAGACCTGGTCGAGGATCTGGGCGCGCGTGAGGACGCGGCGCGGGTTGAGCATCAGGTAGCGCAGGAGGCGGTACTCGGTGGCGGTCAGCTCGATCAGCTCGCCGTCGCGGGTGACCTCCCGCGTGTCCTCGTCGAGCTCGAGGTCCTCGAAGACCAGGCGCGAGGTCTCGGGCTGCGAGAGGCCGGCGCGGCGCAGGATCGTCCGGATCCGGGCGACGAGCTCCTCGAGGCTGAAGGGCTTGGTGACGTAGTCGTCGCCGCCCATCGTGAGGCCGCGGACCTTGTCCTCGGTCGCGTCGCGGGCGGTCAGGAAGATGATCGGGACCTGGACGCGCTCGGCGCTCAGGCGGCGGGCGATCTCGAAGCCCTCCATGTCCGGGAGCATCACATCCAGGACCAGGAGGTCCGGCTTGAAGGACGAGACGGCCTCCAGCGCGCTCTTGCCGTCGCCGGCGGACTCGACGGTGAAGCCCTGGAAGCGCAGGGCCATCGAGATGACGTCGGCGATGTTGGGCTCGTCGTCGACGACGAGGACGCGGTGGCTCTCGGGCGTGGCGGTGGTCATCACGCTGATCAGTTTCGGCCGTGAACCTCAGAGCTTCCTGGGAAACGCCCAGGAAGCTGCTGCGAGATCGCGGGGTGGTGCCTGCGAGCTCGACACGAGCTCCGCCAGTGTGTGCGCAGGCTAGCGCCAGTGGTGACGCGGGCCGAACTGCGGTGCGCCGTTCGGTCCGTTCTTCGGCGCGCCCGCTGGCGGTGACGGTCGCGTGTTGTTGACGAGGTCGTCGAGGTGATCCCTGAGCTCGCCGAGGATCTTCGTCTCCTGGTCGGCAGTGAGCTTCCTGTCGCTGACCTGCTGATCGAGCTCCTTCGTGACGGCCGCGGTGATCGCCGTCTTGACGTCATCCAGGGACTTGCCCTGCGCCCTGGCGATGTCGGCGATCGACCTACCGGCGCGGAGCTGCTTCAGGAGATCGTCGCGCGACAGACCGAGGGCGGTCGCCGCGCCATCGAGCGCCCCACCCGGCCCGGCCTTGAACCCGAGCCCAAAGCCCGGATGCATCATCCCGGGACCACGCGGCCCGGCGGGTCCGCCGGCGGCACCCGGCCCCAGCACCTCGCCCGAGTCCGCCCGCCGCCTCTTGATCGCATCGGCCTGCGCCTGCGTGAGCCTGCCATCCCTGACCTGCTGGTCGAGCTGCGCATCCTCCGCCGCACCGAGCGCCGAGCGCAGCGCGTCCGGCGTGACGTTCAACCGCTTGGCGGCATCATCCAAGATCGACTGCTCAGCCTTCTTGTGATCATCATCACCACCGCCGGTCGCCGCAATCGCAGCCCCTCCACCAGCCCCCGCAGCCAACACCGCAGCCGACACCAAGACATAGCGCTTGATCCGCATGAGCACGACTCTCCCAGAGCACCCTTAAGCCCACCTGAGAGTTCCATTGGCGCGCCTCACGGTCTCGGTGTCAGCGGTGCATTCGGGCTCGCGGAGAGCCCAAATGCACCGCTCGTCTCGTGGGCGTGAGACATACCAATGGCGCGGTTGTGGCGGACCGGCGACGTGACTACAATTATGGTCATGTCCGAAGCGCTGCCGCTCTCGTGGGTCAAGGCCCATCTCTCCGAGCTCGTCGATCGCGTCGAGGGGCAGCATGACCGCGTCGTCGTGACGCGCAATGGCCGCCCGGCTGCGGTGCTGATCAGCCACGAGGATCTTGAAGGCCTTGAGGAGACGCTGGCGGCGCTCACCGACCCGGACCTCATGAAGCAGATCCGCGACAGCGAAGCGGCCGTCGCCGCGGGCGATGTCGTATCGCTTGACGAGCTGCGCAAGCGCGTTTGAGCGACGCGCCCTGGCAGCTGGTCGTTGCCGGGCCGGCCGCGCGCAACCTGGAGCAACTTCCCACCAGGTACGCGACCGCGGTCATCGAAGCCCTCAGCGCGATCGCCACCAACCCCCATCGCCTCGGCAAGCCCCTGCGCTTCGAGCTGACCGGCCGCTGGTCCGCCCGCCGCGGCCCCTACCGCATCATCTACGCGATCGACGACGATACGCGCACAATCACAGTGCTCGCAATCGCCCACCGCGCCGACATCTATCGCAACCGCTGACGCCGCAGCGCGCGATGGGTCGCGGTGCCCAACGGTGCATTTTGGTTCGCGGAGAACCAAAACGCACCGCTCGTCTCGTGGCCGCGCTCGCGGAGAGCGCGACGAGTCGCGTCGTCAGAAGCGACTACGCATTGGTGGCAGGACGTTGGCGCTGCGACTGCGGCCGACCGCCCAACGGCGACGGCGCTGCCAGAGGCGACGAGGCGCGTCTATCGATCAGCCGAAGGTGAAGGCGTAGGCCGAGGTGCCCGGCGCGAAGGTGATCTTGAGGGTGTGGACTGAGGTGGTGCCGAAGTCGGCGAGGGTGTAGAGGCGTTGAGAGGTGACGGCGATGTGCTTGGTCTTGCCGTCGACCTGGACGGTCACTGCTCCGGCGTGGCCGCGGGGTGGTGAGAGGACGAGGTAGACGAAGCGGGCTTGGACGGTCGCGGTGATGGAGGCGCCCGTGCTGACTGCGGTCGCCGGCTGGTCGGCGATGTTCCAGGTGCCGCCGAGGGCGAAGCCGTTCAGCGGCGGGTTGGCCGGCGCGGTGTAGCTCTTCGTGCCCTTGGAAGGCCTCTTGATCCAGCCGTCCGCGCGCTCGGCGCCGACGTAGGTCTCGGGCGTCGCCTGCGTCCCGACCGGCGTCACACCGTGCGGGCGGGAGCGCGAGGCGCTCAACCGGTCACCGCGCTCGGCCAGCAGCGACCGGATCTCCGACTCCGTCTTCGCGTAGTCGCCCTCGCCGAACTGCGTCGCGCGGACCTGGCCGTCGGCGTCGATGAGGTAGTCGGCCGGCCAGTACTGGTTGCCGTAGGCGTTCCAGGTCCCGAGGTCGTTGTCCTGGACGACGGGGTACTTGATGTGGTTGCTCCTGATCGCCCGCGCGACGTTGCCGGCGTCGTGCTCGAACTGGAACTCGGGCGCGTGGACGCCGACGATCGTCAGGCCCTGCCTCCGATATCGCGCGTCCCACGCCTCCAGGTATGGCAACGTGCGCAGGCAATTGATGCACGTGTAGGTCCAGAAGTCGATCAGCACGACCCGCCCGCGCAACGCCTTCATCGACAACGGCTGCGTGTTGAACCACTGCTGCGTGTCGGCGAACTCCGGCGCCGCGCCGAGCTTGGGCAGCGACGACCTCCTGGTGGCCGACGCCGACGCCGACGACGACCTGTCGGTGAACTTGGGCGCCGTGTCGTGCAGGTCGTGCAGCCGCTTCTGCGTCGACTGCGACTGCTCCAGCCCCGCGGTCAGCGTGATGTCGCTCGTGTGGCGCGCCAGCGCCGTCTCGAAGTTGGTGTCCAACCCGAACGCCAGCGCGACCGCGGTCAACAGCAGCACCGCGCCCAGCGCGCGCTGCACCCGCAGCGGCCCCGCCCGCCGGATCGGCTCCAGCACCCGCCGGCCGCCCAAAGCGATCGCCGCCAGCACGACCGCCGAGCCGAACACGTAGGCGACCGCGACCAGGACGGTCTTGCCGCTCACCGCGCTCACCGACGCGACCGCCGCCAGCACCGGCCCCGCGCACGGCGCGTAGACGAACCCCAGCGCGGCACCGACGAGCAGCCCGGACCAGAACCCGTCACCACGCGTCCGCGGCCCCAGCCGCGACAGCGACGCCAGCGGCCGCTCGACCCGCTCCGCCACACCCGGCACCAGCGCCGCGACGCCGGCCACGATCAGCACGACGATCCCCGCGTCGCGCAGCGTGTTCCCGCCCAGCCCGACGTGGCGCAGCAGCTCGCCGCCGCCGATCACCGACAGCAGGAACGTCGCGCTCAGCCCGAGCACGATCGCGATCGGCCGCCGCCGCCCTCCCGCGGCCCCCGCGGCGCCGAGCAGCGCGGGCAGGACCGGCAGCGCGCACGGGCTCAGCGCCGTGCCCGCGCCGACGACGACGGCAATGACCAACAACAAGACCATTGGCCGCCATGATGGCGCGCGCTTCGCAGATTTCGCATTACGAAGTGCGTACGGGTTAGGGTCGCCTCCATGACCGCAGCCCGCCTGGTGCTCGGCGTGGAGGACGCCGACCCGGTCAGGCTCTGGCGCACCATCATCCGCGCCCTGCGCGCCACCCATCCTGCCTTCGGCCGCGACGCCGAGGCGATGCTCGCCGCCGGCCCGTCGGCGCTCGCCGAGGCCGTGATCCCGCTCGTCGCCGCCGAGGTCGCGCTGCTGGCGATCCCGCTCGACCTGGAGCTGATCGGCGTCGCCGACGCCGCGCTGCCCTCGCTGCTGGTCTGGAGCGACTGCGCGCCGACCGGCGCCCGGATCCGCCTCGGCGACGGCGAGCCGGACGCCCCGCCGCGCCTCACCGCCGCGCAGGTCGCCGCCGCCTGGCCGGGCGCGCTCGCCCGCGGCGAGCACGCGACCGTGATCCGCTGGCTGCAGCAGACCGACGACGACAACAACAGCGCGCTGCTCCTCCCCCGCCTCTGGGCCGCGCACGAGCTCGGCGACACCGCCCGCGCCGACGACCTCGCCGCCGACACCGTCGATGGCCGCGCGCTCCTGCTCCACGCCCACGGCGCGCTGCGCGCGGGCGACCTCGAAGCGCTCGCCGACCGCCTCGACCTCGCCGCCGCCACCGCCGACCCGCGCGACGGCTTCTGGCACACCTTCGACGCGCTCCTGCGCGCGCACGAGGCGCTCTGGCGCGGCCACCCGCGCGTCGCCGCCCGCCACTTCGCACGCGCCGCCGGCCTCGCCCACGTCCACGCCGACCCGCGCGCGCTGGCCGCCGCGCTCGGCTACCTCGCGCTGCTGGCGACCGAGGGCGGCGACGACGACAGCGCCCGCCGCCGCCTCAACCGCATCGAGGACCTCGTCGACGCCGACCCGTCGATCGCCGAGCACCCGGTCGCGATCGGCGGCGCGCTGGCCGAGGGCCGGATGCTCGAGCTCGCCGGCGCGCTGGAGCCCGCGGTCGCGCCGCTGAACCGCGCGATCACGCTCGCCGAGCGCGGCGGCAACGCGTTCGAGCGCGCCGAGCCGCGGCTCAGGCTCGCCGCCGTCCACCGCGCCTGCCTGCGCCCGGAGCTTGCGAGCATCCTGGAAGCCGAAGCGCTCCAGATCCTCGAGCCGTGCCCGGACCGCGGCCGCCTCGCCGGCCCCGCCGCGGCGATCGACCTGACCGCGACAGCGACCGCGCCGGCCACCGCCGCGCCGCTCTCACCCTCCGAGCGCGCGGTCCTGCGGCTGCTGCCGTCCGGCCTCTCCCAGCGCGAGATCGGCGGCACGCTGTTCCTGTCGGTCAACACGGTCAAGACCCACTGCCGCAACATCTACACCAAGCTCCACGCGCAGTCGCGCGAGGAGGCCGTGGCGCGCGCCCACGACCTCGGCCTGCTGTAGGGAACCGCCTGCATAGGCACGCGGTAGCTCACGCGTTGCCTTCCGGACACCCACGCGGCAAAAGGGGGTTACCCGCACGTTGGAAGGTCCCGCATATGGGCACGCTTGAGGTGTGCCCATGAAGGTCCTCATCGTCGACGATCACCCCTCCTTCCGCTCCGCCGCGAGGCTGCTGCTGGAGCACGAGGGCTTCGAGGTCATCGGCGAGGCCGAGGACGGCGCCAGCGGCCTCGCGGCCACCTCGGAGCTGTCCCCGGATCTCGTCCTGCTGGACATCAACCTGCCCGACCTCGACGGCTTCGACGTCGCCTCGCGGATCACGCTCGACCACCACGCGCCGAAGGTCGTCCTGACCTCCAGCCGCGACCCGAAGGAGTTCGGGCCGCTCGTGGGGCGCTCCGGCGCCAACGGCTTCGTCCCCAAGGGCGAGCTGTCGGCCGAGGCGATCTGCGCGCTCCTGTAGCGCCGGCCGGCGAGGCCTACAACTTCGCCAGCACCTCCCTGGCCGCGCGCTCGCCCGACGAGATCGCGCCGTCCATGTAGCCGTTCCAGTAGCCCGCGGTCTCGGTGCCCGCCCAGTGCACGGCGCCGACCGGCTCGGTGAGCTTCGGCCCGAAGCGCGTGAGCGTCCCCGGCCCCAGGACCGACGTCGGCGCGCCGCGCGTCCAGCGCTCCTCGACCCAGTCCTGCTCGAAGTAGTCGATCGGCGACAGCGCCTGCGGGCCGAACGCGCTCGCGAAGTCGTCGAGCACCGCCTGCCTGCGATCCGCGGCCGACGCCGTCTGGTAGGTCGACCACGACTTCCCGCCCATGAACCCCATCAACACGCCCGGCGTGCCGTCGGGCGGCGAGTTGTCGAAGATCGCCGGGACCGCGCAGTCGCCGAGCTTGATGGCCTGGCCGTTGTACCCCGCCCTGCGCCAGAACGGCGTCTCGTAGATCGCCTCGCACTTGGCCAGCGTGCCGAGGATCATCCGGCGCCGGAGCGCGTCGTGCTCGGCGGGCAGCAGCGGATCCCAGTCGATCTCGACGGCCAGCGGCGGCGGGATCGCCACGACCGCCCGCGCGCCGCGCCAGGCGCGGCCGTCCTGCACGGTCACGGTGACGCCGCCGGCGTCGCTCTGCGCGATCGACGCCACCGGCGCGTTCAACACCACGTTGCTGCCGAGCGCCTGGGCCATCAACAGCGAAAGTCGTTGCGTGCCGCCGACCAGTCGCGAGTCCTGCGCGGCGTCCTTGGAGCCGATGCCGCGCTCCAGCGTGCCGGGCGTCGAGGCGTCGCCGTAGCCCGCGATCGTCGCCAGCAGGAACAGCATCGAGCAGTCCGAGGCCCGGGAACCGAGCGCCGGCGACAGGAACAGGTTCACCAGCGCCAGGATCCGCGACGAGTTGATGGTGTTGCTCCTGATCCACGTCTCGGCGGTCATGCCGTCGAGCGTCGCGGCGTCCCTGTAGGTCCAGGGCGCGTCGACTGGGAAGTCCTTGGCCATGGTGTCCAGCCGCAGGATCATCTGCGCGAGGTCGGGCAGCGCGAGCAGGTCCGGCGGGATGTCGCCCGTGTACGTGGTGGCGTGGCCGTCGGCGACGTAGACGCTGTTGCCCGGCTGGTAGCCGGGGTAGGTGCCGACGCCCAGCTCCCTGCACAGCGCCAGCGCGCGGTCCTGGGTCGGGCCGACGTACTGCCCACCCGCCTCGGTGACCTTGCCGCCGCCGAGGTCGTGGTTGAGGGTCCGGCCGCCGACGCGGTCGCGCGCCTCCAGCACGACCACCGACTTGCCCGCCGCGACGAGGTTGCGCGCGGTCGTCAGGCCCGCCAGCCCGGCGCCGACGATCACGGCGTCGACGTCGCTCGGCGCGGCGGCCGCCTGCGCGCTGCTCCGCTCTCCCCCGGCCAGCATCAGCCCGAGCCCGCTCGCGCCGGCCCAGCCCAGCGCGCCGCGCCGCGTCAGCTTCCCTCGTTCCACGAACCTCTCCCGTCGTTCGGCGACTCTCCTCAGATGGTTGATGCGAGATCGACCGTGGTCGTGATCGTGCGCACGGTGGATGCTGAGCGCCGCGCGACAGCGCAGCCGATCCTGGTTGGATCGGCAAGTTGTCGCGTGGCGATCAGCGCCGCCGGGCGTGCGAGCACGGCCGCGGGAATCTCGTATCAGCCATCGGGAGCGGCAACGCGACGGCGGCGCCGAACTTGCGCCCAGACCTCCACGAGCACCAGGACGATCGCCACCGGGACGGTCGCCGGGAGCGTGTCGACGGTCAGGAACAGCTGGTCCCAGCACAGCGACACCACCAACAACGCGACGGCGGGGATCAGCTGTGGGCGGCGCTCCGTCGCCAGCAGCCCGCCGAGCACCGCGGCGGCGAAGAAGTCGCCGTAGCCCATCGAGGCGTAGTGGAACGCCGCGGACTGCAGCTGCGGCAGCCCGGCGCCCGGCGCCGCGGCCTCCAGGACCGCGTTGGGCGCCTGCAGCGTGTTCCCGAAGACGAGGATCGCGTCGGAGACCGCCATCGCGATCAACCCCAACTTGAGCAGCAGCAGCGGCGCCGCGCCGCCGAGCAGGCGCCCGAGCGTGATGACCGACCCCATGATCAACAGCAGCGTCGCGACCTGCCCCGGGCGCGAGCCGTCCTGGTCGGCCCAGGCGATCGCCAGCAGCGGGATCGCCAGCGGCGCCAGCCACCAGCGCGCGCCGTGCATCGCCCAGCCCAGCGCCAGCGCGCAGCCGGGCGGGATCAGCAGCAGCGCGACCCACGTCAGGACGTTGGCGGTGTCCGGGACCTGGTCGATCCCGACGATCACCGCGACGATGCACAGCGGCAGGATCAGCGCCCACCAGCCGCCGCGGAAGCGCTCCAGGAAGCGCGGGACGCCGGCCGCGGGAAGCGCGACGCACGCCGCCTGGGCGCCGGTCAGGACCAGGTTGTCCCACTCGAACCACAGCACTGCGCAGGACCGTAGCGCCGGAGCGGGCGTTACCGTGCGGCGTCGCATGCCCGAACCGACGCGACTGCGCACCGTGCGCGCCACGCGCTACGTCACCCCGCTGCGCGAGGGCGGCTCGATGCCGGGCCTGGTCGAGGCCGACGACGACGGCCTCTACGTCGTGAAGTTCCGCGGCGCCGGGCAGGGCCTGAAGGCGCTGATCGCCGAAGTCGTCGTCGGCGAGATCGCGCGCGCCTGTGGCCTGCGCGTCCCGGAGATCGTGATCGTCGAGGTCGACCCGCTGCTGGCGGCCGCCGAGCCGGACCCGGAGATCCAGGAGCTCGTCGCCGCCTCCGGCGGGACCAACGCGGCGCTCGACTTCCTGCCCGGCGCGCTGTCGTTCTCCCCCGCCGCGCCGGTCGGCGTGACGCCCGAGCTGGCCGCCGAGGTCGTCTGGCTCGACGCGCTGTGCCAGAACGTCGACCGCACGCCGCGCAACCCCAACATGTTGATCTGGCACGGCGACCTGTGGCTGATCGACCACGGCGCCGCGCTCTACCGCCACCACGCGCCCACGTGGCCCGAGGGCGCGGCCGCGGCGAGGTTCCCGCTGATCCGCGACCACGTGCTGCTGCCGTTCGCGGGGTCGATCGCCGAAGCCGGCGAGCGCCTGGCGCCCCGGCTCGACAGCGCGACCGTCGAGCGGATCGCCGCCGAGGTCCCCGACGACTGGCTCGGCGGCGCCGCGGACGCGTCGCCGCCGCGCGAGGTCTACGCGACCTACATCGCGCAGCGCCTGCGCGACGGCGCGTTCGCCGCCGAGGCCGAGGAGGCGCGCCGTGCCGTCGCCTGAGCGCGCGCCGTCCGACGACGCCTTCGCCTACGCGATCTGGCGCGTCGTCCCGAGCGTCGAGCGCGGCGAGGCCGTCAACGTCGGCGTCGTCGTCTTCTGCCGCCGCCGCAGGTTCCTGAAGGCCTTGGTGCAGGTTGATGAACAACGCCTGCGCGCGCTCGCGCCCGACCTCGACGTCGCGGCGGTCGCCCAGCACCTCGACGGCCTCGTCCGCGTCGCCGACGGCGACCCGTCGGCGGGCGCGATCGCCACGATGGACCAGTCCGACCGCTTCGGCTTCCTGACCGCCACGTCGTCGACGATCGTCCAGGCCTCGCCGATCCACACCGGCTTCTGCGACGACCCCGAGGCGACGCTGCAGCGCCTGTTCAGGCGTCTCGTCGCCTGAGGTTGCCGACCAGCAGGGCGACCACGACGACGAGGTAGATCTGGCCGACCAGGACCTCGAGCGTCGAGATCGCGCGGCCGACCTCGGTGCGCGGCGTGAAGTCGCCGTAGCCGGTCGTCGTCAACGTGATGAACGAGAAGTAGATGTGGTCGCCCGAGCTGCCGTCCACGTTCTGGGCGAAGTACCAGCCGCTGGTGCCGTCGGCGATCGCACCCACGACGTCGGCGAAGATCATCCCGACGAGCAGGTAGGACACGAGGCCGCCGGCCACCGCCTGGACGTTGACGCCGTCGCGGCGGATCAGCGCCACGACGCCGGTCCCGACCGTCACGAGCATCGCCGTGGCGACCGCGCCGCTGAGGCCGAGCAGGTTCCAGCCCGGCGTCCGGATCCCGACCGCGCTGATCGCGCCGAAGACGACGGCGGCGAAGCCGATCGCGGTCAGCGTCCGGCTGCGCGTGTCGCGCGCGGCGATCGTGACCATCACCAGCAGCGCCGCCTGGAGCAGCAGCGCGATCCCGCGCCCGACGTGGTCGTCGGGCAGCGCGATCGTCGCGACGATCACCAAGACCGTCGCCGCGAGCACCTGCCCGTAGCGGTGCGTGGCCACCTGCGGGCGCCCGAAAGCCATCGTGACGATGGCGTTCGACGTTGCGGTGAGCGCTCCTGCGCCGCGCCCCACTCCCAGTGAAGACCCGGCGCAGGTGCTGCGCTCCCCTCGCGCTAGGCGTGAGCCGGCGCCACCGGGTGGTTGGCGTGGATCACGTCGCGCGGGTCGTACTTCGCCTTGACCGCCTGCAGCGCGGCAAAGGACTCCTCGGAGAACGCCGTGGCGACGTCCGAGGGGTGCTCGGCGAAGTTGAGGTAGATGCGGCCGTTCGCGCACGGCTCGATCGCGGCCTTGGCGCGCTGCAGCGAGGCCGGGATCAGCTCCGCCAGCTGCGGCGTCATCGGCGAGCCGAGGGCGAAGAAGATGTACTCGCCCTCCATCCTGCCGCGGGCGCCCGCGTGCTCCGGCACCCGGCCCAGCGCGCCCCCGAAGTGGCGCAGCTCGGTCAGCAGCAGGCAGCTCTCGGACTCGTGGCCGCAGGCGTCGACGAGCGCGTCGATCGCCTCGGACGTCAGGTCGCCCAGCAGCGCGTGGTCGCTGATGCCCGGGACCGGCGTCTCGGGATCCATGTGCAGGTGGCTGAGCGCGATGGGCGGCGCCGGGGCGAACATGTCGATCTCCGGCTCCAACGCGCGGAACGGCGCCAGCACGTCGGACGCGTAGCCGGCGCTGCCGACCACCGCGCCGTCGATCACGACGAAGTTGCGGCCGCGCACGATCTCCGGGATCTCCGGGACGGGCGGGACCTGCAGGATCCGGATCGATGTCGTGGCAGTCTCCGGCGCATCGCGCGTCCAGGCGTGCCAGGCGTGGAAGACCTCGCGGGCGCGCTCCCACGGCCACAGCATCGCGCCGGCGTAGAGCTCCGGCACCGCGTAGAGCTTCAGCTCCATGTGCGTGATGACCGCGGGCGAGCCCGAGCCGCCGCGCAGCGCCCAGAACAGCTCCGGGTCGTGGTCGGCGTCGACGCGGCGCTGCTCGCCGTCGCCGGTGACGACGTCGAAGGACAGGACCGAGTTGCAGCACAACCCGTAGGCGCGGCCGAGCCAGCCCACGCCGCCGCCCAGGACGTAGCCGACGAGGCCGACGTCGGGCGAGGAGCCCGCGAGCGCGGCGAGGCCGAGCTCGGAGGCGGGCGCGGTCAGGTCGGCGCAGAGCGCGCCGGCCTCGACGCGGGCGGTGAAGTTGGTGTTGTCGATCTCGACGGCGCGCAGGTTGCGCATGTTGAGCAGGATCGACTCGTCGGCGCCGGCGCGGGCCGAGGCGTTGTGGCCCGTGCCCTGCGGCGCGACGCGCAGCCCGTTGGCGGCGGCGAAGCGGACCAGCGCGGCGACGTCGTCGGCGTTGCGGGGCTCGGCGACCAGCGGCGGGCGCTGGTCGACCGTGAGGTTCCAGGCCGCGCGGGCGTCGTCGTAGCCGGCGTCGCCGGGGAGGTGCAGGGTGCCGCCGAACTCGGCGCGGAGGGCGGAGAGGTCGAGGTCGAGCGAGGGAGCAGCAGCAGCAGAGGTCAGCATTGGGAGTGTCTCCAGGAAGGGGAGTTGCGGGGTCGGAGCGCATACTGCGCCGCCGCCGCCCTCCGCACATCAGGGAGTCCCCTATTTCTGCTGGGGTGCGGTTCCCCGCACCTCCTGCAGGGCGGCGATCCCGCCCCGCAGGAACGTGAACGCCTCGTCGAGGCGCGCGAGGTCGGCCTCGTCGGGGCCGTGCTTCTTCTTGGCCCGGCGATCCTCGTCGTCGCCCGACAGCGCCATCAGGGCCGCGACGGCCGCCGCGGCGATCAGCTTGGGCTGCAGGTCGTCGGGCGCGGAGCCGAGGTCGATCGCGACCGACTCGGCGATCAGCGTCTCGAAGCGGCCCATGATGTGGCGCTCGTGGGCGGCGAGCGCGTCGTTGTCGCGCACGAGGCAGTGGCGCAGCCACTCGCGGTCGCCGTCGTCCTCGGCGTGGCCGCGGGCGATCAGCTCGCCGATCCACTCCCGCAGCGCCTCGAAGGCGTTCTCGTCGTCGGCGCGGTCGCGCATCCGCGTCTCGAGCGCGTCGAAGACCTCGTCGAAATCGCCGAAGACGACCGCTTCCTTGGACGGGAAGTACGAGAAGAACGTGCGCGGCGCGATGTCGGCCGCCTCCGCGATGTCGGCGACGGTCGTCGCGGCGTAGCCGCGGTCCTCGAACAGGCGGAACGCCGCGTCCTCGATGGCGCGGCGCGTCTGCTCCTTCTTGCGCTCGCGCAGACCCATTGCGTGACGGATGTTACCTATTCGGCCTGCGACTCTGCACTGTGTGCCGGATTGCACACTGCGCATTTCTGCAGTCATTGCATTTCTGCGCAGGCTGTGCTTTCCTGGCCTGCGTCATGAGACGACTTGCCGCCTTCTCCCACGACCGCCGCCGCCTCGTCGCCGCCCTCTGGGTCGCGCTGATCGTCGCCGCAGGCGCGCTCGCCGCCGGTGCCGGTTCCGGCTACATCAACAACTTCACGCTCCCCGGGACCGAGTCCCAGCGTGCCCTCGACCTCCTCCGCAGCCGCTTCCCCCAGCAGGCGGGCGACACGTCCCAGATCGTGTTCCACGCCAAGCGCGGCTCGCTGAACGACCAGGCCAACCAGGCCGCGGTCCAGTCCGTGATCGCCAAGGTCTCGAAGCTCCCCGACGTGACCGCGGTGGTCAGCCCCTACAAGAACGCGAAGGCGACGGTGTCCAAGGACGGCACCGTCGCCTACGCGTCGCTGCTGTTCGACAAGCAGGCCGTCGACCTGGACAAGAAGGACGTCCAGAAGGTCATCGACACCGCGCAGGCCGGCGCGACCTCGACGCTGCAGGTCGAGCTCGGCGGGCAGGCGATCAAGCAGGCCCAGCAGCCGGAGACCGGCGCCGGCGAGCTGATCGGCGTCGCCGTGGCGGTGATCGTCCTGTTCCTCGTGCTCGGCTCGATGACCGCGATGGCGCTGCCGCTGGTCAGCGCGTTCGCGGCGATCGCCGCGGCGATGGGCCTGGTGTACGCGGCGACCGGCTCGTTCTCGATCGCGGACTTCGCGCCGACGCTGGCGGTGATGATCGCGCTCGGGGTCGGGATCGACTACGCGCTGCTGGTGATCAACCGCTTCCGCGGTGAACGCAGCGGCGGCGCGGACGTGCGCGGCGCGACGCTGACCGCGATGGACACGGCGGGGCGCTCGGTGCTGTTCGCCGGGACGACCGTGGTGATCGCGCTGCTCGGCATGCTGCTGCTCGGCGTCTCGTTCCTCAACGGCCCGGCGGTCGCGTCGGCCGCGGCGGTCGCGCTGACCATGTTGTCGTCGTTGACGCTGCTGCCCGCGCTGCTGGGGTTCTTCGGCAGGCGCATCAAGTTCCCGGCGGGCGACGCCGAAGTCGAAGGGGTTGCCGAGCCGCGCGGGTTCGGGCGCTGGAGCGCGTGGATCGCGCGGCGCCCCGCCGCGTTCGCGACCGGCGCGCTGGTGCTGCTGCTGGTCGTCGCCGCGCCGGTCACGGGCATCCGCCTGGCCAGCGCCGACGCGGGCAACGACGGGCCGGCGACGACGACGCGCAAGGCCTATGACCTGCTCTCGCAGGGCTTCGGCCCCGGGTTCAACGGGCCGCTGCTGGTGGCCGCCGAGGTCGACGCCGCGCACGGCGGCAAGACCGAGTTGGTGGCCTTGAAGACCAGGCTGGCGCAGACGCCCGGCGTGGCCGCGGTCTCGCAGCCGGTGCTGAACGCCGCGGGCGACGCCGCGACGCTGACGGTGATCCCGAAGAGCGCGCCGCAGGACCAGGCGACCAAGGACCTGCTGTCGGACCTGCGCGACCACGTCGTCCCGGGCGTGACGCACGGCCAGGATGGTTTGAAGGATGTCTCGATCGGCGGCGCGACCGCGTCGACGACCGACTTCGGCAGCGTGCTGTCGTCGAAGCTGCCGCTGTTCATCGGCGTCGTGATCGGGTTGTCGTTGCTGTTGCTCGCGGTGGTGTTCCGCAGCGTGTTGATCCCGGTCAAGGCCGCGGTGCTCAACCTGCTCAGCATCGGCGTGGCGCTCGGCGTGATCACCTTCGTCTTCCAGGACGGGCACCTCGCGTCCCTGATCGGGGTGGAGACGACCGGGCCGATCGAGCCGTTCCTGCCGGTGATGCTGTTCGCCATCATCTTCGGGTTGTCGATGGACTACGAGGTCTTCCTCGTGACGCGGATGCACGAGGAGTGGGAGCGCACCCACGACGCGCCGTTCGCGGTGCGCCACGGCCTGGCCTTGACCGGCAAGGTCGTCATGGCGGCGGCGATCATCATGATCTCGGTCTTCGGCTCGTTCGTCCTCGGCGACGACCGGACGATCAAGCTGTTCGGCGTCGGCCTGGCGAGCGCCGTGCTGTTCGACGCGTTCGTGATCCGGCTGATCCTGGTCCCGGCGCTGATGCACCTGTTCGGCCGCGCGTCCTGGTGGATGCCGGAGTGGCTGGAGCGGCGCCTGCCGCGCCTGTCGATCGAGGGCCCGGCGGAGGACGCCGACGATGACGACGACTCGCCGTCCTCGCCGCGCCGCAGGCGGGTCGAGATCCCGGCGTAGTCACCGCCCTTGCCCGGCGTCGCGGCAGAGCAGCGCGACGCCGGGCTAACTTGACGTTCACGTCAAATGGAAGTTTGGGTACCATCGAACTTCGATGTCTGCTCTCCCCTCTTCCCCGGCGGTCGCACGCAAGCGGCGGATCGGCGTCAGCGCCGATCACCATCACTACAAGTGGTGGGCGCTCAGCTGCACGTCGCTGGGCATGTTGTTGGCCACCATCAACTCCGGCACGCTGGTCATCGCGCTGCCGGACCTGGAGAGGGCGCTCGGCGTCGACCTGCTCACGCTGGTCTGGGTGATCCTGGCGTTCATGATCGCCTCGACCGTGCTGGTGCTGACGTTCGGGCGGCTCTCGGACATCTTCGGGCGCAAGAAGGCGTTCGTGCTGGGCTTCGCGGTCTTCACGGTCGCCTCGCTGGGCGCCGGGTTCGCGCAGGGCGGGACCGACCTGATCCTGTGGCGGATCGTCCAAGGGATCGGCGGCGCGCTGCTGTTCGCGAACGCCTCGGCCCTCGTGACCGACGCGTTCCCGAAGGAGCAGCTCGGCGTCGCGATGGGGACCAACGTGATGGTCGCGGGCATCGGGCTGGTGCTCGGGCCGGTGCTCGGCGGCGCGCTGGTCGAGATCTCCTGGCACTGGGTCTTCTGGTTCAACGTCCCGCTCGGGATCGTCGGCACGCTGTGGGCGTTCTTCGTGCTGGAGGAGCTGATGCGGCCCGAGGTCGACCACACCTTCGACTGGTGGGGAACGGTGACCTTCGTCATCGGGTTGACGGGCCTGACGTACGGGATCTCGCGCGGCGGGATCGTGGCGTGGAACGACACGTCGACGATCGTCGCGCTGGTCGCCGCGGTCGTGCTGCTGCCGGCGTTCGTGCTGATCGAGAGGCGGACGCGCGCGCCGATGCTCGACCTGTCGCTGTTCGCCGACCGCGGCTTCGCGGCCGCGACGGGCGCCGCGTTCCTCAACGGGCTGTCGCGCTTCGCGCTGACGTTCGTGTTCGTCCTGTACTTCCAGGGCGCGCTGGGCGACGACCCGATCCTGGCGGGCGTCAAGCTCGCGCCGCTGGCGCTGGGCATGCTGATCTCCTCGCCGCTGGCCGGTGCCTACGCCGACAGGCACGGCGCGCGCACGTTGGCGGCGCTGGGCATGGTCGTCGTGGCGGTCTCGCTGGCCGGGATGACGACGCTCGGGACCGGCTCGTCGTACCCGCTTGCCGCGTTCTGGCTGTTGTTGAACGGGTTGGGGTCGGGCATGTTCAACTCGCCCAACACGGCGGCGATGATGGGCTCGGTGCCCGTGCACCGGCGCGGGATCGCGGGCGGCACGCGGATGATGCTGCAGAACACGGGCAGCGTGCTGTCGATCGCGTTCGTGCTCGGGATCATCACCGCGGCGGTCCCGACCAAGGTGCTGCTGTCGATCTTCAGCGGCGTGTCGTCCGGCCTGAGCGACGAGGCCCTGAGGCCGTTCATCCACAACATGCACACGGCGCTGTGGGTCCTGGCCGGGACCGCGGTCGCGGGCGCGCTGGTGTCGCTGGCGCGGCCGGCGACGCCGAAGGCGGCGAAGGCATGAGCGCCGTCGAGACGACCCTGCGGATCGGCGAGGTCGCCAAGCGCCTCGGGATCACGACGCGGACGATTCGGTACTACGAGGAGCTCGGCCTGCTCGGCGGCGTCGACCACGACCGCGCCGCCGGCCAGCACCGCACCTACACCGAGGCCGACGTCGAGCGCCTGCGCAAGGCGGTCAAGTTGAAGTCCTTGCTCGGCGTCTCGCTCGAGGAGCTCAAGACGCTGATGGAGGCCGAGGACGGCCGCGACGCCCGCCGCGAGGAGTTCACCGCACCCTCGACCTCCAAGCGCCGCCGCCGCGAGATCCTCGACACCTCCGCCCTCAACGTCACCCGCCAACTCGAGCTCCTCACCGCCCGCCGCGCCGAGTTCGACCAACTCGAAGCCGAGCTCATCGCCCGCCGCAACCTGATCACCACCCGCCGCGCCGAGCTCGGCTGAGCGCGCGAGGCGACCCACTACCGTCGTTGGGCATGAGCCTGACGCGCGAACCTGGGCCGCTGGCGGGGACGCCCGGCAACACGAACTACGCGATCGAGGGGCCGAAGCACCGGCTGCTGTCGACGCCGGTGCCGCGGCGGGTGCGCGGGGAGATCGGTGGCAGGACGGTCGTCGACACCGAGAACGCGTTCCTCCTGCACGAGACGGGGTTGTCGCCGCAGCTCTACGTGCCGCTGGCGGATGTGGACGCGGACGCCCTGGAGCGGACGGACACCTCGACGCACTGCCCGTTCAAGGGCGATGCCTCCTACCGGACGGTCGCGGGGTCGGTCGACGCGATCTGGGTCTACGACGAGCCGTTGGAGGCCGCGTCGTGGCTGGAGGGCTACGCCGGCGTCTACCTCGACCGCTTCGACCGCTGGCTCGACGAGGACGAGGAGGTCCAGGGCTTCCCGGATCCGTACCACCGCGTCGACATCCGCTCGACGTCCGCGCGCGTCGAGGTCCGGGCGCGCGGTGAGCTGATCGCCGAGAGCGACCGCGCCCTGGTCCTGTCGGAGACCGCGCTGCCCAACCGCTACTACCTGCCGGTCGACGACGTCACCGCGCCGCTGAGCGGCCCGACCGAGACCTCGACCTTCTGCCCGTACAAGGGCACCGCGTCCTACTGGACCGTCACCGTCCCCGGCGGCGAGCTGCCCGACGCCGCCTGGTCCTACGAGGCGCCGTTCCCGGAGTGCGGCCCGGTCAAGTCCTACGTGTCGTTCTGGGGCGACGACGTCGAGGTCACGTTCATGCGCCGTTGAGGTGAAGCTGAGAGGGTCTCCAGGGTGATGGGCAGGACTCTCGAGCTACGGCCGTTGCGCACGCTGCGCGACCACCGCTGGTTCGCCCTGCTCACGATGACCCGCGTGCTGGGCGCGCTGGTCGCCGTGGCGCTGCTGCTGCTGCACCGCGTCACCCACCACGACCCGCTGCTGGCGGCGATCACGCTCGCCTGGACGCCGGTCAGCCTCTACGTCCTGCGCCTGACCCAGGACTGGCGCGCCGCGCCCGTGATCTGGGCCCTCGACGCGCTCGCCGCCTTCGGGCTGATCATGGCGGGCGGCGACTGGCGCTCGCCGTTCTACGTGTTCGCGCTGACCACGCTGATCCTGCCCGCGACGTCGCTGCCGTGGCGGATCGCGTTCGCCTGGGGCGTCGTGTTCTCCGCCCTCTACGGCGGGGTCGCGCTGCTGACCGAGAAGCTCCCGGCGGACACGCTGGAGAACACGATCCGGCTGGAGACGCTCGCCACCCACCTTTTCGTCCCGATGGTCATCACGACCACGCTCGCCTACTCCGCGCTGCTCCTGGAACGCCTGCGGACCGCGCGCGGCGAGTCCGAGCGCCTCGTCCTCCAGGCCGAACGTCAGCGCATCGCCTGGGAGCTGCACGACTCCGCCAAGCAACGGGTCCATGCCGCCCACCTGATGCTCTCGGCGCTCGAACCGCAGGTGCCTCAGGACGGCCCGCGCGCGCTGCTCGACGGCGCGCTCGCCGAGCTCCGGAACGCGACCGCCGACATGGAGACCAGCGTCGCCGAGCTGCGCACGCCGCTCGACGGCCGCCCCGTCGACGAGCTGCTGCGCGAGCGCGCCGCCGAGCTGGCGCAGGCCGGGACCGCCCGGATCGACGTCGCCGGCCACCTGCCCGCGCTGCCGCCGCTGGTCGCCGCCCACACCTACCGGATCGCCGCCGAGGCGCTCACCAACGCGGTGCGCCACGCCGGCTGCTCCGCCATCACCGTCACGCTCGCCGACGCGCCCGACGCGATCACCCTCACGATCGCCGACGACGGCGTCGGCATGCCACCCGAGCCGCGCCCCGGCGGCCACGGGCTGCGCTCGATGCACGGACGCGCAGAGACGATCGGCGCCCGCCTGAACATCGGGCCCGGACCCGGAGGGCGCGGCACGGCCGTCGCCCTCGCTCTCCCCCATCCCGGAGGTTCCCCATGATCCGCCTGCTCATCGTCGACGACCACCCCGCCATGCGCGCCGGCCTGACCGCCGTGCTGCGCGCCGAGCCCGGGATCGTCCCGCTCGGGACCGCGTCGTCCGAGGAGGACCTCGGCGCGATGATGCAGCGCACCAAGCCGGACGTCGTCCTGCTCGACTACCACCTGCCCGGCGCCGACGGGCTGAAGCTCTGCCGCCGCCTCAAGCGCGAGATCCCGGCGCCCGCCGTGCTGTTGTACTCCGCCTACGCGGATTCCGCGATGGTCGTCCCCGCGATCCTCGCGGGCGCCGACGGCTTGTTGAACAAGTCGGCCCCCGCGCCGGAGCTGTTCGACGCGCTGCGCGCCGTCTCCCGCGGCGACCGCGTCCTGCCGCCGGTCCCGCGCGAGCTGCTGGAGTCGGCCGGCACGCGCGTCGAGCCCGGCGACCTGCCGATCCTGGCGATGATGGTCGACGGCACCCCGATCGCCGAGGTCGCCGAGGCGATGCGCCAACCAGTCACCCACGTCGCCCGCCGTGTGGACGCGATGATCGAGCGCCTGCGGGTCGAGATCGCGGCGGTCTAGCGCGAGCGACTCCTACATCTTGCAGTGGTAGACCACGCGCAGCCGGGCCTTCAGCTGCGTCACGCGTGCGGCCAGGCGTGTGATGCGGTCGCGGCGGGCGCTGGTCCGATGCGACCTGTAGGACTTGCGTGCCGCTGCGAGATCTCGCGTGGCGGCCCGCAGCGCGGTCCGGTTGGCGCTGCAGACGGTCTCGCGCACGACCACCCGGACCGGGTCGCCGACCTCTTCGCCGAACGGGCAGAGGTAGGTCGCGCAGTCGCGGTAGGGCTGCCACCAGTAGGTCCCCGGCTCGCGCGGCAGCAGCCCGCGCTCGGCGGCGTCCGGCGCCGCGGTGCACATCCCGGCGACGCCGTCGACGACGACCGCGGCGCGCGTGTCGACCCGCGCCGGGCCGAGCAGCAGGCCGTCCACGCCAACCGCACCGGCCGTCGCCAGGACCACGTAGTAACCGTCGCCGTCGCCGTGCACGTCCTGGTCGAACTGCGTCGGGTGGTAGGCCGGGCAGGTGAACTGGACCCTCAACCCACCGACCACGTCCTTGACGACCGCGCCGTCGACCGGCGCGCGCGCCTCGACCGGCGGGTCGTCCTGGCGTGCGCGCGCGGCGCCCGGCCAGGCCGCCGCGACCATCAGCACCAGCGCCACGGCGCCAAGACACCATCGTCTCCACCCTTCCACGCGCCGACCCTACCCGCTCCAGTGGTCCCGACCGGTGAGGAACGCTAGGGTGCCCAACATGGGGCAGGTGACGGACTCGCGCTTCGTGCGCGCGCTGCGGGCCGAGGGCAGCGGCGACGCCGAGCGCACGCAGCTGATCGCGGCGATGGCGGAAGCGCTCCGCGACGCACCGCTGACCGCCATCACCCCCGCCGACGTCGCCACCCGCGCCGGCGTCCCGCGCGACCGGTTCTTCCAGCACTTCCCGGACGTCGCCGCCTGCTACCTGGCGACCTACGAGGCCTCCGCCTCCCTCCTGCGCGCCGAGACCGCGTCCGCGGTGATCGAGGGCACCGGCCGCCCCTACGACGAGCGGATCGCGCTCGGCGTCCGCGCCTACCTGGAGACGCTGGCCTCCGAGCCCGGCCTCGCGCGCGCGTTCCTGCGCGACGTCCAGGACGCCGGCCCGGAGGCGCTGCGCCGCCGCCGCACGGTCAACGAGGGCTTCGCGGCGATGATCCAGGCGCTCGCCGAGCAGCACGCCGACGAGCTCCCGGACGGCTACGCCGTGCATCCCGACATGGCCCGCGAGCTGGTCGAGGCGCTCGAGGAGCTGACGCTGCTGTCGATCGACGGCGACCGGATCGCCGACCTCCCGCGCCTGACCGACACCGCTACGCGGATGATCCACGCGGCGCTCGTCGCGGGCGCGTAAGCGCTACCTTCGGGAGCGCATGCGCTCCGTGATCGCCTTCTACCGCGCACGCCCGCTCGTCGGCGTGATCGTGTTCATCATCGGCCTGCTGATCGCCCTGCTGACCGTGATGCTCAAGGACGGCGGCGGCGTGATCCTGCCGATCGCGCTGTGCGTGTTCGCCGGCTTCGCCGTCGGCGGGGTCGTCGCCTACGGCCAGCGCCGCAGGAACGCGCTCTACGACCTCGACGAGTACGAGGCCGCGCTGGACCCGACCGACCCGCGCAGCGACACGCCCGCCGCGCACTAGGCGCGCCTGCGCGCGAGGCGCGCTAGCCCGCGACCCGCAGCCAGGCGACCTGGCGCCTGACGGTCGCCACGCTCGGGAACCGGAAGCGCTGCGGCAGCCGCCCGCGCCCCGCGCTCGCGGCGGCCGCCGCCGCGCTCGCCGTCGCATCCCTCGGCGAGTACCGCACCGCCTTGCCGCCCAGCGTCCCGCGCACGGCGCCCTTGGCGCTGATCGTCAGCGTGCCGTCCAGGCGGCCCGGCCCGTCGACCGTCACGGTCCCCGCGTCGCCGTCGGCGTCGGCGCCGAGCGCGCCGCTGACCCGCAGCCCCGGGACCAGCGAGTAGCCGTGCAGCCTCAGCCGCCCGCCGTCGCCCGACGCGCTCCACCGCCCGGCGCGCAGCCCGCCGCCCTGGAGCCTGGTGTAGCCCGCGTACAGCGTCTGCAGCGCGCTGACCTGCGCGTCGATGATCGTGTCGAGCGTCGCGTACAGCACCCTGCCGCGATCGCCCGCGACGGTCTTGGGCCGCCGGTAGTCCTTGATCGACCCGGCCGGCCGCGACAGCACCGAGACCGCGTTGTCGGCGCCCCTGCACGGCGTGCCGATCTGCCTGCCGTCCGCCCACAGCCTCAGCGCCTTGGCCGCGCAGCCGGAGATGTCGGAGTCCAGGACGTCGTGGCCGGTCCCGGCGACCTGCAGGAGCTGCGCGTGCGGCAGCAGCGGCAGCATCTCCCTGGAGTTCTCGACCGGCGTGCGCGTGTCGAGACGGCCGGACAGCAGCAGCGTCGGCACGTCGGGCAGCGGCGCGGTCGACGGCCTGGTCAGCGTGTCGCCCTGCGGCCAGCGCAGGCAGTCGTGGGCGACCGACGTGTCGACGACCGCCAGGCGGCTGAACGGCGCGAACGCGCTGTCGGGCACGAGGTCGGAGCCGTGCTGCCACTTGTCCCAGCGCAGCCCGACGCGGTCGTCGGCGATCGAGTACGGCAGCGTGACGTCGGCGCACGTCGTGGCGACGTTCAAGGTGGAGGAGAACTCGCTGGACGGGCTGAACGGCCCCTGCGCGATCCGGCGCAGGCGCAGCAGCGGCGCGGCGTCGCCGTGGCCCGCGGCGTTGATCGCGCCCGGCAGCGCGGCCTGCAGGAACGGGTTCAGGTCGCCCGACATGATGATCAACAGCAGCTCGGACTCGTCGTGCACGGCGGTCGCGTGCTGCGCGCCGTGGACGTCCGGGACGCTGCCGCGCAGCGCGCCCTTGGTGGCCAGCCTCCGCGCGAGCGTGCCGAGGTCGGCGACCGGGTCACGCGTCGCGCCCAGGCAGCGCGAGCCGCGGCACTGCTCGGCGAGGACCCGCGGCAGGCGCTCGAAGGTGTCCAAGAAGTAGGGGTCGATCCCGTCGGGGCCGACGACCGAGTCGAGGATCAGCCCCTCGGTCGAGGCCGGGAACTGGCGCGCGTACTGCGCGGCGACGTAGGTCCCGTAGGAGACGCCCATCAGCTCGAGCTTCGGCGCGCCCAGCGCCTGGCGGACGGCGTCGATGTCCTGGACCGACTGCGTCGTGGAGTAGAACTGGCGCGCCGGGCCGAGCGACCTCATGCACGACTCGACGATCGACGTGTTGACGACGTCCAGCGTCCCGAGCGCCTGCAAGGGCGGGCACTTCAGCACGCCGGAGTCGCCGGTCCCGCGCTGGTCCATGACGACCAGGCGGCGATGCTGGAGCGCGGGCGCCAGCGACGCGCGGAACGAGTCGGCGAACGCGACCGACGGCTGTCCCGGACCGCCCGACAGCGCCAGCAGCCAGCCGCTCGTGCCCCTGCGCGGCGCCTCGACCGCGACGTTGAGCCTGACGGTCCCGGGCACCCTTCCGGAGCGATCCAGCGGCACCGTCACGGTTCCGCACCTGAATCCGGCAAATCGAGCGCAGGCGTGGGTCTCCAGCGCGGAGGCGGACGGCGCGAGGACCGCGGCGAGGGCGACGGTCGCAGTCAGGGCGGGAAGAACGCGGCGCAGCATCGAGCGCGCAACCGTACTGGAGGCGACCGGCGGTGATCGGCACTCCGGGCCCGGAACACGCCGTTCGGACTCCGACCCTGGACGAACGAACGAGTCAAGCCCGCCGCGCGCCGCGCCGATGCGGAGAACGATGACCGACGCCTTCGCGGTGCGCTGCACCGGCTGCGAGTTCACCTGGAACACCCCCGCGATGGTCGAGGGCCTGAGGGTCCTCGGCGCTTGCCCGAAGTGCAGGGGCGCGCTCGAGTTCTCCGAGGACGCGCCGACCGCGCCCGTCGCGACCGACACACGCGACGCCGACGTCCCCGCCGCAGCACCGCACATGGTGCTCGGTATCCCTCGCATCTAGCCGCACCCGTCCTCCAGCACTACCCTCTGCGCCATGGCAGGCGAGGAGGGCACGGCGCGGCAGGCGCTGGCGTTCGAGTGGCGACGGCTGGGCCGGGCCGCCACGGTCGTCGCGGTCCTGACGGCACCGGCGCTGATGGCCGTCTTCGTCGTGGCCAACGACTGGCCCTGGGGCTGGGCGCTGCTGGCGACGATCGTCTGCGTCACGGCCTTCCGCGGGCTGATCGACATCGTCGCCCACCGCCTGATCCCGCGGCCGAGCCTCTACGGCGCCGACCGCGATGCGCTGCTCGACGACGCGACGGCCCGCCGGCGCCTGTGGTTCTGGCGCGGCAAGTACAGGCTCCTGATCTGGCTCCTGGTGATCGTCTTCGGCGTCCTCGGGATCGTCGCGCTGATCGCCGGCGAGTCCCTCGGCGCGCTGCTCAACGACATCGCCGACGGCGTCAGCGACCCCCAGATCCTGACGACGATCATCGTCCTCGCGATCCAGCTGCCGCTGCTGTTCTTCATCAACTTCGCGATCCTCTTCGGGCCGCTGCTGTTCTTCGGCCTCAAGCAGATGAAGGGCTACGAGCCCGGCGACGCCGACTGGGGCGTGCGGCTGGAGGACGTCCGCGGGCAGTCCGAGCCCAAGGAGGACGTCACCCGCGTCATCGAGCTGTGGCAGTCCGGCGAGGAGTTCAGGAAGGCCGGCGGCAAGCCCGAGCGCGGCCTGCTGTTCATCGGCCAGCCGGGCACGGGCAAGACGATGTTGTCGAAGGCGATCGCGACGTCGTTCAACTCGCCGATCGTGACGATGCCGGGCTCCGGCTTCGCGCAGACGTTCATCGGGATGGACGTCGTGGTCGTCATGTTCCTGATCCGCAAGGCGCGCAAGCTCGCGCGCAAGTGGGGCGGGCAGTGCATCATCTTCATCGACGAGATCGACGCCGTCGGCCTGCGCCGCGCGGCGCTCAACGGCGCCGACTCCCGCGTCTTCGCGCCGCTGTTCAGCGAGCAGACCGAGCAGGAGTTCTACGGCCCGTGGGGCGCGGTGTCCGCGTCGGGCGACATGGTCCTGGAGAACCAGGCCTGGCGCGACCGCCTGTTCGCCAGCCGCGCGCCCGGCCAGATCCAGGTCCTGCCGCCGTCGCTGGCGCGCGTCTACGGGTCGATCAACAACTTCATCATGCCCGGCGGGATGGGCGGCATGGGCGGCGGCATGGCGCTCAACCAGCTGCTGATCCAGATGGACGGCGTCGACGAGCCCAGGTTCTGGTCGAAGTTCTGGACCAACCGCATCAACAACCTGCTCGACGCGTCGTACCTGGTCCCGCGCAGGGTCCGGGGCCGCTCGCTGCGCCTGCCCTCCCCCAGGCCGCGCTCCGAGCAGATCTACTTCATCGGCGCGACCAACGTCCCGATCGACCGCCTCGACCCGGCGCTGATCCGCCCGGGCCGGATGGGCCGCCACGTCTGGTTCCGCACGCCGACCAAGGACGACCGCGCCGACATCTTCGACCTCTACCTCGGCAAGGTCGCCCACGAGCCGGCGCTCGACACGCCGCGCAAGCGCGACGAGCTGGCACGGATCACCAACGGCTACTCGCCCGCGATGATCGAGCAGATCTGCTCGATGGCGCTGACCTACGCCCACAGCTCCGGGCGCGGGGAGTTCGTCTGGCAGGACATCGTCGAGGCGATGACGACGATCGAGTCCGGGACCGCCCAGAAGATCGACTACATCTCGGAGGAGTCGCGCTCGGTCGCGATCCACGAGGCCGGCCACGCGGTCGCCGCGCACGTGTACATGCCGTCGGTGATGTCGACCCGCCTGTCGATCCGCAAGCGCGGCAGCTCGCTCGGCCACCACCAGGTGATGGAGGTCGACGAGCGCTTCGTCAAGTGGCGCCACCAGGAGGTCGCCGACATCGTCTGGGGCCTCGGCGCGATGGCCGCCGAGCACGTCTTCTACGAGGAGAACGGGACCGGCGTCGGCGGCGACATCCAGGGCGTGACCCACCGCGCCGCGGTGATGGTCGGCTTCGCGGGCATGGGCCCGGTGCCGGTCGATCTGTCGCACCGGTCGTTCGCGAGCGACACGGAGCGCGACGAGGCCGAGCAGAGGATCCTCGAGCGCTACGAGCGCATCGGCATGAAGATCATCTCGCGCTCGCGCGGGATGCGCGAGAGCGGCGACTCGATCGCGTCGATCCTCGCCGACCCGTACAAGCGCAGGGCCGCGGCCCAGATCCTCGGGCAGGCCTACATCACCGCGGTCGCCGTGATCAGGCACAACCGCGACAAGGTCGCCTACATCGCCGACGTGCTCGTCGAGCGCAAGGAGATCTACGGCGACGAGGTGCTGCAGCTGCTCGACCAGGCCGAGCTCGAGGCGCCCGCCATCGACGTGACCGACGAGACGATCTGGCCGAAGCTGTGAGCGACGAGCGCGACGACGACGCGGTCCCGGAGGACCCCAAGCGCCCCGACCCGCGGCTGCGCCCGCCGGACCCTGCGGGCACGCAGCCGAAGTGGGACCCGGACGAGCTGCTGCCCCAGGAGAAGCCGCCGGCCGCGCACGACCGGCTGTGGTCGCCGCCGGGCGAGGGCGAGGCCGAGGGCGACCGCGAGGTCGCGGCGCCCGCCCCCGAGGTCGCCGCGGCGTCCGGCGACGACGTCGCCGCCTCCGCCGAGCCGCTGCGCTCGCGCTACTCCGGGCGCTTCCACTTCATCCTCGGCGCGCTGCTGGCCTGCGGCGCCGCCGCGGTCACGCTCTTCTTCGCCGCGCTGCTCGGCGGTTCGAGCTCGACCAAGACCATCACCTTGAAGACGCTCCCGGCGTGGTCGAAGTGGAAGCCGACGGCGGTCACCGGCAGCGCGGCCGCCCAGCAGATCGCCACCCACGTCAGCCAGCAGTACCACCTGCCCGACCGCCGCCAGCTCGTGCTCGCCAGCGGCGGCCCCCTGTCCTACGCCAGCCTCCCCGCGTCGCTCGTGATCAAGCATCCGGACGCCCAGGGCGGCAACATCGAGACGCTCGACGGCGTCGCCGCCCAGTACAAGCTCTGCGCGATCGACCCCTCGTCCCCGAGGGCGAGGGCGCAGCCGAGCAAGTCGTGCGTGTTGTCCGGCAGGCCTTCCGTGAGCCGCGCGCAGCTGCTCAAGCGCGAGGCGGTGGAGCTGGCGCTCTACTCGTTCCGCTACCTCGGCGTGACCCAGACGGTGGTCCTGATGCCGCCGACGGTGGTCACCGACCGCGACCTCGCGACCGGCAGGACGGTCAACGACGGGACGCTGGCGACCGCGCTGCTGTTCCAGCGCGACGCGCCGGGCGTCGCGACGGCGATCACGCGGCCGCTGAGCCAGACGCTGTCGGACACGACGCCGACGCTGGCCACCGTCACGCGCTCGCCCGACAGGTCGACCGTCGACACGCTGGCCAGCAGCGTCTACGCCTACCGCTTCACGCTGTCGGAGACGGACGGCTCGGCCTACCTCGTGCTGCAGTCGCCGACCGGCTGACGCCGTGGGGCCCGAGGAGCATGCCGCGCTGACGGCCGCCAAGGCGCGGCTCGACAGGTTGTCGTTCTACCCGCGGCCGGTGGCGCTGCGCCGGACGGTCCGGATCCTCTCGGTGCCGTGGCTGTTCCGGCTGCCGTGGTTCTCGCGCTTCGATGGCTACACGATGTGGGACCTGATCCTGCTGCGCGCGCCGCTGGCGCAGGCGAGCGACGACCTGATCTGCCACGAGCTGTGCCACGTCTGGCAGATGCAGCACAGGCCGCTCGCGATGCCGCTGTCCTACCTGTACCGCGGCTACGCCTCCAACCCCTATGAGTTGGAGGCGCGCCGGGCCACTGCGAGTACTGCGGGTCCTTCAGGAGGTCCTGGCTAGCAGCTGGGCTGCCAGGTCGCGGTGACGCCCTGGGACTGCCAGGCGTTGGCGACCGACGTCGCGTTCGCGCCGACATCCCCAGCGGCTGAGACGAACGCGGCGCGCGCGTCGGCGAAGCCGGACTGCGGCGTCAGGTAGGTGGTCTGCGCGCGGTAGCGCACCTGCTCGGCCTGCGAGCGGCCGATCGTGTCGACCAGGTTGGCGTACACCTTGTTCGGGATCCCCGAGTTGGTGTGGACGCCGCCCTCGTCGTCGCTCGTGCAGACGTACTGCGAGGCGGTCGCCGGCTGCCCGTAGGCGCCCGGGTTCTCCATGTCGCGGATCGCGCCGATCGGCAGGTCCTCGCCCATCGTCGTGTCGCCCGGGTCGATGTCCCACCCGGCCATGTCGGAGATCGCCTCGTTGAGCGCGCCGGACTGGTCGGCGTACTCCAGGCCCGCCGTGCGCTCGGTGACCGCGTGGGTCAGCTCGTGGCCGGTCACGTCGTTGACGGCGAAGCCGTCGCCGTAGACCATCTCGGCGCCGTCCCAGAACGCGTTCTCGTAGCCGACGCCGTAGTGCACGAAGCTGACGAGCCCCGCGCCGGCGCCGTCGTAGGAGTCGCGGCCGAACGTGTTCCTGTAGTAGTCGTAGACGGCGCCCGTGTAGTTGTAGGCGTTGTCCACGTCGGTGTTGCCGGTCGCGCCCTGACCCTCGCTGCGGGCCAGCGACCCGGTGCTCGTCGAGCCCCTGGCGTTGTAGATCGTCCGGTTCTTGGCGGTCTCGACGCGGTTGAGCGTGTCGATCACGGCACCCGTGCGGGCGTCGGTGACCACGAGCTTGCGCACCGGCTGCGAGGTCGAGCGCACGTCGGTCACGTAGGCGAGCGTCGCCGCCTTGGCGCCGAACGGCACGCCCGTGTACATGACGAGCGACGGCCCGCTGTTGACCGCGGCGTCCGGGATCCCGGCGACCGCGTCCTCGCGCGCCTGCGTCAGCGACTGGGTCGCGTCGGGCGCGCTCGCGGGCGCGGAGGTCGCGACCGACGAGGTGATCGACTTCATGATGGTGTTGCCGTCGGCGATCCGGACGAGCACGCGCCCGTCGTAGACCGGGACGGCGCCCGCCATCTGGTCGTAGACCACGGTCGTGCCCTCGGCGTCCGGCCGGGCGGCGACCTGGTGCAGCTGGGTGCCCGAGCCGAGCCCGAGCATCGACGCGTAGCGGTCGACCGCGGCCCGCGCCACGGTCGTGGCCCCGGCGCCGTCCTTCACGCCGAGGGTGCTGGCCCTCACGTCGCCGGCGGCCGTCGAGACGGCGCCGGTCGTCGCGCGGACCAGCGTCTGCCCGCCTGCGGCGTCAGCCGCGAAGCGTGCGGTGGATGTGGTGGTGGCGGCCCCTGCCGAGGTCGCGTAGAGCGCGCAGAACGCGCACCCGAGCCCGAGGGCTCGGAAGTATCGGTCTCTCATGGAGCGCTTTCATTGCCTCACCGTCAAGGCTGAACCCTGGGATTGTCCGACGATGAGGAGACAGGCGCGTACCGCGGACATCGCTGCACGGGCATCCGCGGGTACTTGGGCCAATCGGGATCCCTCAGGCCCAGTTGGCACATGCTGAACACGGAGCCTCGCCCACTCTTGATGAGCTTCTGGTGTTCGCAGGTGTCGCAGAGGCCGAAGCGCACGGTCGGACATCCTGACATGGCGCGGGTTCGTTTCTCATGCAACTACACTGAGATCTCTTGTCGACGTTCCGCAGACTCCTCGGCTTCCTCTCCCCGTACAGGACCGGCCTCGCCTGGTCGGCGCTGCTCGCTGGGCTGGCGATGATCATGACGGTCGTGATCCCGTGGCTCACGGGCCGGGCGATCGACCAGATCCGGGAGGGTGACTCGCACGACCTCAACCGGATCGGGATCCTGATCGCCGCCGCCGGCCTGGCGCGACTGGTGCTGACCGTCGGGCGGCGGCTGGTCGCGGGGCGCGTGTCGCTGGGCGTCGAGTACGACCTGCGCCAGCGGTTGTACACGCACTTCCTCGGGCTCGAGCTGGGGTTCTTCGACCGCCAGCAGACCGGGCAGCTGATGTCGCGCGCGACGGTCGACCTGGCCGCGGTCCGGTTCTTCCTCGGCTACGGGATCGTCTTCATCTTCCAGGCCGCGCTGACGATCATCCTGGCCGGGATCGCGATGTTCCTCGTCGACCCGCTGCTGGCGGCGATCTCGCTGCTGCCGGTGCCGTTCGTCGTCGTGATCGCCTCGCGCTACGGGCGCCGCGCGCGGCCGGCCCAGCAGGCGGTCCAGCAGCGGATCGCGGAGCTGACCGCCGACGCGGAGGAGTCGATCGGCGGCGTGCGCGTCGTCAAGGCCTTCGCGCGCGAGGACCGGCAGCTGGAGCGCTTCGCCGGCTCGACCGCGCGCGTGTTCGACCAGGAGATGATCGCGACGAGGCTGTCGGCGTTCTACCAGCCCTTGATCGGCTTCATCCCGCAGATCGGGCTGGCCTGCGTGCTGCTGATCGGCGGGCGGCGCGTGATCGCGGGCGACATGACGCTCGGCGACTTCACCGCGTTCTACACGTACTTGTTGATGTTGCTGGTTCCGATGCGCCAGCTGGGCATGACGCTGGGGCTCGCGCAGCGCGCGACCGCGTCGGGCGCGCGGCTGTTCGAGGTCTTCGACCGTGAGGCGACGATCCAGGCGCCGGCGGACGTGGTCCCGATGCCGGAGGGCAACGGGCACGTGGAGCTGCGCGACGTGACGTTCGCCTACGAGGGCGCGCAGGGGCCGGCGCTTGTTGATGTCGATCTCGACGTCCCGGCCGGCACGGTCGTCGCGTTGGTCGGCGCGACGGGGTCGGGCAAGACCACGTTGGTGCAGTTGCTCGGGCGCCTGTACGACGTGGAGTCGGGCGCCGTGCTGATCGACGGCGTCGACGTGCGTGATGTCGACCCGACCGAGCTGCGCTCGCAGATCGCGGTGGTCGACGACGCGCCGTTCCTGTTCTCCACCACGATCGCCGACAACATCGCCTACGCGCGCGGTGGCGCCGACGTGGTCGACCGCGAGCTGATCGAGCAGGCCGCGCGGCGCGCGCAGGCCCACGAGTTCATCATGGCCTTGCCCGACGGCTACGACACGCGCGTCGGCGAGCGCGGGCTGACGCTGAGCGGCGGCCAGCGCCAGCGGGTCGCGATCGCGCGGGCGCTGCTGGCCGATCCGCGGATCCTGGTGCTCGACGACGCGACGTCCGCCGTGGACGCCTCGACCGAGCAGCGGATCAAGGACGCGCTGAGGGAGGTGATGGCGGGCCGGACGACGTTCGTCATCGCCCACCGCCTGTCGACGATCGCGCTGGCCGACGTGATCGTCGTCGTCGAGGAGGGGCGCGTCGTCGCCCAGGGCACGCACGAGGAGCTGCTGGACGTCTCCGAGCTGTACGCCGAGATCGTGGAGAAGGGCTTGCCGGACCAGGTGTTCCTGAACAAGAACGACCCCGAGCGCGAGGTGGCGGGCCTGTGACGCCGCCGCTGAACGCCGACCAGACGCAGGCGCTGAGCCGCCGCGACGACCTGCGGCGCCGCCTGAGGGCGACGAGCGGGCGCGCGCGCAAGCTGCGCGGCATCGTCGAGCTGCTGCGGCCCTACAGGTCGCGGACCGCGCTCATGATGGTGGCCTTGGTCCTGGGCACGGCGGCCGCACTGGCCCCGGCGCCGCTGGCCAGGCAGGCGATCGACCGCGGCATCACCAAGGGCGACACGGGCGCGCTGACGGTGATCGTGATCTTGTTCATCATCTCGGCGTTGGTCGTGTGGAGCACGTCGTACGCGCAGACCTACCTGACCAACTGGGTCGGGCAGCGTGCGCTGCAGGACCTGCGGCTGGACGTCTTCCGCCACCTGCAGGAGATGCCGGTGGCGTTCTACGAGCGGCGGCCCGCAGGCGTGCTGATCTCGCGGCTGACGAACGATGTCGAAGCCCTCGAGTCGATGGTCACCGACTCGGTGACGACGCTGTTCCAGGCGTCGCTGACGCTGGTGGGGTCGATCGTGATCCTGTTGCTGTTCGACGTCGAGCTGGCGTTGTTGACGTTCTTGATCTTCCCGGTGCTGGCGGTGGGGTCGTTCGTGTTCCGGCTCGCGTCCGCGGATGCGTTCTCCCGTACACGAGAGACGATCGGCGCGCTGACGGCGTACCTGCAGGAGTCGCTGAGCGGGATCCGCGTGTTGAAGTCCTACGCGCAGGAGCCGCGGCACAGCGGGGTCTTCGCGGGGCTGAACGCGGAGAACCGGCGCGCCAACATGACGACGGTCAACCTGAACGCCGCGTACTTCCCGTCGGTGGAGTTCGTCTCGGCCATCGCGACGGTGGGGATCCTGCTGTACGGCGGGCACCAGGTCCTGAACGGCGACGTGACGGTGGGTGTGCTCGTCGGGTTCATCGCGGCGCTGAACGGGTTCTTCGACCCGATCTCGCAGCTGTCGCAGGTCTACACGACCTACCAGTCGGGCATGGCGGCGCTGGACAAGATCTTCGCGCTGCTCGACGAGGAGGCGGAGCTGGTCGACGCTGACGATGCCGTGGAGCTGCCGCGGCCGCTGCGGGGCGAGATCTCGTTCGAGGACGTGACGTTCTCGTACTCGACGGCCGAGGGCGTCAAGACCGCGCTGGAGGACGTGACGCTGCACGTCCCGCCCGGGCAGACCGTGGCGCTGGTCGGCGCGACGGGCGCGGGCAAGTCGACGCTGGCCAAGCTGGCGGCGCGGTTCTACGACCCGACGGCGGGGCGCGTCGTTGTTGATGGCTATGACTTGCGCGACGTCACGATGAAGTCGCTGCGGTCGCAGATGGGGATCGTGCCGCAGGAGGGGTTCCTGTTCAGCGGGACGTTGCGCGACAACATCGCCTTCGGGGTTCCTGAAGGGGTTGCGGTCGACGACGCCGACCTCGAGCACGCGTGCCGGGCGCTGGGCGCGTGGGACTTCATCATGAAGTTGGAGCACGGGCTCGACACGCAGATCGGCGAGCGCGGCGTGCAGCTGTCGGCGGGGCAGCGCCAGCTCGTGGCGTTCACGCGCGCGCTGGTCGCGGATCCGCGGATCCTGGTGCTGGACGAGGCGACGTCGAACGTCGACCTGCGCACCGAGACGACGATCGAGAACGGGCTGCGACGGCTGCTCGCGGGCCGGACGGCGATCGTGATCGCGCACCGGCTGTCGACGATCCGGCAGGCGGGGCGGATCGTCGTGTTGGATGGCGGGCAGATCGTGGAGTCCGGGACGCACGACGAGCTGCTGGCGGCGCAGGGGCGCTACTGGCGCCTGTACCGCGACTGGGCGGAGCAGGCGGCGGCCTAGAGACGCAAGTCGTCTGGCCCCCGTATGGCGGGGGTTAGACGACTTGGATCGCCGCGCTGGTCACGACGCGGCCCTTGCCGGCGCGCTTGGCGGTGCGCAGCGCGGCGTCGGCGGCGGCCAGGAGCGCGTCGGCGTCGCTCGCGTCGTCGGGGTGCATCGCGATGCCGGCCGACGCGCCGAGCGTGATGCCCTGGAGCTCCAGGGCCTCGGCGGCGGCGGTGACGGCGACGATCGCGCGCTGGGCGACGGCGTGGACGACCGCGGGGTCGGCGTCCGGGAGGACGATCGCGAACTCGTCGCCGCCGAGGCGCGCGACGAGGTCGGTGTCGCGGGCCGCGTTGCGCAGGGCGCGCGCGGCGGCGGTGAGCGCCGCGTCTCCCCCGTGATGGCCGTGGATCGTGTTGACCTGCTTGAAGCCGTCGAGGTCGATCAGGACGATCCCGAGCCGGTCGGTCCCACGCCGCCCCTGCGCACGCCGTTCCAGGCACGCGTAGAGCGCGCGGCGGTTGGCGAGCTCGGTCAGCGGGTCGTGCAGGGCTTCGGCGCGCGCGGTGGCGCGCTGGGCGACGAGCTCGCGGCGGGCGGCGACCATCAGGGCGCCGGTGAGGGCGAAGACGACGGTCAGGACGATCGTGACCGCCAGGCCTTGGCCCGTGAAGGCGTGCGGGTCGTAGGCAAGCGGCAGGAGGTGGAGGGTCGTGACCAGCGCGAGCGCGGAGGCCGCGACCTTGCCGTCGTAGAACCAGGCGCAGTAGACGATGATCAGCAGCGCGAGGGCGCGCAGCGGCGAGGTCGAGCCGCCGGTCGCGGCGATCGCCACGGGCACCAGCGCGATCGAGCCGACCGTCCCGACCTGGAAGAGGATCACGAGCTTGCGGTTGGCCGGCAGGACGGCGAGCGTCCCGGCCCAGCCGAGCGCGAGGACGCCGGCGACGCTGAGGATCGTCTGGTGGTCGCGATCGGCGCCCGGCAGGTGCGGATACAGCACCCAGAGCAGCCCCATCACGACCCACGCACCGATGGCAGCCCGAACCGCGAGCAGCTCCCGCGCTCGGGTCACCCGCCGTCGGTCGACAGAAAGGATCCTCATCCCCAGTTCGGGTGATCGACCACGGCGAGGCCGCGTTGAGGCCGGGGCGCGGTCTAGCGTCCGAAGAGGCGGCGCTTCTTGGTGGCCTTGGTGCCGCTGGCGGCGTCGAAGCCGGGCGGGGCCTTCGAGATGCGTGGCGCGGGCGACTGGTCGACGGGTGCGCTGGCCGAGGCGGCCGGGCCGCCGGTCTGGGCCGAGGGTGCGCCGGAGCCGATCTGGCGCTGCTTGGGCGAGGCGCCGCCGAGGGCGGTCCGGGACGTGTCGAGCATGTGCGACGCGTCCTCGTTGACCTTGGCGAGCAGGTCGTCACGTTCCTTGCGCGCCTTCTCCGGGTTCAGGAGACGGCGGTCGGTCGGGTGCATCTCGGCGTCGGTGGCGGCCGGGATGTGGCGCACCTTCGCCTTGATCGCGGAGTGCCGGACGGCAAGCGCCGCCTGCATCTGCGCATCCTGCGGATCGAACGCCCAGCCGTGGAAGCCGACCCAGACCACACCCGCGCCTTCCTGCCGGAGCGCGCTCCGCGGCGCAGCGAACCGGAAGTGCTGCGAGAACGCGAACGCCTCGCGCTCGTCATGGAACCGCAGCCGGAACCCCACGAAGACATCGACGAACTGCCGGCCGATCTCACCACCGGCCCGCCGCATCGCCGGCAGCAGCGCCGGATCCCCTGCTGGAAGCTCCATCACAACACCCCTGCAATCGGCATCCAGCGACGCATCCTGAGCATCCTGTCCGCCGCCTCCACCATCGTCCATCCCATGACGACCTGGCACCCGTCAACGTCCGCTGCCGTCGAGGCCTACGCCTACGACGCCCCCACCGAGACCCTCCACCTCCGCTTCCGCGACGGCTCGACGACCTACGACTACCCCTGCACCGCCCCACTCTTCGAGAACTTCCTCCGAGCACCCTCCAAAGGCCGCTTCGTGACGGAGATCCTCAAGCCCTACGCCCAATTCCGCGGCACCTCACCCCGCCCGCAGCGCGGCGGCCGCTGACCGTCCTGAGCCGCTCCGAGCGCGGCTGCTGCTGCGCCGAGCATGACGACGCCCTTGAGGGTACGTTGCCGTTCAATGTCAGAGGTCATCCACTTACGCGAGAGAAGGTTCGCTGTCGCCCCGTGGCGCGGGACGCCCTCCCAGATCGTGCGCGCGATTGAACGCGCCGCCGAGATGGTCGCCCAAGAGATGGGCGCGGAGCCCGATTCGGCAAGCCTGGAGGCCGAGATCCGCTATCCGGATGGGCGTGCTGCATACGGCACGCTAAGTGCGCTTCGCCAGTCGATCGCTGATGTATCAGTCCAGCAGGTCCGAGAGATTGAAGCGACTGTCGGATGGGCGGATCCGCCCCACAGCGTTCACGTGTTGGCGTCTGTGAAAGAAGGCGTAGTTGTCACGTGCAGCTCGCCCAATGAAGTTCTTGCGCTCGGAGTAGCCCAAATACTCGAACAGATGCTCGACGAAGGAAGGATGGAGTCTCCTTATAGAGACGAGCACCGCCCACCACGCTGGTATGAGTGGGTGCTGGGCGCCGCTCTTCTAGCTCTCTACGCGTACATCGCCTACAGGTTCATCCAACATCAATCCTGGCTCGGCACTAAGTTGGATGACCGCACCCTCAACTACGTGAAGGACCACGGGAGCGTGGATCTGTGGAACGTCGGGAGCATGGTGTTCGCGACGGTTGTTGCGCTCTTCTTAGGATTAGGAGCTTGGGTCGGAACCCTGCAGGAGCGGCCGTCCGTTGAATTCATCCGGGTCGAAGATCCCGCGCAGGCAAGTCGCCGTCCCGCCTGGTCTGTTCGCGTTGAAGCGTGGCTTCGCACTCACCCACTCGCAAATGTCCTATTTGGTTTCGTGCTGGGCATTCTGGCCAACGGCGTATCAAACCTCATATTTTGACACTCGTTTGGCGTAGCAATCTCTGCCACGAATCTGCCCCCCGACCTTGACGCAATCAAGATGGCCCGGTTGTTCCACAACGCGACCGCCCACCGAGGGCTGCGGAGGAAGATCCTGGGCCCTTTGACCCGCTGACGCATGCTGGCTCCTCGCAGCCCGTTTGGGGCCAGGACTCTCAGAAGCCCGTGAGCGAACCCGCCAGGGGTCAAGTGCGCCGGCAGGAGTACCCCGTCCATTAGCAAGGCCCGGAACGACGAAACCCCTGCGTGTGCAGGGGTTTCGGAAGAGCTGCGGGACTAGGACTCGAACCTAGAATAACTGGACCAGAACCAGCCGTGTTGCCAATTACACCATCCCGCAAAGGTGTGGCGCAGGGCGATTATAGGGCGCTGGGCGGGACTACGCGGCGTCGAGGGTTCCGGGTGCGAACTGGGCGGTGATCGCGTCTTCGAGGCCGGGGTCGAGGACCAGCAGCACTTCGTCGTCGGCCTGGATGACCGTGTCGGCCTTCGGGACGAAGCCGCGGCCGTCGCGCAGCAGCGAGATGATCAGCGCGCCTTCGGGCAGGTGCATGTCCTGCACCGCCCGCCCGGCGGCGGGCGACGACGAGGTCACCTCGACCTCGATGATCTCCAGCTGCTCGTCGCGCAGATCCAAGAGGTGCACCAACCCGTAGGACGGCACCTCGTGCTCGATCAGGCGCAGGATCAGGTCGGTCGCGCTCACGGCCGGCTGGATCCCGAGCAGCTCGAACCACGACCGGTTCCGCGGGTTGTTGACGCGCGCGATGATCCGCTCGCAGAGGTACTTCTCCTTGGCCATCTGGCAGATGAGCAAGTTGTCCTCATCATCACCGGTCACGGCGATGGCCAGGTCGGCGCGGGCGATCCCGGCGCGCTCCAGCACCCACAGCTCGGTCGCGTCGCCGTACTGGACGGCGTGCTCCAGCTCCTGCTCGATCGTGAGGTACCGGGTCCGGGTGGACTCGATCAGCGTCACCTCGTTGCCCTTGGCGATGAGCTCCCGCGCGAGGTTCCACCCCACCTTGCCGCCGCCCGCGATGATCACGTACATGTCGCGTCTCCCCCTCTAGCCGATCTCGCCGAGCGCCGACGTGAACATCTCGATCGCGTGCTGCGTCGGGCAGATCGTGTGCAGCCCCTGCTCGCTGTACCAGGCGGCACGGGCCGGATCCATGACGCGCACGATGACCTTCTCGACCTCGTAGTGCTTCTGCGCGATCTGCGAGATCGTCAAGTTGGTGTTGTCGCCGTCGGTCGAGGCGATGAAGACGTCGGCGTCGAGGATCCCGGCCTCGGTCAGCGCGTCGACCTCCATGCCGTGACCGACCGTGAAGCGCCCGCCCGCCTCCTCCCAGGTCCGGTCCATGCCGACCTCGAGGCGCTCGTGGCTGAGCGGGTCCTCGTCAAGGACCGAGACGGTGTGACCCGCGGCCAGCGCGGATCGGGCGACGGAGGAGCCGACGCGTCCCGCGCCGACGATGAGGATGAACATCCCCGCGAACATTACCCAGAGGACTGGCGATCAGACCTCACACCCGTGCCAGCCCGCCAAACCGGGCCCGCAGCGCCCCTCGCTAAGCGGGCGGCTCGCGCAGCGGCGGCGCCGCCGAGATCGACTGTGGCGCCGGATCGGCCGCCGGCGCCGGGTGCTCTTCGGGGTCCGCGGCGGCGGCGATGCCGACGTCGCTCGACGGCGGCGCGGTCAGGATGACCTCGCAGCCCGCCTTCGACACCACGTACTTGGTGGCATCCCCCACGAAGTTGTCCAGCGGGCCGCCGCGCCCGCCCAGCAGCGCGCCGCCCCGGATCCGCGACGGCTCCTCGGCCGCCAGCACGATCGCCTGGACGCCACGCCGCCGCGCCTCCTCGACGATCGCCGCACCCGCGCGCCGTGCCCGGACCGTCGCCGTCGCGACCTCGACGCCCTCGTACTCCTCGCCCACCGCCTTGGCGCGCCGCAGCGCCGCCCGCGCGCGCTCCAGCTGCGCATCCGGGAGCCGCGCGTCGATCGGCAGCGCCATCGGGACCTCGAAGATCCACAGCGCCTCGATCGTCGCGCCGGCCTCCTCGCCCAGCCCCTCGTCGTGGTCCTCGCCCGCGAGCCGCCCCGCGGTCTGGATCATGTCGTCGTCCAGCGGCGTGCCCGTCAGCGGCACCAGGATCGACCCGTACTCCAGCTCGTCGCGCTCCAGCTTCAGCGCCGCCTCCGGCACGATCACGCGCTTGAGGATCGACTTGCCCTGTGTGCGCCGGTACGCGACGTACGTCACGAGCCCGAACGCCATCCAGCCGAACCCGACGTACCGCGCGCCCGCGTGTGTGATCACGACGCTCACCCACGCCGCGCCGCTCAGCACCGCGCCCACGACCGCCGGCAGCGGCAGCGACCCGCCGCGGAACCGCACCGACAGCGGCACGCTGTAGAAGCGCTCCTTGTCCGGCTCGCGATAGCGCAGCGAGATGATCGACAGGTGCGCGATCGTCAACCCCAACAACGCGCCGAACGCGTAGATGCCGACGAGGAAGTCGAGGTCCTCCGGGACGATCAGCGCGCCCGCGATCACCGCGGCGATGACGATCAGCACGAACGGCGTCGACCGCGTCGGGTGCAGGCGCCCCAGCGCGCTCGGGATCTGCCGGTTGCGCGACAGCGAGTACGCCAGCCGCGACAACCCCAACATGGCGCTGTTGGACGCCGCGATCAGCGTCGCGGTCGCCGCGATCGAGATGGTGTACTTGAAGAAGTCCGCCACCCACGCGGTGTCGAACGACTCCGCGATCCCCAGGACCGGCGCCTCCAGGTAGAAGCGCGAGATCCCCGTCGCGTTGCCGGCCACCGGGAACGCCGTCATCGCCACCAGCGCGATCCCGACGTAGACCACCATCACGACCAGCGTGGCGGACCCGATCAGGCGCTTCAGCGAGCCGCGCGAAGCGACGACCTCACCCGACAGCCCCGCCGCCGACTCCAGCCCCGTGAACACCACGGTCGCGACGCCCAGCGCGAAGATGACGTCCTTCCACCTCGGGTAGACGCCGAGGTGGATCGGGTCGACCAACGAGTGGTAGTTGAAGAACGTCGCCAGCCCGATGACGATCAGCAGCAGCTGCAGCCCGATGTCGGCGATCACCAGCGCGCCGATCCGGTTCACGCGCGTCTTCGAGAACCCGCGGATGTTGCGCGCCGCGACGTAGAGGACGATCCCCAGCGCGACGATGATCTCGGTCGAGCCGCGCCCCAGGTCGCCCCAGAACGCCGCCAGGTAGTTGGTGGCGCTGAACGCGGTGACCGCGATCAAGATGATGTAGTCGAGCAGGATCGCCCAGCCGGCGATGAACGACACCAGCTCGTTGAAGCCGTAGCGCGCGAAGACCGTCGAGCCCGCGCGCTCCGGGTGCAGCGCCGCGCCCTCGACGTAGGTCATCGCCGCCAGCCCGAAGAACAGCGCGGCGACCAGGAAGACGACCGGCGTCAGCCCCAGCGCGTGGTCGGCGACCACGCCGAGCGAGAAGTAGATCGACGACGCGACCGCCGTGTAGACGATCGCGAACAGCGCCGGCTGGCCGAGCCCCTTGCCGAGCACCTAGCCCTCGCCGTCCTGCGGGCCCGAGCCGTCGCGCGCGGCACGCCGCCGCCCGCCGCCCAGCTGCCCGTTGATGTACAACCGCCCCGCGCCCGCGGCGATGAACAGCACGCCCAGCAGCAGGCCGAAGGCGATCGCGCCGCCGCCGGCCGTGAGCGTCCGGACGATCAGCGCCACGCCGAGCAGCACCAGCAGCGTCGACAGGACGGCGGTCGACGACCGGTGCAGGTTCCGGGGCGGGGGCATCTCGGGCACGAAGGCTACGCGCAACCTCAGGTGGGGACCGCGATGCCCGCGGGCCGGTGCGGCGGCTTCGTCTCGGGATCGGACTGGATGATCACGCGGCACGGGCGCTCGGCCAGCACGGTCTCCAGCGTCTTGCCGAACAGGGTCCCGCCGGTGCGCGGCGGCAGCGGCGCGACGATCGCCTGCGCGTGCAGCGCGCGCGCCTCCTTGACGATCAGGCGCCCGGCCTGGCCGAGGCGGACCTTCTCGATGTGCCCGGTCACGCGCCGGCCGCCCTGCAGGCGCGCCTGCTCGATGATCGACTCGGCCGCCGCCTCGGCCTCCGGGAACGACGCATCGATCGGCGACGACTGCGGCACCGCCATGTACACCAACAGGTGGATGCCGCGCCGGCGCCGCGCCGCGAGCTTGGCGGCCGTGGCGATCGCGCCCTTCGAGTAGGGCTGCGTGGCGTCCAAGGCCACCAACACGCTCTCGTACTCCGCCTCGTGCTCGACGACCGGCCCCTGGATCGCGACCTTCGTGGTCGTCGTCAGGTCCAGGCCCTGGCGGTGGCGGTAGATCGGGTAGATCACCATGCCCAGCAGCAGCCAGCTGATGCCGGCCAGCGCGACGTCGACGTGGAGCGCGGTGACGACGATGAACGCCAGCAGCGTGAAGAGCCCGCCGAAGACGGCGAACAGCGGCAGCGAGCGGCCGCCCCTGAGCGGGAAGTTGCCCGGCCCGGTCCACGGGCGCCGCGCGTCGGGCTGCGACAGCCGCAGCTTGACGACCGCGATGTGCGCGATCGTGAACGACAACATCGCGCCGAAGGCGTACATGTTGCCCAAGAACTCCGCCTTGCCCGGGATCACGGCGATGCAGGCGATCCCGCCGAAGATCAGGATCCCGACGTACGGCGTCCCGTAGCGCGGGTGCAGCTGGCGCAGGCGGTCCGGCATCTGGCGGTGGATGCCCATCGAGTACACCAGCCGCGACACGCCGATGATCCCGGCGTTGGCCGCGATCAGCAGGATCGTCGCCGCCAGGATGCCGACGTAGACCTCCGCCGGTCCCTGCAGGAACCCCAGGTCGAAGTGCTTGACCACCCCGAGCACCGGGTCACCGGCGAAGCCGCCCTGGTCCTCCGGCAGGCCGAGCTGCGTGACGTACTTGCCGCTCGCGTCCTGGTGGACCGGCAGCGCGCTCAGCGCGACCATCGGCAGCAGCGAGTAGATCGCGAACACGGCGATCACCACGCGGTTGATCGCCGCGGGGATCGTCTTCTCCTCGTCCTTGGCCTCCTCGGCCATGTTCGAGATCGTCTCGATCCCCGTGTAGGCGATCATGCCGACCGGGATCGCGACGAAGAAGTTCTTCCACGTCGGGGCCAGGCCGAAGTGCACGTTGTCGATCAGCACCTGGGGCTTGAACACCAGGAAGATGCCGACCGCGACCAGCAGCAGCTGGGTCAGGAAGTCGACGACGGCCAGGCCGATGTTGACGCCCGCGGACTCCTTGACGCCGCGCACGTTGACCACCGACAGGACGATGATCAGGCCGATCGTGAAGAAGATGTCGCCCGGCGAGTGGCGCAGCGCGTCGACCTGCGCGACGCCGCCGAGGTAGTGCGGCACGAAGAACGCGGAGATCGCGATCGTGATCGTGTAGTTGAGCATCTGCGCCCAGGCGGCGAAGAAGCTCGCGAACTCGTTGAACGCGTGGCGGGCGAACGACGACGAGCCGCCGGCCTCCGGGTACATCGCCGTGGCCTCGGCGTAGGTGGCGGCCGTCAGGTAGAAGATGAAGCCGGTGATGACGAACACCACCGGGGTGAGGCCGAGCGCGAAGCTGGCCACGAGACCCAACGCGTAGTAGATCGACGAGCCCACGTTGCCGTAGGCGGTCGAGAAGAGCGCGTTGACCCCGAGGACGCGCTGGAGGCCATGGAGTCGGCGTTCGGCCATCGAGCGCTCAGCAGTGTAGGGGCGGGGACGGTCGGCGCGCGCCGACCCCTACATGAGGGTGCCGCGGGGGTGCCGCGCGCACCTGGCCCACGCAGCGGAATGCGCGGGCCAGGCGGCGTGGCGGGGCTCAGTCAACCACGAACTGACCGACCAGGCGGTCGAGCTCGTCCGCAGCGCCGGCCAGCTGGGCGGCGGCGGTGGCGATCTCCTGCGTGGAGGCGGAGGTCTGCTCGGTGGAGGCGCTGACCTGCTCGGACGCGGCGCTCGACTGCTCGGCGACCGCGGCCATCTCCTCCATCTCGCGCTCGACCTGCTCGGCGTCGCCGGCCATGCGCTGGGCGGCGTCGGCGATCCGGGCGGCGCGGTCGGTGACCGCGTCGACGGCCGCGCCGATCGCCTCGAACGCGCCGCGCGCGCCGTCGACGGTCTCGGCGGTCTGCTCGGTGCGGCGGGCGCCGTCCTCGACGACGGCGACCGTGCGCTCGGTCTCGGACTGGATCTCGGCGATCAGCGTGCCGATCGTGCCGGCCGCGACCTGGGACTCCTCGGCGAGCTTGCGGACCTCGTCGGCGACGACGGCGAAGCCGCGGCCCTGCTCGCCGGCGCGGGCCGCCTCGATCGCGGCGTTGAGCGCGAGGAGGTTGGTCTGCTCGGCGATGCCGGTGATCGTGGCGACGATGTCGCCGATGCGGGAGGAGCGGCCGGCGAGCTCGCCGATCGCCTCGCGCACGCCGGCGGACGAGGCGCGGACGCTGTCCATCGACGCGGTCGCGTCGGCGACGCGCTGGGCGCCCGTGCGGGCGGCGTCCCGGACCTCGTCGGCGGCCTGCGCGGTGGCGCGGGCCTCGTCGGCCGAGCCGCGGACGGACTCGCCGACGCGGCCGGTGCGGTCCAGCGCGGCGGCGACGGCGCCGACCTGGCGCTCGGCGCCGCCGGCGACGTCGCCGATGGCGCGGGCGATCTCGGCCGACGCGCGGCCGGCCTCGGCGGACGTCTCGGCGATCTGGGCCGAGGCGCCGGAGACCTCGCCGGCGCCGCGCTTGACCTGGCCGATGATCCCGGCGAGCGAGACGCGGGTGCGCTCGTAGGCCTCCAGCGACGCGCGGGTGTCGGCGACGACCTCGTTGAGGGTCTGGGACGCGCGGCCGATCTCGTCGTTGCTCTTGATCTCGACCGGCTGGGTGACGGGCGTGACGCGGACGGTGAGGTCGGCGCGGGCCATCGCCTCCATGCCGTCGTTCAGCGCGCGGACGTCCTCGTGGCGGAGCTGCTCGAGGGCGGCGACGAAGCCGCCGAGCGGGCGGACCAGGCGGCGCGTGATCAGGACGACCGCGGCGCCGAGGAGCAGCAGGGCGATCAGCCCGCCGATCAGCAGGCGGGTCCGGAGCTTGTTGACGGGCGCCATCGCCTCGGACTCGGGCGCGAAGGTCAGCAGCGACCAGCCGCCGGTGGCGACCGGCGACCAGGTGACGATCGCCTGCCTGTGGGTGAACGGGTCGGTGACGACGCGCTGGCCGTTCTTGGTGTTCTTGACGATCGACGCCAGCTGCTTGTTGGAGGCCTTGCCGACGAGCTTGCGGTTGGGCGCCGCGAGGTAGGCGCCGCCGGAGGAGACGAGGACGCCGTAGCCGGTGTCGAGCACCTTGAGGCGGTTGACCTCGCGCTGGATCGAGTCGAGCGCGACGTCGACGGCGGCGATGCCGCGGAAGCTGCCGTCGGTCATGACCGGCGAGGAGTACGTCGTCATCGGGACGCCGTTGGTGCCGACGTAGGGCTCCTGGACGATCGGCCTGTGGGTCTTCTGCGGGCCCTCGTACCAGGCCTTGCCCTTGGTGGTGTCGTCGGTCCCGTCGAGCTGGATCCTGCCCTTCTCCCACCACAGGTACGGCGTGTAGCGGCCGGACTTGGCGTACGCCTTGTTGTTCTTGTAGGCGTTGTCGTCGCCGAAGCCGCCGGGCGCGAAGGTGTAGTAGATGCCGTTGAGCCACCTGTTGTGCAGCAGGACGCCGCGCAGCTGCGTGGTCGCCTCGTCGCGGTCGCCGTTGCGGACGAGCGACATCTGCTGGGCCAGCGTCGCGGGGATCGCCGCGGACTTGGCGCTGGTGGTCTCGATGGTCTGGGCCTGGCGGGCGGTCTGCTCGCGCAGACCGCGGTCGACCGCGGTGCGCTGAGCGTCGAGCGAGCGGGAGACCGCCTGCCAGGTGAGCACTCCGATCGCGAGCGTCGCGAGGAGCAGGATGGGCGCGGCCACCTTGGCCGCGAGCGAGAGGTTGGTCAGTCGACGCACCCACTGGGTGGTCGGACGGCTGGACCACATGGTGAGGTCAGCCTTCGGACTAACACCCTGAAACGGGAGGCGGCTGTGCCGATTCGGCGGGCCGCGGCGGGCGGGACGACCGGAGGTCCGGTGGTCGCCCCGCCCGGCGGTGAGCTCGGTCTGGGTTAGCGGACCAGGCTCGGGCCGTGGTAGTCGCGCTGCGGCGCGGCGCGCTTGGCCTTCAGCGACTCGGTGTTGTCGCTCAGGTCGTTCTCCCGCATCACGAGCTTGCCCGTGGTGTAGGCCGAGGCGTCGGAGAACTCGTCCATCGCCTGGCGGTTGAGGTTGGCCAGGTTGTCGCAGGCCTGGTGGTAGCACCTGTCGAACGCGACGCCCGCCGTGCCGCCGTACCTGGCGACCTGCTCGGGCGTCTTGACGACCTCGGCCCCGGCGAAGATGCCGCCGGCCGGGATCCCGACGTCGGTGAACGCGACGTAGTCCGAGCGCCCGTCGAACGGGGTCGTCTCGCTGGCCAGCCCGCGACCCGACCAGTAGTTGGTGAACAACGCCTCGATGATGTCGGAGCCGACCGGGCCCTCCTCACCGGGGTTGTCCGAGCCGTCGCCGTCGTAGACGAAGCGGGCGTAGTTGGGCGAGGCCATCATGTCGAGGTCGACCATGGCCATGATGTCGTCGCGCGACGCCTGGTCGAGCGAGTCGACGTAGTGCGTGGAGCCGAGCAGGCCCTCCTCCTCGGCGCCGAAGAACAGGAACCGCAGGTGGTTGCGCGGGTTCTTGACGGCCTTGCCGTAGCGCAGCGCGATCTCGACGTCCTGCGAGGTGCCGGAGCCGTCGTCGTTGATCCCCGGGCCGGCGGCCACGGAGTCCAGGTGCGAGCCGACGACGACCGTGTGGTCGGTGCGCCCGGTGTCGGGCGCGTCGGCGATCACGTTGTAGGTCGTGCGCGTCTCCGACAGCGTGGAGGTCGTGATGTGCACGGTCACCGGGCCGTCGGCGACCTGGGCCGCCAGCGCGCTGCCGGCGTCGAAGCTCAGGCCGAGCGCCGGGATCGTCGTCGGCGCGCCGAGCGTGCCGGCCAGCACCTCGGTGCGGCCCGGCTGGCCCTCGTTGAAGATGAGCACCGCGCTGGCGCCCGCGGCCTGCGCGTTGGCGACCTTGTCGCCGAACGAGCACGTGCCGCGCTGGACCAGCGCGACGTCGCCGGCGGTGAAGCCGGAGAAGTCCGAGGCCTCACAGCCGGAGGTCGAGCCGTTGGGGTCGGCCGAGGGCGGCAGCGTCAGGTCGACGGCCTCGACGTCGGCGGTCACGTCACCGCTGCCGCTGTACTCCATGATCGAGAACTCGTCGCCGGAGTAGGTGTGCTGGTCGGGCGCGGTGCGCTCGAACGCCGCCGGGCTCAGCTCCTGGAAGTAGGGGAACGTGAACGGTTGGACCTGCACGTTCCAGCCGGCGTTCTGGAGCGTGTTGACGACGTAGTCGCGGGACCTGTCGAACCCGGCCGAGCCGGACACGCGCGTCCCGCCGTTGCGCTCGGCGATGTTCGCCAGCGCGCGCTCGTGGCGCATGATGCCGTCGACGGTGACGGCGTCGGCGAGCTTGGTGGCGACCTTGTCGGACCTGTCGGACTTCTTGGCCGCGGGCGCCGCCGTCGAGACGGCGGGCAACGCAGCAGTGGCCATCGCGGCAGCAGCGATGGCGGCGAGAGCAACTCGCTTCACGGGATATGCCTCCTGGAACAGGATGGATGGACCGGGCGCCCCTCCCCGGAGCGCCTCGCCCGTCTTCCATTGCCGCCCTGTTCGATCTGAAACCCACACCGGTCGGTGGGTTGTCCGATCCGGCCTCCCGCAGTTAGGGCGCTGCGCAGCACGCGCAGGGGTCGCCGCGCCACAGCTCGGCGCGCGACGGGGGCGCCCTCAGGCGGCGACCGGGTCGGGCCGGACGACGACGGTGTCGGCGATCGCGACGATCTCGTCGACCGGGAGGTCGGCGCGGCGCGCGTGCTCGCGGATCGCCTCGGGGCTCGAGGCCTCGTAGATGCAGAGCGTGCCGACGGTGCCGTCGCCGCCCTCGTCCAGGACGTAGCTGCGGATCCAGCGGATGTCGCCGGGCATCTCCTGGTCGCCGACGTGGGTGGAGCGCGCAGCGGCGGCTTCGAGGTCGGCGCCCGAGGCCCAGCCGTTGCGGCGGATGATCGCGTAGAGGTTCATGGCGATCGACGCTACGCGCGGCTCGGCGCGGCGACATCGGTCGTGTGACCTATCTATGGCGACGACGACGACGGCGGGCCGAGGCCCATGCGCGCCGCGGCGGCGGCCGCCTGGCCGCGGTTGGGCACGTCGAGCTTGCGCAGGATCGCGACGACGTGGTGGCCCGCCGTGCGTGGGGAGACGAACAGGCGCGCGCCGATCTCCGTGTTCGTCAGGCCCTCGGCGACCAACCCCAGCACCTCGATCTCGCGGTCGGTCAGCCCGGCGGGGTTCGCGCGCGTGCGCACGCGGGGACCGGCCGGGACGTTGCGCGTGCCCGCGGCGCGCAGCTCGCGTGCGACGCGCGTGGCCGCCGGGCGGCTGCCAAGCGCCCGCAGCGCCTCGACCGCCGCGGGCGTCGGGTCCGCCAGCGCGGCCTCCCACGGGCAGGCGCGCGCGGCCCACGCGGCGGCGGCACCCGCGGCGTCGCCCTGCAGCTCCAGTGCGTAGGGCTCGCCGACCCAATCAAGTTGCCTTGCCGCATCATCGTCAACCAGCCCCACGCGCCGCCGCCACACGGCCAGCTCCCCCGCGACCCAGCGGTCGCCGAGCGCGACGGCGAGCGCCAGCGTGTCGCGCGTCTCCTCGTCGATCGCTTCGTCGTCGCCGTGCAGCCACCGCGCCTCGGCGCGCGCGGCGGCGACCACGCCGGCGCGCTGCAGCTCGTCCATCCCGCGCGCCAGCTCCAGCGCCTCGTCCAGCGACGCCCAGACGTCCGGGTCGCCGCGCCGCGCCCGCACGCGCGCCCGGACCGCGAGCGCCGCGATCCGCGTCGGCGCGCTGGGCGACGACGCCTGCAGCAGCTCGGCGGCGCTCGCCGCGGCCTCGTCCCAGCGCCCGGCGTCCAGCAGCGCCCGCGCGCGGAAGGACTCCATGTAGCGCAGGTAGGACCCCATGTCGCGCTCGGCGCAGTAGGCGATGCCGTCGGCGAGGTGGCCGGCGGCGCGCGCGGGCTCGCGCAGCTCGACCGCGATCGTCGCGAGGTTGACGTACGCGCGGGCGGCGTCGGCCTCCAGCCCCGCGTCGAGCGCGATGTCCAGCGCGGCGGCCAGATCGACATACCCGCCTTGGTCGCCGCTGCGCAGGCGCGCGACGCCGACGTTGTTGCGCGCGTGCGTGAGCACGTCGCGCGCGCCGGCGTCCTGCGCCAGCGCGATCGCCCGCTCGCCGAGCGCGACCGCCTCGGCGTTGCGGCAGGCGACCATCCGCAGCGAGCAGACGTCGCTCAGCGCGCGGGCGAGCTGCGCGCCGGCGCCGGGCTCGCCTTCGAGCAGCGCGACCGCGCGCTGGCCGTGGCGCTCCGAGGCCTCGTGGTCGCCGGCCAGCCAGGTCAGGCGCGCGAGCCAGCGGTGCTGCTCGGCCTCGCCCGGCCGGTCCCCGGCGGCGCGCACGAGCAGCTCCCGCCGCGCGGCGATCGCGTCGTCCACGTCGTCGATCAGCCAGCACGCGTTCGCGCGGCGTTCCAGCACGACGTCGCGCCGCGGGTCGGCGTCGTCGATGTGGCGCAGCGCGCGGGCGTACTGGCCGGCCGCCGCGCGATGGGAGGACAGCGCGGTCGCGCGGTCCCCGGCCGCGGTGGCGTACGTGACGGTTGCGGGAGCGTCGTCGGCGGCCTCGGCGTGGGCGGCCAGCCGCGCAGGGTCCGGTGAACGATCGGCGTTCGTGAGCGCTCGCAACGCGCCACGGTGCAGGACGACGCCCCGCGGCGCGGGGATCGAGGCCTCGATCGCCTCGCGGGCGATCTCGTGGCGGACGCGCAGGCGCGCGCCGTCGGCGACCAGCACGCCCGACGCCAGCGCCCGCTCGATCGCCGCCGCGCCGCCGTCCGGGACCTGCGCCTCGACCAGCCACTGCTCGGCGCCGTCGGGCTCGATCGCGATCGCGTCGAGCGCCGCGCGCGCCCCGGCGTCGAGGTGTGAGGCGCGGGCCAGGACGGCGTCGCGGATCGTCGGCGGCAGCGCCGTGCCGGGCGCCGCCAGCGCCTCGGTGACGAAGAACGGGTTGCCGTCGGTGCGCGCGTGCAGGCCGTCGGTGTCGGCGCCGGGGTGCTCCGCGTGCTCCGCGAGCTGCGCGACCGCCGCCGGTGACAGCGGCGCCAGCGGGAGATGTACGACAACGCCCGCGGGCAGCTCGCCGAGCGCGACGCGCAGCGGGTGGTCGCGGCCGACCTCGTCGTCGCGGAAGGTCAGGACGACCAGCGCGGCCGTGCCGGCGAGCCGTCGCACCAGCAGCCGCAGCACGTCGAACGTGGCGTCGTCGGCCCAGTGCAGGTCCTCGAGCAGCAGGACGACCGGCGGCGTGAGGGCGTCGGCCAGCGCGGTCGCCACCGCGACCGGCGTCGCCGTGGCGGTCGCCAGCAGCTCCTCGGCCGCGCCACCCAGCGACTCCGCGACGTCCGCGAACGCTCCAAGCGGCCGCGGCGTCGCGAGCGCGTCGCACGCGCCGGCGAGCATGCGCGCCGTGGCGTTGCGGGTCCGGAACGCGCGCAGCACCGCGCTCTTGCCGATCCCGGCCTCGCCGCCGAGCGCGACGACCCGCACCGAGCCCGTCGCCGTGACGTCCGCCAGCAGCGCGTCCAGGCGCGCCAGCGTGTCGTCGCGTTCGAGCAGCATCCGCGAAGCATCGCGGCCCCACGGCGCGGGCTCAAGCCCGACGGGCTAGGGCTGATACGGCGGCGCCACGCCCCAGCCCCAACGCGGCACGGGTGCTTGTTCTACAACTTCTGCGTCGGGCTGGGAGTTGTGCAGGGCCAGCCGGCTCCCCCACTCCGCGTAGCCGACGATCGCGGCGCGGAACTCCGGGTCATCCGGCAGCCCGGCGTCGTCGGCGGCCTGGCTGAGCAGCGTGACGAACCGCAGCCGTTGCTCCGGCGTGATCGCCAAGCCGCGGTGCTGGCCGAGCATGTGCGCGTAGCCGCCGTGCTGCTCGGTGTAGTCCGCCGCGCCACCCATGACCTCGACCCACCACGCCGCCGCGTGCGCGCGGTGCTGCTCGGAGACGGTGCCGCCGAACAGCGGCGCGATCGACGGCTCCTGCTCGATCAAGTCGTAGAAGACGTCCAGCCAGCGCCGGAACGCCTCCGGCCCACCGCCCCACTCGAGGATCGTCGGGGGAGCGTCGTCGGCGGCGGCCATGGCGACGACGGTAGCCGACGGCGCGGCGCGCTCAGCCGCTGCACCACCGAGAAGACTCAACCCTCGGCAACTGCGCGACCGCGGCCCGGGCGGTGACCGCCAGTCCCGGAGGGCGTAGGGTCCGCGGCATGAACGACTTCAACACCCAGATCATCGAGGAGTTCCGCGCGAACGACGGCGTCGTCGGCGGGATGTTCGAGGGCGCGCCGATGATCCTGGTCACGCACACCGGCGCCAGGTCCGGCGCCACGCGCACGACGCCGCTCGTGCACTTCGACATCGACGGCGACCGCTACATCGTCGCCTCGGCCGCCGGCGCACCGAACCACCCGGCGTGGTTCCACAACATCCTGGCCCACCCCGAGGTCAGGCTCGAGGTCGGCACCGACACCTACGAGGCCACCGCCACACCGGTCGACCCCACCGACCGCGACCGCCTCTACCCCATCGTCGTCGAGCGGATGCCCAACTTCGCCGACTACGAGGCCAAGACCACCCGCACCATCCCGATCGTGCGCCTGACGCCAAAGGCCTGAGCGCCGGGCGGGGCGACGGAGGCCGTGTGGAGCGAGAGGCGCGGCGCTTCGATGGGTGGCGGCGAAGAGCGCCGACGGTCGCGGTGTCGCGGCGATGACGATCGGTAGCCGGGCCGTTGGTGGACCGGCGGCGACGGCCGCGGAAGCTGGCGCCCGAAGGGGCGGAAGCGACCGCGGCCGTGTGTGCCGAGACTCTCCGTGGTCAGGTGATGACCGGGATGATCAGGATCGCCACGATGTTGGCGACCTTGATCATGGGGTTGATGGCTGGGCCGGCGGTGTCCTTGAAGGGGTCGCCGACGGTGTCGCCGGTGACCGACGCGGCGTGGGCGTCGGAGCCCTTGCCGCCGAACTCGCCGTCCTCGATCAGCTTCTTCGCGTTGTCCCACGCACCGCCGCCGGCGGTCATCAGGACGGCGAAGAAGAAGCCCACGACGATGACACCGATGAGCAACCCACCCAGCGCCTGCTCGTCGATCAGCCCGACGATGAACGTCATGACGATCGGCAGCAGCGACGGCAGGATCATCTCCCGCTGCGCGGCCTTGGTGACCAGATCGACGCAGCGCGCGTAGTCCGGCTGCTCGGTCCCGTCCATGATCCCCGGGTGCTCGCGGAACTGGCGCCGGACCTCCTCGACGACCGCACCGCCGGCGCGGCCGACGGCCTCCATCGACAGCGCCGAGAACAGGCAGACCATCAACCCGCCGAGCAGCAACCCGATCAGGACCGGCGGGTTGTCGATCGCGAACACGAAGTTCGTGTGCGACTCGAGGTTCAGCTCGGATTTGAAGCCCGCGAACAACACGATCGCGGCCAGCACCGCGCTGCCGATCGCGTAGCCCTTCGTGACCGCCTTGGTGGTGTTGCCGACGGCGTCCAGGCGATCGGTGATCGTCCGGACCTCCTCCGGCAGCTCCGCCATCTCCGCGATCCCGCCCGCGTTGTCGGTGATCGGCCCGAAGGCATCCAAAGCGACGATCAACCCGGTCAGCGACAGCTGACCCATGACCGCGACGCCGATCCCGTAGATCCCGATCGCCCCGCCGCCCGCGATCTTCCAGGCGCCGAAGATGCCGAGGACGAGCACCAGCGCGGGCAGTGCCGTTGCCTGGAAGCCCTGAGCAAGGCCCTGGATGATGTTCGTCGCGTGGCCGGTCTGCGACGCCGCCGCGGTCTTGCGGACCGGGCTGAATCGCGTCGACGTGTAGTAGTCGGTGATCACGAACAGCAGCGCGGTGACCACGATGCCGATCAGCGCGCACAGGTACAGGTCGCCGACGCTCGGGGTCGGCTCCCTGTGCGCGATGCCCGCCACGACTGCCTGACCCCTCACGAAGGTCAACGTCGTCCCCGTGTGCACGCCGTCCATCAGCCACTTCGTGACCGGGTAGAACGCCGCCGCCGCGATCACGCCGGAGGCGATCAGGCCGCGGTACAAAGCGCCCTCGACGTCGTCGCCCGACGTCCGCACGAAGAACGTGCCGATGATCGACGCGACGATCGCGACGGCCCCGAGCACCAGGGGATACAGCGCGACCGCCGTCGCATCGGCGGCGCTGAACTTCAGCACGCCGATCAGCATCACCGCGACCGCGGTCACGGCGTAGGTCTCGAACAGGTCGGCCGCCATGCCCGCGCAGTCGCCGACGTTGTCGCCCACGTTGTCGGCGATGACCGCCGGGTTGCGCGGGTCGTCCTCCGGGATCCCGGCCTCGACCTTGCCCACCAGGTCGGCGCCGACGTCGGCCGCTTTGGTGAAGATGCCACCGCCCAACCGCGCGAACACCGAGATCAGCGAGCCGCCGAAGCCGAGCCCGATCAGCGCGTCGACCGCCTGCTTGGGCGTGTCGTCGAACGCGAAGGTCAGGATCCCGTAATAGCCCGCAACGCCGAACAACGCGAGGCCCACAACGAGCAGGCCCGTGATCGCGCCGCCGCGGAACGCCGCGGTCAGCGCCGGCGGGACACCGCCGCGCGCCGCCTCCGCGACGCGGGCGTTGGCGCGCACCGACACGTTCATGCCGATGAACCCGGTCGCGCCCGACAGGACACCGCCGATCGCGAAGCCCACCGCGACCTTGATGTCCTGCACGAAGATCAACACCACGAACAACACGACGCCGACGACGGCGATCGTCTGGTACTGACGGCGGAGGTACGCCTGAGCGCCCTCCTGGACAGCACCCGAGATGCGCTGCATCTCGGCGTTTCCTGGGGAGAGCGCCAGCAGTTGCCGCGCGGTGGTGAGCCCGTAGGCCACCGCCAGCGCGGCGCATACCAGCGCCACGATCACCCCGTGGTCGGTCAGGAAGTCACTCAACGCAGGTCCTCCAAGGTCTGGTTGATGGGCCTTGGTGGCGCTACGACGACGCCGGCCCCCTGGACAGCGACGCGATCCTAAACAGACCGGCGGACCTTTGTGTGCGGTTCGTTGCTAATTGCGCGGACCGACTGTCCGCGCGTGACCTACTGGCCCGGCACCCAGAGGCGCCCGGAGGACTGCGCGGGACCCCCGCCGGCCGGGTCGCCGCCGCCCTGCGCGCCCGGCTCCGAGGCGCCACCGGCCGGGCCGCCCGGCGCGCCGCCGGCCAGCTGCGCGTAAGCCATCTGCAGCTGGGACAAGGCCTCCCTGATCGCCGCGCCGTCGGGCCCGAGCTGCGGCTCGATCAGCACGAGCAGCGCACGCGCGCCCTCGATCGCCAACCGGAGCTGCTCCGGATCCTGCTCGTCCTCGGTGCCCGGTGCCAATCCGGCACGCCGGCCGCCGAGGTTGACGAGCGTGACGATCGTCTGCACGACGACGTCCTCGACGCGCAACGTGCGGAGCTGCTCCTCCAGCTGCGCCTCGTAGGCGGCGCGGAGCTCCTCCTCGCTCATGTTCGACGGATCGATCGGGGGCTGCTGCTGGTCGCTCATCTGGCGGGAACCTCCTGGGCGTAGGACAAGGTCGTCTCCTGCACGGAGGTCTGGAAGACCTCCTCCATCGGGACGCCGGCGGCGATCGCACGACGCTGGCGCTGCGCGCCGTTGAGCGGCGGGAACACCGGCTCCAGCCCCAGCTCGGCGCGCATCGGCGCCGTCCAGGTAAGCAGGTCGCCGAGCGCAGCCGCCGCGGGCCGCTCCTCGCCGGTGGCGAAGTCGATCAGGTGGCCGTCCATGCCGTGGCGGATCGCCCGCCAGAAGTTCTCCTCGATGACGCGGCGTTCCAGGAACGCGTCGCCGGTCGGCGACGGACGCCCTTCGTCGTGGTCGCGCGCGGCCTGCGCGACGCAGGCGACGATCAGCGTCGCCAGCGCATCGGACTCCTGCGCGGTCGCCTGGGCGTCGCAGATCCGGACCTCGACGGTCCCGAACGAGAAGTGCGGGCGCACCGACCACCACACCTGGGTGTACTCGACGATCGAGTTGGTGCGGGTCAGGAAGTCGATGTACCTGGCATAGGTCGCCCAGTCGCCGTAACCATCCGGGATCCCGCAGCGCGGGAACGACTTCGTGAACGACTGCGTGCGCGCGGAATGCAGGCCGGCGTCGCGCGCGTCGAGGTAGGGCGAGTTCGCGCTGACCGCCAGCAGCGTCGGGAGCACCGCGCGCAGGCGGTCGCAGACGGCGATCGCGCGGTCCGCGCCGCGGACGCCGACGTGGACGTGCAGCGAGAACGTGTTGTTGCGCCGCGCCACGTACTGCAGCCCGTCGACCACGCGGCGGTAGTGCTCGGTGTCGATGTTGGGCTGCTCGCGGTAGTCGGCCCACGGGTGCGTGCCGGTCGAGCCGAGCACGACGCCGCGCGCGCCGGCCAGCTCGAACAGCCGGCGGCGGTGGTCGCGCTGGTGCGCGAGCGCGTCGTGCAGGTCCTCGCCGCGGCCGGAGGTGATCTCGATCTCGGACGAGATCAGCTCGCCGGCGATCGCCCTGCCGAGGACCGGATCGCCCGCCAGCGCGGAGTCGCGCAGCTCCTCGAAGCGCGGGACCATGTCCAGCGTCTCGGGGTCGAGGATCGCGAACTCCTCTTCGAGGCCGACCGTCCAGTCGGACGACGCCGCGAAGGCCTCCGCGGCGCGATCGGTGTCCAGGCTCATGTGGTGGTGACCTAGGTGAGGTAGAAGTACAGCGCGTACAGGAGGTCCACAGCCGGGCTGGAGGTGTGCACGGTCACCTCGGGTGGGACGCGCAGCAGCGACTCGGAGTAGTTGAAGATGATCTTCACGCCGGCCCTGACGAGCTGCTCGGCGAGGCCCTGCGCCGCGGCGCTGGGGACGGCGAGGACGCCGACGACGATGTCCTCGTCCTCGACGACCTGGCGGAGGTTCTTGACGTCGCGGACCTCCAGCGACCCGACGTGCATCCCGATCTTGTCGGGGTCCAGGTCGAAGATCGCGACGACCCTGAAGCCGTGGTCGGCGAAGACGTCGGAGGAGGCGATCGCCCGGCCGAGGTGGCCGGCGCCGAACAGCGCGATGTTGTGCTGGCCCGCGGTGCGCAGGATCTTGCGGATCTGCGTGACGAGGCCGTCGACGTTGTAGCCGACGCCGCGCTTGCCGAACTTGCCGAAGCCCGACAGGTCGCGGCGGATCTGCGTGGAGTTGACCTGCGTGAAGGCGGACAGCTCCTGCGAGGAGATCGTGTCCTTGCCTTCCTTCTTGGCCTTGGTCAGCACCTGGAGGTAGCGCGCGAGGCGCGCCGCGACGCCGAGCGAGAGCCGTTCCGGCATGGCACCGTCGGCCGGCACGCCGTTCCCGCTCGAATTGGCCAGATCGCTGACGCTCATCCGCCGCCAACTGTACCGAGGCGGTCCCGGAGAACGGCGTCGTCCACGAAGAAGTCGAACAGGTGCTCACCGTCGAGCACGATCACCGGGATGCGCTCCAGGTAGCGCTTGTGGAGGTCGTCGTCGGCCTCGATGTCGATGTCGTTGAGCCGGAACCCGTACTCCGGCTGGAGCGCGAGCAGCTGCGCGCGGGCGTCGTCGCAGAGGTGGCAGCCGGGGCGGCCGTAGAGGTCGATGGTCGCCACGCCGCGTCTCAGAGCGCCCGCTGGCCGGTGGCGTGCACCTCGAGCCCGAGGTAGTCCGGAAAGCGGACCGGCTCGACGTAGCGGGCGGCGCTGGCGATCATCGCCGCGTTGTCGGTGCACAGCGCGCGCGGCGGGACCTTGACGGTCGGCGCCAGCGCGCTGAGGCGCTCCCGCAGCGGGCCGTTGGCGGCGACGCCGCCGCCGATCGCGAGGCGGTCCAGGCCGGTGTCCTTCAGCGCGCGCCGCACGCGCAGCGCGAGCTGCTCGACGATCGCGTGCTGGTAGGCGGCGGCGAGGTCGGCGCGGCGCTTCTGCGCCTCGGCCTCCCCCAGGTCCCGGACCTTGTAGAGCAGCGCGGTCTTGAGCCCCGCGAAGCTGAAGTCCAGGCCGCCGAGCTTGCTCGACGTCGGGAACGCGAACGCGTCCGGGTCGCCGTCGCGGGCGAGCTTCTCCAGGTGCGGGCCGCCGGGGAACGGCAGCCCGAGCAGGCGCGCGCCCTTGTCGATCGCCTCGCCCGCGGCGTCGTCGAGCGTCTGGCCCAGCACGGTGAAGCCGTCGTGGCCGTCGACGCGGGCCAGGAACGTGTGGCCGCCGGACGCGATCAGGCACAGGAACGGAGGCTCCAGCGGCTCCCCGTCCTCGGTGTGCAGGAAGTTGGCCGCGACGTGGCCCTGGAGGTGGTCGACCGGCGCGAGCGGCAGCTGTCGCGCCGCCGCGATCCCCTTGGCCGTCGCGACCCCGACGAGCAGCGCGCCGACCAGGCCGGGCCCGGCCGTGACCGCCACGAGGTCGACGTCGTCGAGCGTGATCTCCGCGCGCTGCAGCGCGTCGTCGACGACCGGCGTCGCGAGCTCCAGGTGGTGGCGCGAGGCGACCTCCGGGACCACGCCGCCGTAGCGGTCGTGCACGCCCTGGGAGGAGATCACGTTGGCCTTGATCTCGCCGTCGCCGGTGACGACCGCCGCGCACGTGTCGTCGCAGGAGGTCTCGATCGCCAAGATGGTGGCGTTGCCCGGAGTCACAGCAGGCGCGTCTTGTTGCGCGGGTCGACCGCGTTGGGGATGTCGTCGAGGCTGCCGCGCAGCGTCGCCGGCGTGCGCCACATGATGAGCGCGTCCTCGCCGTTGTCCTGGTAGTACCGGCGACGCAGCCCGGCGGCCCGGAACGCGTGGCGCTCGTAGAGCGCGATCGCCCCGGCGTTGGAGACGCGGACCTCGAGCGTGAAGCGCGGCTCGGGCTCCTCGACGCGGGCCAGGAGGTCGGTCAGCAGCGACGTCGCGACGCCCTGGCGGCGCACGTCGGGCGACGCGGTCACGTTCATGATGTGCCAGACCGTGTCGTAGCGCGAGCAGATCAGGTAGCCGGTGATCGCGCCCTCGCCGTCGGTCGCCGCGAGGCAGATCCCGGACGGCTTGGACAGCTCCAGCACGAACATCGCCAGCGACCACGGCGTCGGATACGAGCGGCGCTCGATCGCGATCACCTGCGGGAGGTCCGCGTAGGTGAGGCGGCGGACCGAAGGCGTGGTCGGTGCGGGGAGGCTGCTGGTCAACTCGGGCGATCTGCGCGGGGCACGGCGTCCGGGGCGCGGACGTACTCCGGGACGAGCGCGTCGCGTGGGACGGGTTGGGCCGCGGCGGCGAGCCGGCACAGCGGCCCGGCGCCCACCCGATGCTGCGGGTCGTCGTCCGGTGCGACCGCGATGCCCACCGCCTCGAGCTCCGCTCGGAAGCGTATCGCCCCGTCGCCCACGGCCCGCCAGGGGCCGGATGCGAGCGCCGAGACCTCGCTCAGGCGCTCGGGGCGCCAGGCGGCGGGTTGGAGGATCGGCGTCGTGGCGCTCCAGGCCGCGACGTACGCCTCGCCGCGGCGGGCGTCGAGGATCGCCAGGACGTTGCCGGCGTCGTGCTCGAGGGCGAGCGCGGCGAGCGTGGAGACCGGGACGGTCTCGGCGACCAGGCCCTGCGCGAGCGCGCGGGCGGTCGCGACGCCGATCCGGATCCCCGTGAACGTGCCGGGGCCGACGCCCGCGCCGATCCGCGTGACGTCGCTCCAGCGCGCGCCGGCCTCGGTCAGCGCGGCGTGCGCGAGCGGCAGCAGCTCTTGCGTGTGGCCGGGGCGCTCGCCGGGCGCGGGGTCGTGGCGGCGGTGGGCGAGCAGCGTGCCGTCGTCCTGGGCAACGCCTACAACTGTGGCGGGCGTGGCGGTGTCGAGGGCGAGGATCATCGGCGCCGCCACTCGACTTCGAGCGTGCGGTGGTCCTCGCCGGCGTGCGCGAGGCGGACGACGGCGGCGATCCGCTCCAGCGTCGGCTCCGCGATCTCGGGCCACTCGACGAACGCGACCGCGTCGGGCGTCAGGTAGTCCTCCAACAACGCGGGGTCCTCGTCGTCGAGGCCGGACAGGCGGTGCAGGTCGAGGTGCGCGATCGGGAGGCGGCCGCCGTCGTACCGGCGCCCGATCGTGAACGTCGGCGACGTCACCGGTCCCTCGAAGCCCAGCGCGCGGGCCGCGCCGCGCACGAACGTGGTCTTGCCCGCGCCCATCTCGCCCTCCAGCAGGACGACGTCGCCGGGCGCCAGCCGCGCCGCCAGCGCAGCGCCCGCGGCCTCGGTGTCGGCCGCGCTGGTGGTCGTCGCCGGGCTGTCGCTAGAACCGCTCAGGGGCGTTGCGCATGCGAAGGCCGATGCCGGCCACCACGAGCACGACCCCGGCGAGGACGAGGACGCGGGCGTCGAGGCCCGTGTTCGGGAGCGTGCCGCTGGCCTGCGTGGACGGCGCGGCGGTCGCGGTCCCGGAGGTCGACGGCGTCGAGGTGCCCGAGCCGGAGCCGGAGCTCCTGGTGCCCGACGAACCCGAGCCGGACGACTGCGGCGCCTGCGTCAGCGGCTGCGCGTCGGAGTCGCTGGTGCCCGACGACCCGCTCCTCCCGCTGCCCGACGAGCCGGAGCCCGACGAGCCCGACGAGCCGCTGCCGCCGAACGGGTCCTCGTACTGCTGGTCCCCCGCCCCACCGCCCGACTGGGCGATGGCAGAGGCGACCGGCCCGCCGACCCCGATCAGGGCGACGACGAGCAGCACGACGATCCGGCGGCAAACGGACGGCACGCCTCGACAGTCTAAGGACTTCGCGGACGACGACCGTCCAACCCCATCAACAGGTAGCTTTGCGCGGCAGGTGCCCCACGCCGAATCCCCACGCCACATCCTGCTGCTGACCGACCGCGACTGGACGCACCCCCAGGGCGGCGGCACCGGCACCAACCTGTACGGGCAGGTCTCACGCTGGATCGCGTGGGGCCACCGCGTCACGGTCATCGCCGGCTCCTACCCCGGCGCCGAGCCGGTCTCCCGCCCCGCGCCCGGGCTGGAGATCCACCGCATGGGCGGCCGGATGACCGTGTTCCCGCGCGCCGCGCTCGCGTCGCTGCGCGGGGTCGGGCGCGATGCGGACGTGGTCCTGGAGGTCGTCAACGGCATCGCGTTCTTCACCCCGCTGTGGTGGTGGACGCGCGCGCCGCGCGTGACGCTGGTCCACCACGTCCACCAAGACCACTACGTCGCCGAGATGGGCAAGCGCGGGCGCCTGGCCGCGCTGCTGGCCGAGCGGCTGCCGCTGGCGACGCTGTACCGCCACCACCCGTTCCTGACGATCTCGGACTCCGCCCGGCGCGACATGGTGGCCTTGGGCATCCCGGCCGACCGGATCCACGTCGCCTACCTCGGCGTCGAGGCCGACTCGTTCGTCGAGACGAGGCGCGACGAGACGCCGACGCTGCTCTACCTCGGGCGCCTGAAGCAGTACAAGCGGCTGGAGATCCTGCTCGACGTCCTCGAGGGGCTCCCGGACGCCAAGCTCGAGGTCGCCGGCGAGGGCGACCACCGGCCGGTCCTCGAGGCGGAGATCGCCGCGCGCGGATTGGAAGACCGCGTGACGCTGCACGGGTTCGTCTCCGAGGAGGAGAAGCGCGAGCTGTACGCCCGCGCCTGGGTCAACCTCACGGCGTCGAGCGCCGAGGGCTGGTGCCTGACGGTCATGGAGGCCGCGGGCGCCGGGACGCCGAGCGCGGCGATGGCCGTCGGCGGGCTGCCGGAGTCGATCGTCGACGAGCAGACCGGCCTGCTCGCGCACGAGCCCGAGGAGCTGGCGGAGAAGGTCCACGCGCTCGTGGCCTCGCCGCAGCGGCGCGACGAGCTCGGCGAGGCGGCGCGCGCCCGCGCCCGCGGCTTCACGTGGGACGCGACCGCGCAGGCCAACCTGGAGGTCCTGGACCGCGTCGCCGGCGAGCAGCGCTCGCGTCTGCGCGATTCGCTGCGCCGCTCGGAGACCGGCGCGGCCGCCGGCCTGGCGGCGGCGACGCTGCTGAACAACGCGATCCAGCTGATCTTCGTCGTGCTGTTCACGCGCCTGCTCGGCGCCGACGACTACGGCGCGCTGGCCGCGATCATCTCGGGCTTCCTGATCCTGATGGTCGGCGGGCAGTCGATCCAGGTCGCGGCGGCGCGCGAGTCGACGCTCGGCCACCTCGGGACCGGCGGGAGGATGCGCGCGACGCTGGAGCGCTGGACCAGGCAGCTCGTCGTCGCCACTGTCGTGTTGATGGTCTTCGGGATCGTCATCCGCCAGCCGCTGGCCGACGTGCTCGGCGTCGGCGACCACCCGTGGGCGGTCGCGTGGCTGCCCGCGACGGGGTCGCTGTGGTTGTTGTTGTCCTTGCAGCGCGGGATCCTGCAGGGCCTGCGCGGCTACGGCGCCGTGGGCCTGTCGATCATCGGCGAGGCGCTCGGCCGGGTCGTCTTCGCGGTCGTGCTGTTCGCGGTCGGGCTCGGCGTCACCGGCGCCTACCTCGGCAACCCGCTGGCCTTCGTGGCGATGGCGCTGTGGCTGTCGCGCGTGATCGCCAAGCAGCTGGGGACCGAGACCGACGACGACCGCGAGCAGGCCGCGACGGCCGCCCGGCCGCTGCTCGGGCTGATCGGCGACAACTGGATCCCGATCGTCGGGCTGCTGCTGCTGGCCGTGCTGCAGAACGTGGACGTGATCGTCGGGCGCCACAGGTTCAGCGGCGACTCGTCCGGCTCCTACGCCGCCGCGGCGGTGGCCGCGAAGTCGGTGGTCTGGGTGGCGATCGGCGTCGGCCTGCAGCTGCTGCCCGAGGCGACCCGCCGCGCCGCTGCCGGCCTCGACCCCCGCCCCGCGCTGCTGCGCGCGCTGGCTGTCCTGGCCGCCGTGGCGACGCCCGCGCTGATCATCTTCGCGCTGATCCCGCACTTCCTGATGAAGGTCGCCTTCGGGCCCGACCTGACGCTCGCGTCCGACGCGCTGCCGGTCCTCGGCGTCGCGATGACGCTGCTGGCCGTCGCCTACCTGACCGTGCAGTACATGGTGGCCTTGGGCGAGCTGAAGTTCGTCTGGGTCCTCGGCGTCGTCGCGATCGTCGAGCCCTTCCTGCTCTCGGCGGGCAACTTCACCCTGCTCTCCTACGCGACCGTCGTGCTCGGCCTGCAGTTCGTCGCCGCCGGCGCCGTCCTGACGCTCGGCCTGCGTGTCCGCAGGCCGGCGCGGGCGGCCGAGCCGGTCGCCTAGACCTTCTCGACGCGGATCACGCAGTTCCAGGCCACCAGCTCGCGGAGGCCGGGGACCTTCATGACGGGCTTGGCCCAGGGCCAGTAGCGGGGCTCCACGTCGGTGATGCGGAGGTGGGGGCGCTCGCGGGTCTCGCGCAGCGTCGTGCCGATGTGGCGGGCCCAGAGGGTCTCGCCGTACATGTGCTTGTCGGGCTTGCCGTGGCGCTTGACGTACAACTTGGGGCCGAGCTTCGGGCCGAGGTAGTGGTAGGGCACCATCAGGTGGCCGCCCCACGGCGAGTACCAGTTGGTCCAGGAGATGTAGGCCCAGCCGCCGGGCTTCAGGACGCGCTCGATCTCGGTGAGGATCGGGACCGCCGACGGCGTGTGCTCGAGCATGTTGGAGCAGAACACGCCGTCGATCGAGCTGTCCTCCAGCGGCAGGTTCCCCGCGTCGCCGAGCACGTAGCCCTCGGGCGGCGTGCCGCCCAGCTCCAGCTCGTCGGTCGAGTTGTCGATCGGGATGACCGTCGCGCCGAACGACCGGAACGCGTCGGTGTAGTAGCCCGGACCGCAGCCGAGGTCGGCGAGCGTCTGCCCGGTCAGCGGCCCGTGGTGCTTGTCGAGGTCCTCGACGGCGTAGGCGGCCAGCAGGCGGTAGAACGGCTCCGGATCGGCGCGCTCGTTGCGCCACAGGCGCCAGAGCGTGCGGTAGCGCTCGGGTCCTCGGGGCAGGTCGACGGCGGTGGCTGCGCTCACGACCCAGACGCTACGCGATCGCGCCTGCGCGCCGCCGCCAGCTGCCGCCACGCGATGACGGAGAGCAGCAGCAGCCCGGCCAGCGTCATCCAGTGCCCGGCGATCCGGTCCAGCGGGTACTTGGTGTCGTTGCCCGACAGATGGTGCTCGTGCTGGGTGATCTGGACCACGACGTAGGCGATCGGGACGCCCACGATCAGCAGCGCCGCCGCGATCCGCCCGAGCAGGACGTCCGGCAGCCCGCGCCACAGGATCAGCACCAGGACCGGCCCCGCCACGACGCCCGCGCGCAGGCCGAAGCCGCCCGCCACGACGATCGCGGGCACGAGCGCCAGGAGGATCGCGCGGCCCAGCGGCCGCGGCTGCGGCACCTCCGGCAGCGGCAGGTCGGCGACCGCGAACGTGCTCACGCGCTTGCGCGCGATCCACGCCGCGGCCAGCAACAGCACCAACAACAACAGGCACGCGACGAGCGAGACGATCGACGCCACGTTCGCCGCCCTCTGCAACCCGTAGGTGAACACGACCCTGCACGACGCGTCCCGGATCGGCCACGCGTTCGCGTAGCCCTGCATCGGCACCGGCGCGCCGAGGTCGCGCCCGTCGCAGGTCGCCTTCCAGTGCTTGTCGTAGGACTGGCCGAGGACGAGCCACGCGGGACCGGACTCGGAGATCCTCGCGTGCGTCCTGTCGGACACGACGGAGATCTGCTGGAACGAGGCACCGCCGCGCGGCGCGGGCGCGGCCGAGGTGAGCCTCAGCGCGTCGACCCGCAACGGCGTCCCGGCTACGCCCGTGATCGTCGTCGCCCGCGCCGGGATCGCGACGCCGCCGCCGCAGCCTCGCAGCCTCAGCGGCCGCCCGGCGTCGAGCGCGGCGCGGTCGACGCGCCCGCCCAGCGGGACGTCCCGCGCGCCGACCCTCACGCTCGCGATCCCGCACGGCAGCGCGACCGTGCCGCGCGACCGCGCATGCTCCGGCCCGAGGACGCTGGGCCCGACACCGGAGATCGTGCCGATCCCCACCGCGCGCCGCTGCCGGTCACGCGCGGGCGTCCCCGCCGGGAACTTCGCCGCGAGGACGTCGAGCCGGAACCGCCGCCCGGTCACCGCGCGCGGGAGCTTCACGAAGCCGCCGGAGCCGACGTTGGCCACGACCCGCCTGCCGCCCGCCGACAGCGCGACCTTCGTCGGCTCGCGCACGACGGCGCGCGCCGGGACCAGCGCGAAGCTCCGCACGGTCTCCGTCCGGCCCGCGGTCCACGCGACCCACGCCGGGCGCCCCGGGATCCACTGCCCGATCCAGTCCCGCCCACCGCCCGCGTCGAACGCCCCCGACGCGCGGTAGCGGCCGCGGTTCTCGAAGCGCGAGGAGGAGTCGGCGTGGATCAGGTCAGGCGTGCCGGTGAGGCGATCCAGCTCGGAGTCCGCGGTGCGCGGATCGACGGTCGCCCAGGCGGAGACCTTGTAGTTGCGCGCCGCCGGCGGCGTCACGATCCGCCGCAGCTGCGCCTCCGGGTCGGTGGCGTCGCGCAGCTCGCCCGCGCCGCGCTCGCCGGTGTAGCGGCCGCGCGCGTACGGCACGTCGGCGGTCGTGCGGTTCAGGATGTAGGAGAACGCGTTGTGCTGGATGTCGGTCCCGCGCAGCGCGTCCTCGACGTCGGTCGGCGGGCGCAGCGACTCGGTCGCCCTGATGCCGGGGATCCACAGCTCCCGGATCCCGCCCGCCCCCGCGTTGCCGTGCCTGGGCCGCGTGACGTCGGCGAGGTGCACGACGACCGACCGCGCGCCGCGCAGGTTCACGCTCAGCCGGTTCCACCCTGACTTGACGGGGAAGCGCCTGCCGTTGACCGTGACCGCGCGCACCCGGCCGCGCGAGTCGCCGTAGGGCATCAGGTCGATCGTCTGGATGTCGCGCGGCCGGTCGAGCGTGACCGTCAGGTCCGGCCGGACCGGGACGAGGTGGCGGTCGGCGATCCAGGCGGTGGTCGTGTCGCCGTCGAGCGCCGCGAACGGCCGCTGGTCGGGGAGCTGCGTGACCTGCGGCGACGCGGGCGCGGTGACGTCGGTGATCCCGCCGCCGTAGACCGCGACGGTCTCGCGCGCCGCCGCGCCCGGCTCGCTGGCGGCGCCGAACGGGTCGAGGATCGTGCCGTCCTGGGAGATGTCGTTGCCCGCGGTCAGCGTCGGCCCGGTCTGCCCGCGCGAGCGCGCCGCGACGAACGCGCGCCGCCGGTTGCCGTCGGCGACCACGAACGACGCGCCGGAGCGCTCGGCGCTGCGGATCCCGGCGGCACCGAGGTCCGGCCCGTAGGCCAGCGCGCGCAGCGGGTCGAGCGCGCCGAACGACGCCATCGACTCGATCCCGTCGGCCGCGCCGTCGACGACCTGCTCGCTGCCGCGCGGGAGCACCTGGACGGTCGAGTTGCCCCTCAGCGGGATCCGCTGCAGCTGCGGGACGCGCGCGTCGCCGCCCAGCGAGCCGGCGTCGCCGCGCGCCGTCACGGTCCTGCCGTACGGCACCGCCTTCCCGAGCCCGCTCAGCGCCCGGACCGCGTCGGCGGCCGGCATCTCACCGCTGTAGGCGCGGTCGCCGTCGGCGGCGAGGACCACGTCGCCGACGCCCATCAACGACAACAACGGCGGGAGCTGGCCCGGCGTCAGGCGCTCCTGCGTGACCAGCGCGTCGACGCCGAACTGCAGGTCCGACGAGCGCCGGTCGGCGAACGGGATGATCCAGCGCTCCGACACCATGTGCTTGGTCAGCGCCGGGAGCACCGGGTCGACCGTGCCGCCCCACTTGTAGAACGCGAACAGCTGGCCCGGGAAGACCGCGGCGCGCGTGGCGTCCGGCCGCCTGTCGAGATCGGCGGCGAGCTTGTCGTAGGCCGGCGGCACCTTGAACCGCAACTGCCCCTCGACCGCCCGGCCGGTCACCAGCGGCCAGCACGACACCACCAACAACGCGACCGCCGCGCCCGCGATCCCGCCGCGGACGGCCACGCCGCGCCAGCGCGCCCAGGCGTAGCCGAACGCCGCGCCGCCGAGCCCGGCCAGGCCCAGCGCGGTCAGGGCCCCCGCCTTGTAGGTCGTGCGCAGGAATTGGACCAGCGACACGTGGTAGTAGACGCCGGTGACGAGGTGGCGCATCGGCGTCCCCTCGGGCCAGCCGGCGGTCATCACGACGAGCCCGGCGAGCGTCAACACCAGGAAGAACGGCGCGTAGCGCCAGCGCTTGGTGACCACGAACGCGCTCAGCGACAGCGCGGGCGTCACGAGCCCCGCCAGGACCACCGGCAAGGCCAACAACAACACCGGGCCGGTGCCCTGGTAGGGCCGCAGCGCGCCGCCGAAGCCGGTCCCGACGTACGTCCCCCAGAACCCGAGCAGACGCATCGACTCGCTCAGCGAGGTCGTGCCCCAGATCGTCCCGGGCTGCTCGGTGAAGGCCAGGAAGTCCGGCGCCGCGCGTGAGGCCAGCCCCAGCGGCACGACCCACCACAGGTTCGCCACGACCGCGACCGGGACCAACCGCACCAGGAACGACCGGACGTCGGACCAGGCCACGTCGCGCAGCCACAACCCGTACAACACGAGCAGCAAGGGCCCCAACAGCACCCAGCCGGTCAGCCCGGCGTTGACGCCGCCGCCCGCGCTGCTGAGGACGAGCGCGAACGCGATCGGCCAGCGCCAGCCGCGCGGCTCGCGCAGGCCGCGCTGGACGCACAGCAGCAGCCACGGCAGCGACGCGTAGGCCAGCAGCGCGATCGACTGGCGCGCGAAGTAGGTCGCCACGTAGGGGTTGACGACGAACAGGACAGCGGCGGCCAGGTGCATCGCGCCGCGCCGGCGCTCCGGGCCGAGGAGGGCGTCCAGCAGCCGGACCACGCCCCAGCCCGCCAGCGCGAGCAGCGTCCCGAGCCACAGCCGGTGCACGAGCCACGTCGGGATCCCGAGCTCGTCGCCGAGCCAGAACCACGGCGCCATCGGCCACGCGTAGCCCGCGTACTGCCCGGCCCAGACGTGGCCGAGGTCGACCGTCGGGCTCCACAACGACAGGACGTCGCCCAGGAACCGGCCTGGGTCGAGGTACAAGTTGACCTTCGTGTCGGCCACCAGCTCGCCCGGACGCTGGACGATGGCGACCACGTAGGCAAGGACGGTGACCGCGAGGGGAATGGCCCTGCGGCTCCGCATGCAGCGCCGAAGAATAGGCTGCACCGCCGATGCGCTCGCCCCTCCCCACCACGCGGCGGCCTGCCGCCGCGGCGGGCCTGGCGCTGCTGGCCCTTGCCGCGCCCACCGTCCTGGCCTTCTTCAAGGGCGGCTACTTCGACGGACCGCGCGACGTCGCGCTCGCGCTGACGGGCCTGCTGCTGGCCGCCTGTGCGCTGCTGCTGCCGGTCCGCGCGCTGTGGCCGCGCAACCGCCACGCGCAGCTCGCGCTGCTGGCGTTCGCCGGGCTGACGGCCTGGACCGCGTGGTCGACGCGCTGGGCGCCGCTGAACGACAACGCCTGGGCGACGTTCGAGCGCGACGCGCTCTACCTCGGCGCGCTGGTCGTCGCGGTCGCGACGCTGCGCTACGTCCCGCGCGCGGTCGAGCCGGCGCTGGCGGCGGGCGCGCTGGTCGTCGTCGGCTACGGCCTGCTCGGGCGGCTGATCCCGGACGTCGTGCACGCCGCGCCGTCGATCAGCGCCGGCGGGCGCCTCGACCAGCCGCTGACCTACTGGAACGCGATGGGCGCGCTCGGCGCGCTCGGCTTCGTGCTGTCGGCGCGGATCGCCGGCGACGACACGCGCCCTGCGCCGCACCGGGCGCTGGCCGCCGCCGCGGCGGTCCCGCTCGCGGTCGCGATCTACCTGACGTTCAGCCGCGGCGCGCTGGCCGCGACGGCCGCGGGCCTCGTCGTCCTGCTGGCGCTCGCGCCGTCCTACACGCAGCTGCGCGCGGCGGCGATCGCGGTCGAGGCGGGGATCATCGGCTGCGCGGTGGCCGCCGCGGCGCCCGCGGTCCGGACGCTGCACGGCGCGCATCCCGCGCTGCAGGGCCTCGCCGTCCTGGTCGCGCTGCTGGCGCTGATGGGCCTGGCGGCGTTCGTGCAGCTGTGGGCGTGCCGCGACGAGCGCGTCGGCGCGTCCCGGCTCGGGCGCCTGCCGCTGCCGCCCCACCACGGCTGGGTCGCGGCGCTGCTGGTCGCGGCGATGCTCGTGGTCCCGGTGGCTGTCGCCGCGGGCAGCGACGCGCCGTCAGCCTCCAGCGACCCGCGCTTCGGCGCCTCGACGAGCCGCCTGGCGTCGACCGACTCGCCGCGCTACCACTACTGGAAGGTCGCGATCGACACGTTCGCCGACCATCCCCTCAAGGGCGTCGGCGCGGGCGGCTTCGCGGTCCGCTGGCTCGAGGACCGCCCGGTCCGCCAGCCCGCGCAGGACGCGCACTCACTCGAGATCGAGACGCTCGCCGAGCTCGGCATCGTCGGCGGGTTGTTGTTGGTCTTGATGGGCGCCGGGATCGCGCTGGCGTCACGCGACGCGATCCGCGACCTCGGCGCCGCCACGGTCGCCGGCCCGATCGCGGCGCTGAGCGCCTACGCGTTCCACGGCGCGATCGACTGGGACTGGGAGATGCCGGCCCTGACGCTCGTCGGCGTCGCCCTGGCGGGCGCGCTGCTGGCGGCGTCGGACGCCGACGGCGACCGCGCCTGACGCCGCGCGGCGATCCACGACCACAACGCGTCCATCGCGACGCCGCCGAGGACGACGAGCACCGGCTCCATGATCACGCGGAACCGCGTCGAGCCGTAGACGACGGCGGCCACGGCCACCCCGAGGATCACCGGAGCCATCAGGATCACCAGCGTGTCGCGTCTCCGGCGCAGCAGCACCGCACCGGCGATCGAGAACGGCAACAGCAGCCAGTAGGCCCGGATGCCCCATTTGGCGACCTCGTAGGACCGCCCCTCGGTCGACATCAGGATCGCGGACTGCAGCGGCCGGTAGAAGTCGAACTCGCGCAGCAGCCGGATCAGCATCACGTACGGGATCCGGCCAGAGTGGTCCTTGGCGTACTGGATCCCGCGTTGCCGGTAATCCTCTGAGAACTGGGACTCGTCGCCCGCTGCGCGATGCCCGAAGCACGAGTAGTCCCACGAGCCGGTCAGCTTGCCGTAGTACGACCCATGGCAATTGGCACCGACCCACACGCCCTCGCCGTTGTCGGAGATCCAGACCGGGTCCTTGAACGTCGAGAAGTTCCGGATCTGCCACGGCGCCAGCAGCACGGCGAACGTCGCGAAGACCACCGCGACCATCTTCAGCCGCCCGCCCCACGTCGGCTGCGCGCGGTAGGCCAGCGGCAGCACGAGGATCACCAGCAACCCGACCGCCTCGCCGCGCGTGTACGCGCACAGCGTGATCGCGCCGCCGAGCAGCGCCGCGCGCTTCCAGCTCGGGCGGTCGAGGTAGCCGTAGGCCGCCAGCAGCGTCAGCGTGATCAGCAGCGCGTACTCGGTCTCGCTCATGAGCGAGCCGTCGATCACCCAGAGCAGCGGGTAGATCGCGGCGATGCCGGCGGCGATCAGGCCCGCGCGCGGGCCGGCGACGCGGCGCGCCAGGTAGCCGATCGCGACGACCGTCCCGGTCCCGACGAAGCACAGGACGAACTTCTGGGCCAGCGTGCCGTAGCCGCCGAGCTTGTCGATCGTCGCCAGCACCACGATGTGCAGCGGCGGGTGCTCGGCCGTCGGGATGTTCTCGGTCGCACGGCGGAACCCCTCGCCGTTGGCGAGGTGCGCCGCGTCCTTGTAGAACGTCAGGGCGTCCCCGATCACCGGGTACTTGCGGTTCAGGCCGGTGTAGAGCAGGCGGACGAACAGGGCCAGCGCGGCGATCGCCAGGAGTCGTGCTTCGAACCGTGGGAGCCGGCGCATGACCCGAAGCCTATGGACGACGGCGGCGACGCGTAGAGTGGCCGTTTCGGATGGGCGTCAGTCAGGTCAACGCAGGCGAGGCGGCGGTCGCACCGCCGCCCGGGAACCCCCGCTTCCCCGCGATCGACGGCCTCCGCGCTGTCGCGGTGTGCGCCGTGGTCGTCACGCACACGGCGTTCCTGTCGGGCTTCAACGGCCGCGGGTTCCTGGGCCAGATCACCGCGCGCCTGGACTCTGGCGTCGCGTTGTTCTTCATCATCTCGGGCTTCCTGCTCTACCGCCCGTTCGTCGCCTCGCGCTACCGCGGCGAGCGCGTCCCGAGCATCCGGCGCTTCGCCCGCCGCCGCGTCCTGCGCATCGTGCCCGCCTACTGGCTGGCGCTCACGGTCCTGGCGATCTGGCCCGGGCTGCCGTACGTCTTCACCGACCACTGGTGGGTCTACTACGGCTTCCTGCAGGTCCTGCGCCCGCTGTGGATCAGCGGCGGGATCACGGCCGCGTGGTCGCTGTGCGTCGAGGTCCAGTTCTACATCTTGCTGCCGGTGTACGCCCTGCTGCTCTGGCGCACGCTGCGCGGGCGCAGCGTCAAGACGCAGATGCTGGCCGAGACCGGCCTGCTGCTCGTCCTGGCCGTGGCCTCGGAGGTCACGCGCGGGTTGACGTTCGCCGACAAGTCGCCGGACTCGGTGTCGTCGACGATCGCCGGCACGTTCTCCTGGTTCGCGCTCGGGATGATCCTCGCGCTGGTGAGCGCCCGCTGGCATCAGGTTCCGGTCGCCGAGCGGCCGGCGTTCCTGCGCCTGGTCGTGCGCAGGCCGTTGCTGCCCTGGGCCGTCGCCGCGGCGCTCATGGTGCTGCTCACGCGGATCGGCCTGCCCGTGCTGTCGGTGACCGACTACACGACGTTCGACTGGGTCGGCGGCCACGTCATCTACGGCGTCATGGCGACGTGCTTCGCGATGCCGATCATGCTCGGGATCGAAGGTTCGGGCAGCGTGCCGGACCGGCTGCTGACGCTGCGCCCGGTCGCCTGGATCGGGCTGATCTCCTACGGGATCTTCCTCTGGCACCACCCGCTGACCGGCAAGCTGACGCGCGTCGAGAACTGGACGCCGCACGGCGACTTCGTGCTGTACACGCTCGTCGTGTTCGCGGTGGCGACGACGGCCGCAACGTTGTCCTACTACTTGCTCGAGCGCCCGATCCTCCGCTTCAAGGACCCGCGCCCGAAGAAGACCGGCGGCGGCGACGCGTCAGCTGCTGGCGCGGAAGCTGAGCGGGTCGAGCTGGCGCGCGCGGGCTAGCGCGCGCCGGTTGGCGGCCTGATCGCCCTTCAGGCGCGCGACGGCGGCGAGCGCGAGCCAGGAGTCGCGGCGCTGGGGTTCGCGGCGCACGGCGGCGTCGGCCAGCTCCTGCGCCGGGCCCGTCGCCTTGACGCGCACGAGCGCGCTGACGCCGTTGGTCAGCTGCTGGGCGCCGCGACAGTGGTCCAGCAGCTTCTGGGCGGCCCGCGGCGCGTCGCTGACCGGCCGCTTGCCGTTGCCGACCTGGAACGCGAGCCTGCCGCCCGCGTTGCAGCCGGAGCGATCGTGCGTGCGACCGACGCCGAGGGCGACGAGTCCGATCGCGAAGACGACCATGGCGGTGCGGACGACGAAAGAACGCAGGCGCGGAACTCTACGCGCCATTGCCGGCTTCTCGCGGGGTGGGGACGCGGCGTCACCCAAGCCTCTCGGCGCCTGCGCGGCCGATCCGGCATTTCTCGACCCGGTCGATGACACGGGACGCCTCAGCATCTGTCGGGAGAAACTCAACCGGAGTCCCAGCAAGGGGAACCTCTGCGTCTACGCCATGCTCCTTCAGATCCTTGACGGCGTCGATGGTCGAGGCGTCCAACATCCATCGCAGATCCCACCGCCCGGCGATGTCAAGGCACGCGACGTCATCGTGCGTCCCTCCGCGCCAAACGCGGTGCTGCCCGTCCGGTTCCCGGATCTCGAAGGCAGGCGTCGCCTGAAGTCGCCGGCCGATCACGGCAAGGCTCACCTGCACCCTGACGATCTCGGCGGTCAAGCGGTGCACGAGTACCAGAGGTTCTTCGAAAGCGTCGGATAGAAATCGCCCGCCCAGGCAAAGGTCTTATCCTGCGCCGCGTCATACCACTTGAGTGGTGCTCCAAACATCGTCGTTCCCTGCATATAGACGTTCTGACCTTCAAACGCCCATTGCGTCAGATGGTAATAGAACGGCTTTCTAGGGAATCGATTCTGCTGGTCGTCGCGCTGAACCGACGTCTTGAACGGCGACTTTCGATTGGTCGCGCCAACCTGAACGCCTGTCTGAGTTGCGAGGCCCACCACGAGTCCTGGTCGATGCTGCAGCCAGGGATACACGCGGATATCGACGGTGACAGCCTTCGCCCATTGTCCATCGACTTGCTCTCGCTTGCTGACCTTCCATGACAGGCGACTTGCGCCGGTGTACGGAGGCGGAACCGGATAGGTGGGTGGCGCATCACGCACGATGCCTCGATCGAACCCAACGCCGCCGCAGTTGCCAAGTGAGATCGTGTTGACGTACGTAGGATCAGGTCCGGTGCTGGCTGCGTTGGCCGGGACCTCCGCAGCAGTTTCGCCTCCGTGCTGGTCGTTCGATGACGACGGCACCGGGATCCCGCCAGCATCGTAGTTGTTCATTCCCGCTTGGTCCAGCGGCGAGAGCCCTGACCAGGTCGTCGCCGCGACCGACGGATCGTCGTCTTCGAGCAGCGTCTCGACCACGCTCTGTTCGTCGGTCGTGTTGACCGAGTGGTCCGGACCGCCGTACTGCCAGCTCGTCGGCGTGCCGACGTGCGGGATGCCGAGCGACTGCCAATCGGACCAGCTGCTGTTCAGGAACGCACGATGAACGAGCTCGCCACCGGACGTGCGCGCCATGACGTCGACGTGCCCGTAGCCCCAGGTGACCGGACGAGGATTGCCCGTGAAGCCGGTGGCCGGCCGGCCGAGCGACTCCCAATCCGACCATCCGCCATTGAAGAAGTACCGCTGCCAGAGGTTGCCCTCGCCCCCGCGCACGAACACTTCCTCGTGCCCTGAGGTCCACGAGATGGCGCGCGGCTCCGACGTCAGCCCTCCGCCGAGCGAGGTCCACCCGCACCAGCCGCAGAGCGATGCAAGGAAGCTGTTGTGGATCAGCTCCCCGTTCGTGGCCTCGGCGAACACATCGATCTGGCCGTTGCCCCACGTCACCGGCTGCGGCTCGGTGATGATCGGCGTCGTGCCGAGCTGGCCCCAGCCCGACCAACCGACCGCCGTCGTGAAGTATTTGTGGAACAGCGTGTTGTCCCAGGCCCGGACGAACGTGTCGATGTGGCCGCTGTACCAGGAGATCGAGTGCGGGTCGCCCTGGATGCTCCCCGCCAGCGACGTGAAGTCGCCCCAATCCCCCATGCTCGTGACGAGCGCTGCGTGGATGAGCGCGTTGTCGTTACCGCGAGCGAACACGTCGACCTGACCTGAGCCCCAGGTCATCGCGGAGGGGCTGCCCGCGATCTGCCAGGTGCCGATCCGCCTCCAGTCGTACCAGCCCGAACCGGTGAACCAGCGGTGGTACAGCCCTCCGTCCGTCCCGCGCACGAACACGTCGAGATGTCCTGGACTCCAGGAGATGACCGACGGGGTGCCGGTCATCTGCCCGCCGAGGCTCTCCCAGTTGCCCCAGCCTCCCGACGAGGCGAGGAACGCTCGGTGCCACAGGGCCCCATCCGATCCGCGAGCGAACACGTCGATGTGGTTCGGCCCCCACGAGATCGGAACCGGGTCGCTGGTGAGCGTGATGTTGGTGTCTGCGACCGCAACGTTCGCTGCGCACAAGGCGATCAGCAACGAGGCGAACGCGGCGACGACCGACACGCGAAGACGGGAAACGTTCATGTCTGGCTCCAGGTCAGGGCTGATCGGTGGAATGCGGCGACGACGACGGTGCGTCGGGCATCTCGGGTTCGTGGTCGCGTACGTCCTCGACGCTGAGGACGTAGAGCAGTGGCTGGCTCTCGGCGGCGCCGATCGGCGCACCGGGGATCGCCGACGGCCCGAGTGCCGTCGGAGCCGCGACGAGCTTCGTCTCGCCGACGTGCATCCCGGCGACTGCACGGTTGATCGCGGGCGCCACCAGCTGCGAGCCGACCGTGAAGGAGAACGGCGGACCGAGGTCCCACAGGCTGTCGACCGTCCGGCCGGTGGCCCATGAGAAGGCCACGTACTTGATCGTGACCGAGGCGCCCTGCGTCACCTGGCGTCCGCCTCCGGGGTGCAGCGACGTTTCCTCGTAGCCGGCGGGCGCCGCACTTGCCGGCCGAACGCCCAGGTGGGGTTGCCCGTCCGTGGTGGTGACCGACGCGGCGATCGCAACAAGCGAGCTCTCGGTTCGCGCCACCGGTCGAGACGACTCCGGATGAGAGACCTGTTTGATCGCCTGGGCGAGCGCAGCCTTCGCAGCGCCCCCCTTCGCAGGCAGGGTGCGCACCGTGCCCACCGGCATGGAGGCGACCTCACCGGTGCGAACCGACACGGACCGCCTCACCGAGACGTTCCGGTCTGGCTGGCGCTTCTTCGGCGCCCGACGGGTCCGAGCACGATGCTCGGACCGCACGCTCGGGAGCGCCGACGCCGGCCGGACACGAGGCGAGCTCGTCGGCTGCCGGCCACCATCGGCGGCGGCCACCAGGCGTTGCGTGCCGGTGTCCGCCTCGTCCGGCTTGCGCGATGACGAGGCGCAAGCGACAAGGAGCAGACAACAGGAGACGAGCACACCGCTCAGGACAATCCTCCGCATTGGGCGGCGATCCTATGCATGTCCGTCTAAAAACGCAACGCCACTAACCGCACATGACCGCACACCGTTGATCCCCGGCTCATTCCGGTACGCGACCGGTGTGCTCGTCCGCGGCCACGACGGGACTGCACCTCGCAACCATCTAGCCTGAGGGCATGTCCACCGACACGCCCGAGGACCTCGCCGGCATGAAGGCTGCCGGCCGTGTGGTCGCCCAGACGATCCGCGAGCTGCGCAAGCTCGTCCGGCCCGGGATCTCGACGGCTGAGCTGGATGCTGCTGCCGAGCGGATCTTCACGGCGCATGGTGCGCGGTCCGGGCCGCAGTTGGACTACAACTTCCCGGGCTGGACCTGCATCTCGGTCAACGACGAGGCCGTGCACGGCGTGCCCAACGCGCGGCGGTTGAAGGACGGTGACCTGGTCAAGCTCGACGTCACCGCCGAGCTGGAGGGCTACTACGCCGACGCGTGCCGGACGGTCGTCGTCGGCAGGGCCAAGCCGAGCGCGGTCAAGCTCGTCGGCGCGGCCGAGTCGGCGCTGAAGAAGGGGCTGGCCTCGGCGCGCGCGGGCGCGACCGTCAACGACATCGGGATCGCCGTGCAGGCCGAGGTCGAGAAGCGCGGCTTCAGCGTCTGCTACTCGCTCACCGGCCACGGCATCGGCCGCAGGATCCACGAGGAGCCGACGGTCTACAGCGTCGCGATGCCCGGCCCGTCGCCGGTCCTGACCGAGGGGCTGGTCCTGACGATCGAGCCGATCATCGCCGCGGGCGAGGGCGACGTCGTCGAGGACGGCGAGTGGATCGTCCGGACCGCCGACGGCTCGCTGTCCGCGCACGCCGAGCACACGCTCGTGATCACCGAGGGCAACCCGATCGTCATCACCGCGTAACTTCCGAGCGCGCGCGGCGTCTGAGCGGTCGATGCGCTCCATCGCCCTCGCCCTGACGCTCCTCGCGCTCGTGCTCGCCGGGACCGCGCAGGCGGCAACGGCGACAGCCGCCGCCGCCCCGAAGCGCGATCGCTGCGCGCCGCGCGCGGGCGAGCGCGTCGAGGCGCGCACGGCGACCGCCGTCGCCCTCACGCAGGCCGCCGCCACGTTGCGGCTGATCGGCTGCGCGCGGGCCAGCGGCAGGCGCCGCGTGGTGGCGCCCCTGCCCGCCGGGCTGCCGTCGCTCGACACGGTCCGGATGCGCGGCACCGAGCTCGGCTACAGGATCTCCGGCCACGACCCGGTGATCGACGACGCGGTGCACCGCGTGCGGAGCCGGGTCCTGCGCTCCACGCGCGACTACAACGACGTCACGGTCTTCGCGCTCGGCCCGCGCGGCGCGGTCGCGTGGTACGAGGGCAGCATGGTGACGGCCGACGTCCTGCTCTCGGTCCCCGGCGACGTCACCCGCCTGCTGGACGAGGGCGCCGACATGACCGGGCTGGCGTTCACCGGCGGCGCGCTGACCTGGCGCCACAGCGGCCACCCCCGTCGCACGCCGCTGGCGCCGCGCGACCGCTGCCCGGCGAGGGCACGCGTGGGCGGCAACGTGCTGGTCGACCTGCTGCGGACGCCGCTCGGCACCGCGGTCTGCCTGCGCGCCTCCGGCGTCGTGACCGACCTCGCCGAGGCCGCGCCACGCGACGTCGTCCTCGCCGGGACGTGGGCCGCTGCGTGGGCCGGCTCGCGCCTGCTGACGGCCGACGCCGCGGCCGGAGAGCGCCGCACGCTCGTGACCGCCGGCACGCCGGGACCGCTGACGGTCGACGAGCACGGCTCGGTCGCCTGGGCCGAGGTGACCGAAGCGCCCGCCCACACGATCGTCCGCGCCATCGACGCGGCAGGGACGCGCATCGCCTGGGAGGGCGACGTCGCCGTCCTGTTCCTGCGGCACGATCGGTCGACCGTGCTGTTCGCGCGCGACTGGGACCCGATCCCGTTCTTCATCGACGTCGCGCTGACGCCCTAGCCCGCGTCCGCGTCCGCGCCCGGACGTAGAGTCGCGCGCATGGACCTCCGCGCAGCGTTCCAACGCAGGCTCGCGAAGCAGCTCGGCCATCCGAGCGGCCTCGCCGGGAAGGTCGTCGCGCGGCGGATCAACCAGCGCAACCTCAAGGCGGTCGACGCCGCGGTCGCCGCGCTGGAGGTCGCCGACGGGCAGGTCGTCGCCGACGTCGGCTTCGGCGGCGGGGTCGGGCTCGCCCGGCTGCTGCAGTCGCCCGCCGCGACGATCCACGGCGCGGAGATCAGCGAGGACATGCTCCGCGCCGCGCGCAAGACCTACAGGAACGCGCTGGCCTCCGGGCGCCTGCAGCTGCACGCCGGGCCGATGAGCGCGCTGCCGCTGCCGGACGCGAGCCTCGACGGCATCGTCACGACCAACACCATCTACTTCATCGAAGACCTACAACCTGCCTTCGCCGAGCTGCGCCGCGTCCTGAAGCCCGGCGGCCGCCTGGTCGTCGGCATCGGCGACCCCGACCACATGAGGGATCTGCCGTTCACGCCCTACGGCTTCAACCTGCGCCCGGTCAACGACGTCGTACAACAACTCGCGGCCGCCGGCCTGACGCTCGCCGACCACCGCCGCCTCGGCCCCGCCGAGGGCCCCAGGCACCTCAGGGTCTTCCACGTCCTGATCGCCACCTAGGATCGAGCGCCATGCTCCCCGCCGACCTCGAAGCCGCGATCCGCGCCAGCTGGTCGCCCGCCAGCTGCGACCCCGCCGACGCGCCGTGGCCGCCGGAGAACCCGTCCCGCGGCCAGTGCAACGTCACCGCGCTCGTCGTCCAGGACCATGCGGGCGGCGACATCGTCAGGTCGACGGTCCTGCACGCTGACGGCACGCGCCAGGGACTGCACTTCTGGAACCGCCTGCCCGACGGCAGCGAGGTCGACCTGACGCGCGAGCAGTTCGTCGACGGCGAGGTCGTCCAGGACGCGATCGCCGAGATCCAGGAGCGCCCCGCCGACATCAGCCACGGCCGCGTCTACCAGCAGTACCTCGCGCTCTCCGAGCGCGTCTCAGCGGCGCTTCAACAATAGGTAGTCGCCGTAGCGGCCGACCCTGCTGTAGTGCGTGTCGATGTAGTCGTCGAGGATGTCGACGCCCGACGACCTCCCGGAGCCGTTGTCCTCGGCCTGCTCGGCGACCGGCGCCTCCCAGCGGACGACCAGCGGGGTCTGCGTGCGCTCGAGGTCGCGGGCCATCTCGCGCTGGACCTTCGCGGTCGTCACGACGCCGGGCTGGACGACGTCGTAGCGCGTCGGGTTCTCCCGGCGCAGCAACGTGTACAACAACGTGTCCCCCACCCGCACGCGGTCATAGCGCGGCGGCGCGCTCAACATGTAGGACCCGGGCTTCGTGATCCTGTTGGCCTCGGTCGCGAGGTCCTCCAGCGCGTGCGCGTCGTCCTGGTCGGTCCGGACGCCGTTGACGCCCGGCAGGTTCACGCCCGCCATGTTCGTCCCGTCCTGGACCTTCCCGAGCATCCGGTCGGCGCCGTGCAGGACGATCACGCCGAGCCCGACCGCCAGCGCGATCTTCCACGGCGTCCGCACCTCGCGCGCCGCGCCCGCGGCCAGCGCGATCGCCAGCACCGCGGCCAAGGGCACCAGGTGGAACTCGTCGGTGCGCGCCAACAAGTACAACAACCCCACGACCATCAGCGGCAGCAGCGCCATGCCGCGCCGCGCGGGCCACGAGGCGACCGCCCACAGCACCGTGAAGACCACCAACAACGCCGGGAAGTCGCGCTCCAGCACCTTGTTGGGGTCCCTGGTGTGCGGCGCGATCGGGAACGGCAGGTGCTGCAGGTGCTGCCTGAACGCGAAGCCGAACGTCTGCGACAGGAAGTCCCCCGGCGCCACCACCAGGAACGGCAACATCCCCAACAACGCCACACCGCCGAACCACGCCCACAGCCGCGCAGGCCGCCCGTCGGCCTCACGCCCGCCCAGCCACCACGCGCCCAGCGCGGCAGCGACGCCGACCTCGGGCCGGAACAGGAACGCCAGCGCCGCCAGCGCGCCCGCCAGCCCCGGGCGCCTGCGGCCCCCGAGCAGCGCGGCGAACGCGAACATCACCGACGGCGCCGTCGGCCCGGGCGTCAGCGGCCACGCCATCCCGGCGGTCACGCCCGCCCACGCGGCGAGCGCCCAGCGGTCGTTGGTCGTCTCGCGCCGCACCAGCAGGTACGCCAGGACCGCCGTCACCCCGCACACGACCGCCCGGACCACGCGCCACGTCACGAGCGAGTCGCCGAGCACCGCCTGCAGCAGCGGCGACCCCGGCAGGTAGTTGACCCAGAAGTCGCGGTACGGCCACTCGCCGCCGGCGATCCGGTGGCCCCACTGGAGCATCAGCCCCTCGTCGTGGGGCCCGATCCCGGCGCGCAGGTCGATCGTCGCCCACAGCGCGGCCAGGACCGCCAGGAAGAGGACGCGCTGCCACGTCAGCTCGACGTGGACGCGGAAGAAGTTGTCGCTCAACGGGTGGTGCCGCCGCATCCGCCGCTCGCCCATCGCCCTCACTCCGCCGCCTCCGGATGCCCGCCGGCCAGCGGGCCCCGCCACGGCCGCGCCGGCACCGCGCGCTCCATCGCCGCGCGCTGCGTCCCGCCGACGCCGCGCCGCGCGCGCCACACGCGCCCCAGCTCGGGCACCGCGGCGCGCAGCCCGCGCAGGTGCTCGCGCAGCGGCGCCCGGCCCCGCCGCGCCGCGTCGGCCAGCCACGACGCCTGGCGGTAGGCGACGTACGGCGCCCACTCGGCCGGGAACCAGCGCACGGCCAACAGCAGGGAGTTGCGCGCGACCCAGTAGCCGACCGGCGCGCCCGACCCCGCGCCCGCGTGGCGCGCGACCGCCGGCTCGTAGCGGCACGTCCACCCCGCCAGCCGCAGCCGCAGCGCGAGGTCGACGTCCTCCAGGTACATCCCGTAGGACGCGTCGAACCCGCCGACCTCGACGACCGCGCGGCGCCGGTACAGCGCGGCGCCCGCGCACGCGCCCCAGATCTCGCCGGCCGCGTCGAACTGCCCGGCGTCGCGCCGCCCGCGCCCGCGCTGCTCGCAGACGCCGTCGCGGCGCAGCGTGTCGCCCGCGTCGTCGATCAGGCCGGGATCGTCCATCCCCACCATCTTGCACGCCACGGACCCCGCTTCGGGTGCGGCCTCCAACACCTCGGCGGTCCGCGCCAGCCAGTCCGGGTCCAGCGCGACGTCGGTGTTGACGAGCGCGACGAAGTCGCAGTCCGCGCACGCGTCCATGCCGGTGTTGACCGCCGCGGCGAACCCGCCGGACTGCGGGCGCGCGATCACGATCGCGTCGGGCGCGTGCTCGCGCAGCCACGCGACGGAGTCGTCGCGCGAGCCGTCGTCGACGATCACGATCCGCTCGGCGGCGAGCGTCTGCGCGCGCAACGCGTCGAGCAGCCCCGGCAGCCAGCGGAGCCCGTCCCGGTTCGGGACGACGACAGCGGTGCGAGCCGTCACGCGGCGCGGCGACCGGCCAGCGCCAACCCGCGCGCCGGGCGGTTGCGGTCGCCGCGCGGGCTGGGACCGGCGGCGAGCGCCGCATCGACGTTCGCGCGGATCTCCGCGGCGAACGCCGCACGGCTGAAGCGCTGCGCGTTGGCGACGCACGCCGCCGGGTCGACGGCCATCGGGTCGAAGCCCGCGACCGCCGCGGCCAGCGCGGCCGGCGTCGCCTCGTCGTAGAACACGCCGGTCTCGCCCTCGAGGACGGACTCCGTCACGCCGCCCTCGGCCAGCGCCACGACCGGGCGCCCGGCGGCCTGCGCCTCGACGGCGGCGATCCCGAACTCCTCGGTCGCGGTGACGACGAGCGCCTTCGCGCTGCCGAGCAGGCGCGCGACCTCGGCGTCGCTGACGCGGCCGGTGAAGCGCACGTTGCTGCCCGCCATCCGCTCCAGGCGGCGCGCGTCCGGCCCGTCGCCGATGACGACCAGCGGGCGGCCGAGCTCGTTGAAGGCGCGGACCGCGAGGTCGATCCGCTTGTGCGGCATCAGCTCCGACAGGACCGCGTAGTGCTCGCCGACCTCGCCGGGCTGGAAGCGCTCGATCTCGACCGGCGGGTAGACGACGCTCGCCTCGCGTGTGAAGTAGCGGGCGATCCGGCGGCGCGTCGTCTCGGAGTTCGCGATGTAGCGGTCGACGCGCTGCGCGGCGATCCAGTCCCACTGGCGCCAGCGCTGCAGCACCACGCCGAGCGCGGCCCGGACGACCGGGCTCTGGGCGCGCAGCGTCGCCTCGCGCGCGTTCCAGGCGTAGCGGAACGGGTTGTGGCAGTAGCAGACGTGGACCGCGTCCTCGGACGGCAGGACGCCGTGGGCCCAGGCGCTGCTGCTGCTCAGCACAAGGTCGTAGTCGCTGAGGTCCAGCGCCTCCATCGCGTACGGGTACAGCGGCAGCAGCCTGCGGAACGACTTCGCGTTCGGGTGCAGCTTCTGCAGGAACGAGGCGTGGACGTTGCGGTCCTCGAAGCGGCCCTCGGTGCCCTTGGGGTCGTAGACCGCCGTGAAGATGTCGGCATCGGGGAACTGCTCGCAAAGTGCGAGGAACACCCGCTCGCCCCCGCGCAGGTCGAGCAGGAAGTCGTGGACCAGAGCCACCCGTGGGGACGACGGCTTCATGCGCGGACCGAGTCTATTTGTTAAGGCGGCGTCGGCTCGGTCCGGCCGTCAGGCCGTGCGCGCGACGACCGCGCTGAGCGCCGCCGACGCACCCGCGACCAGCGCGGTGGCGGGCACCGCGTCACCCGGCAGCTCGCGGCGGGCGGCGAACGTCGCCGCGATGTCGGAGAGGTCGCCGGCGATCGAGGCGTACAGGAACGGCTTGGGGTCGGCGTCGCTCGTCGCGATCGCCACGAGCGCGCCGCCGTGGATCAGCAGCTCGCGCATGCCGAGCGCGCGCAGCGGGACCTGCGTCGGGCCGGTCGCCGCGCTCGGGCCCAGCCAGCGGCGTGCGAGCCGCTCGGGCGCGGCGATCAGCGCCACGCCGTAGACCGCCCGGAGCGCGAGCACCGCCGTGACCGCGGGGCGCTTCACTGCGCCACCGCCGCGAGCTCGCCGACGCCGAGGTCGCAGGCCTCGGGCCGCCAGCGCGGCTTGGCCAGGACGGTCTGGACGAGGCCGATCCGGCGCTCGGCGAAGCCGGCCTCGCAGTAGGCCAGGTACAACCGCCACAGGCGCTGGAAGGCGTCGTCGTATCCGAGGCCGCGGAGCTTCTCCTCCGCGTCGTCGAAGTTCGCGCGCCAGCGGTGCAGCGTCTCGGCGTAGTGCGGCGTCAGGTCCTCCAGGTGCGTGGTGTGCAGGTCGGTGTCGCGCGCGACGCAGCGGGCGATCACCTCGCGCGACGGCAGGCACCCGTTCGGGAAGATCAGCGTGCGGATGAACGACCGCGACGCGCGCTCGACCGAGTAGGCGCGGTCGTCCATGACGATCGCCTGCAGGAGCATCGCGCCGTCGTCCTCGAGCAGGTCGCTGCACGTGCGGAAGAACGTCGGGAAGTCCTTCCACCCCACCGCCTCGATCATCTCGATCGACACGAGCTTGTCGTAGCGGCCCGTGAGGTCGCGGTAGTCCTCCTGGAGCACGGTCACGCGGTCCTGCAACCCAAGGGCATTGACTCGCTCGACCGCGTGCGCGTGCTGCTCGGCGCTGATCGTCGTGGTCGTCACGCGGCAGCCGCGCGTGGCGGCGGCGTGCGTGGCGAAGCCGCCCCAGCCGGTCCCGATCTCCAGCACGTGGTCGTCGGGGCCGAGCGCGAGCTTGTCGCAGATCATGTCCAACTTGGCGACCGCGGCCTCGTGGAGGCTGGTCTGCGGCGTCGCGAAGACGGCGCTCGAGTACATCATGGTGTCGTCGAGCATCAGCCCGAACAGCTCGTTGCCGAGGTCGTAGTGGGCCTCGATGTCGCGGCGCGCGCGGCGCGGCGTGTTGGACCGGAACGCCTGGCGGGCGCGCTGGAACGGCTCGCGGATCGGCGTCGCGCGGCGGCGGACCGCGTCGAGGCGGCGCGCGTTGCGGGCGCCGACGCGGATCACCGCTACGAGGTCCGGCGAGTCCCAGTAGTTGTCGCGGTAGGCCTCGGCCAGGCCGCGCGAGCCCTGCAGGAGCTTGCTCCAGGCGCGCGGGTCGCGGATCGTGACGATCGCCGCGGGCGCGGCGTCGCTGCCGAAGGTCGTGCGCGTTGCGCCTTCGACGATCGTCAGGCGACCCTCTTCGATCCGGCTCAGGACGGCGAGGGCGATCCGGCGGGCGATCCGTTCGGTCACGACGGTGTGGGCTCCGTGGGTCGGGGGTGGACGGGCACGCGCTTGAGCGCGAGCACCGCGGCGTGGGCGTAGATGAGGAACAACGTGCGCAGCGAGGCGCCGAGCAGCGCGCGGGTGCGCCAGGGCCTGCGCTCGAGGTTGAGCGTGGCGTCGAAGGCATCGTCGAGCGCGATGTGCACCGACAGCGTCGCGCGCGGCTCGGTGGCGGCCCAGGAGTAGTGATGGTCCATGCCCAGGAACGGCGAGACGTGCAGCGCCTTGTCGTCGTCGCCGCGGTGCACGCGCGCGCCGTCGCTCGCCTCCAGCACGTAGGCGTGGCGCTCGCCCCAGGGCGTGGAGGTCACCTCGGCGACGACCGCGCCGAGCGTCTCGTCGTTGTTGTAGGCGTAGTAGAAGGACACCGGGTTGAAGGCCTTGCCGAGGCTTCGGGGCAAGGTCAGCAAGCGGATCGGCCCGGTCGCGATCCCGGTCCGCGTGCGGACATCGGCGACCGACATGTAGTCCTCGGGGTCGAACCGGATCAGCCCGCGCGCGGCGGGCGCCGGGAGGCGCTCCAGGTCCACGAGCGCCATCGCCACGCGGTGGCGGATCGTGTGGCGGCGCACCGCGCGGCGGCGGTGCCGGACGGTCCCGGCGTAGAGGACGGGCGACGCGGCGGCGGTCACGACGGGCCGACCCCCAGCTCGCGGGCGACGCGCAGGCCGCTGACGACGCCGTCCTCGTGGAAGCCCCAGCCCCAATAGGCGCCGGCGTAGTGCGTCCGGGAGCGCCCGCCGCTGATCTCGGCGACGCGCTCCTGCGCGCGCATGCCTTCGGTCGTGAAGACCGGGTGCGCGTACTGGATCGTGCGCACGATCTTCTCGGGGTCGATCGCCGTGGTGCGGTTGAGCGTCACGCACCACTCGCGGTCTCCGTCTCGTAGGGACTGCAGACGGTTCATGTGGTAGGTGACGGTCGGCTTGCCGGTCTGCTGATCGAGCAGGTGGTAGTTCCACGACGCCCAGGCGCGCCGGCGGCGCGGGAGCATCGCGACGTCGTGGTGCAGGACCGCCTCGTTGGGCGCATAAGGGAACGCGCCGAGCAGCTCGCGCTCCGGCGCGGTCGCGCCGTCGCCGAGGATCGCCAGCGCCTGGTCGGCGTGGGTGGCGAAGACCGCGTGGTCGAAGCGCTCGCCGTCGATCGTCACGCCGTCGTCGTCGCGGGTGAAGGACGTGACGCGCGTGTTGAGGCGGATCGCGTCGGCGAACGGCCTCGTGAGCGCCTCGACGTAGCGCTTCGACCCGCCGGTGACCGTGCGCCAGCGCGGGCGGTCCTTGAGGTCGAGCATCCCGTGGTTGTTGAAGAACTGGACCAGGAAGCGCGCGGGGAACGACCACATCTGGTCCGGGTCGGCGCTCCAGACCGCCGCGGCCTGCGGGACGATCAGGCGCTGCACGAAGGCCTCGGAGTACTTGTTGTCCTGCAGCCAGTGCGCCAGCGACGGGTCGTCGTCGGAGTCCAGCAGCGCGCGGCCGTCCCTCTGGAAGCGCCGGATGTCCAGGACCATGCGGTGGAAGGTCGGCGAGGCGAGGTGCGCGCGCTTGGCGAACAGCCCGTTGGCCGACGTCGAGGCGTACTCGAAGTCGCCGTCCTCGTCCCCCACGCCGAACGACATGTCGCTCGCCTGCGTCGCGACGTCCAGCTTCCGGAGCATCTTCTGGAAGTTGGGGTAGTTGCGGTCGTTGAACACGATGAACCCGGTGTCGACGCTGAGCGCGCCGATGTCGACCGTGTTCGTGTGCCCGCCCGCATAGGCATTGGCCTCGAAGACCACCACCTGGTGGCCCGCACGATGCAGCTCATGCGCGGCAACCAGCCCCGAGACCCCTGCTCCGATGACTCCGACTCTCACGTTGATGGGATTCGTAGGAGGTGGCGCGTTCGGATCACCGGTAGATTGCGACCCGATGCTCGTCGGGGTCGATGCGCGGGCGCTGGCCACGCGCCGGGGCGTCGCGCGGTACACGCGCCGGATGGTCGAGGCGCTCGCCGCCCTCGACGGCGTCGCCGTGCGCGTGCTGGTCCCGGGACGCGATCCGGTCGAGCCGATCCCGGGCGTCTCGATGGTCCGGACGCGCGCGCCGTCGCGCGTCGTGCACGGCGCGGGCGCGATCTGCGGCTTCCCGCGCGTCGACACGCTGCTGGGCGATGACGTGGACGTCGTGTGGCTGCCCGCGCCGGCGCCCGTCGCCGTGGGCGACCCCTACGTGTTGACGATCCACGACCTCTCGTGGGAGGACCGCCCGCAGGACTTCACCCGCTACGAGCGCCTCTGGCACCGCGTCGCCCGTCCCGCCGCGCTGGCCCGCCGGGCGCGCGCCGTCGTCTGCGATGCGCCCGCGGTCGCCGAGGAGGTCTCCGCGCGCTGGGGTGTCGCGGCGCGCGTCGTCGAGCCGGGCGTGGACGCGCCGCCGCTGGCGAGCGTCGGGGACGGCCGGGCCAAGCCCTACATCTTGTTCGTCGGCGCGCTGGAGCCGCGCAAGGGGCTCGACGTGCTGGCGGCGGCCTGGGCGCGCGCCGCGCTGGCCGACACCGAGCTGGTCGTCGTCGGCGAGGGGCGCGCGGAGGTCCCGGGCGCGGTCCGGCTCGGGCACGTCGGCGACGGCGAGCTGCATGCGCTGTACGCGGGCGCGGAGGCGGTCGTGCTGCCGTCGCACCTCGAAGGCTTCGGCCTGCCGCCGCGCGAGGCCGCGGCGCACGGGACGCCGTCGATCGTCTCGGACATCCCGACGCTGCGCCTGCCCGGCACGCTGCGCTTCCCGCCCGGCGACGCGGGCGCGCTCGCCGACGCGCTGCGCCGCCTCCCCGCCGAGCGCGCGCGCCTCGTCGCCGAGCTCCAGCCCCCGCGCGCCTGGACCGACGCGGCCCGCGACCTCCTCGGCGTCCTGCGCGAGGCGGCGGGCCCATGAGCGCCTCCATCGTCGTCGTCCTGCACGACTCCGCCGAGGACCTCCAGCGGCTGCTGCGCTCGCTGGAGCCGATCACCGACCGGCCGCAGCTGATCGTCGTCGACGCGGGCTCGTCGGATGACGGGCCGGCGATCGCGGCGGCTTGGGGTGCCGAAGTGGTCGAGGCCGGGAACGTCGGCTTCGGCGCCGCCAACAACATCGGGTTGGAGCGCGCGACGCACTCGATCACGTTGTTGTTGAACCCGGACATCGTCGTCCACGAGCCGCCGGTCCTGGAGCGACTGGCCCGCCACGCCCGGCGCGACGACGCGCTGCACGTCCCGCGGCTGCTGAACCCGGACGGCTCGGTCCAGCGCTCCGCCCACCCGCTGCCCGGCCGCGTCGAGGCGCTGCTGCCCGCGGTCGTCCACCCGCGCGCGCTGCCGCGGCCGCTGCGCGAGCGCGCCGACCCGTGGCGCGCCGAGGCCGACCGGCCGGTCGGCTGGGCGATCGCCGCCGCGGTCGCCGCGCGCACCGCCACGCTGCGCGCGCTCGGCCCGTTCGACCCCGAGCAGTTCCTGTTCTTCGAGGACCTCGACCTCTGCCTGCGCGCCCGCGCGGCCGGCGTCCCGACGCTCCTGCACCCGGACCTGACGCTGGAGCACCGCGGCGGCCACTCGACCGGCCCGGCCTACGGCGGCGAGCCCCACGCGCTGCTGGCCCAGCGCCGGCGCGAGGTCGTCCGCGCCAACCTCGGCGGCCGCGCGCTGGCGCTCGACGACGCCGCGCAGGCGCTGACCTTCGCGACCCGCGCGGCCGCGCGCGCCGCCACCCGTCGGGATCCCGGGCGCGAGCGCGCGCAGCTCGCGGCATTGCGCGCCGCCCGCCGCGGGTAGCGCCGCGGGCATGACCCAGTTCTGGTTCGCTGCCTCGACCGAGGAGTTCACCCCTTCGCAGATGCTCGCCCAGGCGCAGGTCGCCGACGGTGCGGGGTTCGATGCGATCGGATCGTCCGATCACTTCCACTCCTGGTTCCCCGGAGGCAGGGGCTCCGCGGCGTGGGTGTTCCTCCCCGCCGCCGGCCAGGTGATCGCCGACAAGCCGCTGTTCACGAGCGTCACGCCGATCCTGCACCACTACCACCCGGCGGTCGTCGCGCAGTACTTCATGAACTTGGAGGAGCTGTACCCGGGGCGCGCGGTGCTGGGCGTGGGCTCGGCCGAGGCGCTGAGCGAGGTGCCGCTGGGCCTGGACTGGCCCGAGCCCGCCGAGATGCTGCGGCGCTTCGACTCCGGCCTGGAGGCGATCCGGCGGCTGTGGGACGGCGAGACCGTGACGATGGACGGCGGCTGGTTCTCGCTCAACGAGGCCAAGTTGATGACCATGGCCGAGACGCGGCCGCGGATGATCGTGTCCGCCTTCGGGCCGGACGCCGCGGCGATCGCGGGCAAGCACGGCGACGGGCTCTGGACGCTCGGCGACCCGGAGAGCGCGCCCGCGGTGATCGAGGCCTACAGGAACGCGTGCGCCGAGCACGGGCGCGAGGTCGGCGACATCGTCCTACAGGCGGGCTTCGCCCTCGGCAACGACGAGGCGGCGCTGATCAAGGCCACCAAGAAGTGGAAGACCACGCAGTTCCCGGAGTACTACCTCGAGAGCGACCACGACCTCGACAAGATGGCGGCCTCGGCGGAGGCGCGGATGAGCGACGAGGAGTTCGCGCACGAGGGCTTCCTGGTCAGCGCCGACGTCGACGAGCACGTGCGGCGGATCGGCGAGATGGTGGACATCGACGAGGCGGTCAGCGTCATCTGCCTGCAGTCGATCGGCGACCTCGACCCGGAGACGTCGATCCGGCGCTACGGCGCCGAGGTGCTGCCGCGGCTGCGCGAGGGAGCCGCCGCGGCCCGCTGATCGCCATGCTGTGGCGCTGATGCTCGAGCTTCGTGGCGCCGCCCCTGGGTTGCTGGACGAGCCGCTGCTGCTCGAGGTCGGCGGCGCGGCTCCGGGTTCCACGCTGCTCTGGCGCACGCGGATCCGGGACGACGACGGGTTCGTGTGGCGCGGCGAGGGCGCGGCGCTCGACGCGCTGCGCTGGTCGGCGAAGGCCGACGGCGTCGCGGCGCTGCGCTCGCTGCGGCCGGTCGAGCTGGAGGTCCGGGTCGAGGGCGGCGACGGCACGGCCACGCGCACACTGACCCGGACGGTCCTCGATCCGGCGGTGAAGGCGCGGCGCTGGAAGGAGGGCGTGACCGGTCGCCTGCTGCTGCCCGCCGATCCCGTCGCGACGCTGCTGGTCGACGGCGAGGAGCCGCACACGCTCGTCGCCGCGGCGCTGCTGGCCTCGCGCGGCGTGCGCGTCTTCGTGGCGGCGAGCGGCGATCCCTCCGAGCTCCCGTTCCCGGACCCGCGCCGGCTCGGGGCGCTCCCGGTCCCGCCCGGCCTCCCGGCGCGCGACGACGCTCCGGACGCCGCGGCGTGGGACGCGCTGCTGGCCGACCTCGGCGCGACGCCGCGCCGCGTGGCACGCTAGATCCTGCCCGTGCCCGAGGAGTTCACCGACACGCCGCTGCTGACCGCGCGCTTCGACGCGGCGCTGCACTACGCGACCCGCCACCACGCCCAGCAGCTCCGGAAGGGCACGCCGATCCCGTACTCCGCGCACGTCCTGGCGGTCGCGTCGCTGGTCCTGGAGATGCACGGCGACGAGGACGAGGCGATCGGCGGGCTGCTGCACGACGTCGTCGAGGACGGCGGCGGGACCGCGGCGCTGGCCGAGATCGAGGCGGCGTTCGGCGCGAAGGTCGCCGAGATCGTCCTGGCCAACACCGACTCGCTCGACGACCACGACGGCTGGTACGAGCGCAAGCGCGCGTACGTGGACGCGTTCGCGACCAAGTCGCCGGCGGCGCTGCGGGTGTCGCTGGCCGACAAGATCCACAACGCGCGCTCGATCCTGCTCGACTACCGGACGGTCGGCGACGCGATCTGGGCGCGGTTCCGGCAGGGCCAGGGGATCGCGACGCGGATCTACTACCGCGAGCTGGCCGCCGCGTTCGAGCGCGAGCGGGAGCGGCTCGGCGAGCCCGCGCAGCCCTACGTGGACGAGCTGCGCCGGACCGTCGATGCGATCAGCGCGCACGCCGAGTTGCTGCAGGGCCCGGACTCGCGCGAGCTGTTCGACGCGTAGTCCTACACGTCGCCGGTCATGGCGTACAACTTCTCGACCGTCCGCCAGTTGCGGGCGGTGAGGACGACGCCGAAGCGCCTGTCGGTGACCGCCTTGGCCAGCGGCGAGCTGTGCACGCCGTCCGGGAGCCACAGGTAGGCCTCGCGGCCGAGGATCGCGTACTGCTCGTTCCTGCCGGGCGTGATGTCGTCCAGCTTGCTCGCGTCGAGGTCGCTCGTGCTCCCGCTGAAGCTCACGAGGTACCGCGACAGGTTGGTCGCCTGCTCGCCGAGCGGGTTGGCCTCGAGGACCGCGCCGAGCTCCTCACGGGTGCGCAGGACGATCGGGATCCGCCAGCCGAACGCGGCCTCGCAGGCGTCCTCGATCTTCCTGCTGCTGGCCTTCCTGCCGCTGAAGACGACGTTCCCGGAGTTCACGTAGGTCTTGATGTCCTCGTGCCCCAACTCGCCGAAGACCTCGCGCAGCTGCGCCATCGGGACCTTCTTGTTGCCACCGACGTTGATCCCGCGCAGCAGTGCGACCGTGCGTGCCATGGCGCAGAGCCTACGCGGCGGGCGGTGGCGCGAGGTCGCCGCGGGCGACCGCTTTGCGCAGCGCCCTGACGTAGGCGCGCAGCGCCGGGTCGCGCGGCCGGGCGCGCCACACCGCCCAGATCGGGATGCTGAGCGGCGCGCCGCGCAGCGGGCGCCAGACGAGGCCGTCGCCCTCCATCCGGCGCGAGCCGAGGGTGATGGCGCCGCCGAGCAGCGGCAACGCGGTCCGGATCGCCTCGACCGCCATCGCCGACGCGCTGATCTCCGGCCGCCCGCCGAGCCGCTCGATCGTCGTGATCACCTCGTCGAACAGCCGCGGAGCACGGTGCCGCGGGTACCACACCAACTCGATCCCGGAGAGGTCGGCGGCGTCGAGCGCGGGGCGCTGCGCGAGCGGGTGCGCCTCCGGGAGCACGACGCCCAGCTCCTCCTCGACCAGCGCCAGCGTCTCGTAGCCGGGGTCGGGGGTGTCGCGACTCACCGCGACATCCAGCTCACCGCGCTCCAGCAGTCCCAGCTGGTAGGTCGACGAGCCGCCGACGAACGCCGGGACGTGCCCGGGCGCGGCGCGCGCGAGGATCTGCGCGAGCTGTCGCGGAAGCCACGGCGGCGCGCCCGTCAGGAGCCCGAGCCGCAGCGCACCATCGTCGATCCCCGCCGCCCGCCGTGCCTCGCGCAGCGCGGTGTCGGCGGCGAGCAGCACCGTCCGCGCCTCGACCAGCAGCGCAGCGCCCGCCGCGGTGGTCGTCGCACCGCGCGGATGCCGGACCAGCAGCGGCGCGCCCACCTCGGCCTCCAGCGCGCGGATCTGCTCGGACAGCGTCGGGGTCGAGACGTGCAGCACCGCCGCCGCCCGGCCGAAGTGCCCGGCCTCGGCGACAGCGACGAAGTAGCGGAGATGGCGCAGCTCCATGGCGGGTGCACACGTTAGGCCACGCCGAACGGCCGTGCGGCCGAACGTCGTGGATCCCGGCTCCCGCGGGTGCTGAGATAGACCTACATGAACCCCGCCGTCACCCCCGATCCCCGCCGCTGGGCCGCGCTGGCGGTCATCCTCACCGCGACGTTCCTCGCCCTGTTCGACACGTTCGTGGTCAACGTGGCGGCGCCGTCGATCGCCGCCGACCTCGATGCTTCCGACGGCACGCTGGAGCTGGTGATCGCTGCATACGCGTTCACCTACGCGGTCGGGCTGATCACGGGTGCACGGCTCGGCGACCGGCTCGGGCGGCGGCGCGTGTTCCTCTCCGGGATGGCGCTGTTCGCGCTGGCCGCCGCGGCGTGCGCGGCCGCGCCGACGGCGCCCGCGCTGGTCGGCGCGCGGCTGCTGCAGGGCCTCGGCGCGGCGGCGATGGTCCCGCAGGTGCTGGCGACGATCCAGCACCTGTTCGGCGAAGCCGAACGACCGCGGGCGTTCTCCGCGTTCGGCGCGGTCGCGGGCGCGGGCGTGATCGCCGGGCAGGCGCTCGGCGGCGTGCTGCTCGCGCTCGACCTCTTCGGCCTCGGCTGGCGCGCCGCGTTCGCAGTGCAGCTGCCGATCGCCGCCGCGGCGCTGGCCGCGGGCGCGCGCGTCCTCCCGCGCGACGACGACGCAAGTCGTCTAACCCCCGATATGCGGGGGTCAGACGACTTGGACCTCCCCGGCGCCGCGCTGCTGACGCTCACGCTCGCGTTGCTGCTCGCGCCGCTGACGCTCGGCCACCGCGCGCTCCTCGCCGCCGCGCCGTTCGCCGCCGTCGCGTTCCTACTCCGCCAGCGGCGAGCCGCGGCGCCGCTGCTCCCGCCCGCGCTGCTCGGCGACCGCGCGTTCGTCTCCGGCGCCGTCATCAACCTGATGTTCTACGCGGAGATCAGCAGCTTCTTCCTGATCGTCACGCTGCTGCTCCAGGACCGCCTCGGCCTCGACGCGCTCCACGCCGGCCTGACGTTCGCGCCGCTCGGCGCCGGGTTCGTCGCCGCGTCGCTGGCCAGGCGCGGGACGCTGCGCGGCGGGCTCGTCCTGGTCTGCCTGACGCTCGCCGCCCTGTTCCCCGTCGCGCACACGACCCACCACGCGCTGCTGATCGCGCCGTTCATGCTCGCGATCGGCGTCGGGAACGGCTGCGTGCTGCCGCGCCTGCTGAACAGCTCGCTGGCCCGGATCGCGCCCGCCAACGCGGGCGCGGCGTCCGGCGTCCTGGTGACCGCCCAGCAGGTCGGGGCGGCGCTCGGCGTCGCGGCGGTCGGGGCGCTGGGCGCCGACCTCGCGCTGGCCGCCGCGACGCTGGCGGTCGTCGTCGCGAGCGCGCCTAGAACAGCCCGAGCTGCGCCGGATGCGTCTCCGGCTCGGGCCTAGCCTCCGGCTCCGGCGGCTCCGACAGCGGCGCCTCCGGCAGGACCTCCGGCTCGGCAGCCGCGACGGCGACAGGCGCCTCCACCACCGCCGCCGGCTGCTCCGGGGGGCCGAGCGCGAGCAGCTCCGGCAGCGCGCTGAAGTCCCGCCGCAGCACGTCCACGTTCGACGGCGTGTACAGCGCCGCGGCCGGGTGGAAGACCGGGAACAGCCGCACGGCGCGCGGCCCGACAACCCGCACCTCAGCCCGCCCATGCAGCCGCATGATCCCGGTCGTGTCATGCCGCAGCAGCTTCGTCGCGAAGTTGCCCAACGTGCAGATCACCACCGGCTCGATCAACTCGATCTGCCGGAACAGGTAGTCCTGACACCGCTCGATCTCCACCGGCTGCGGATCCCGGTTGCCAGGAGGCCGGCATTTAAGGACGTTGCACACAAACACCTCGCCCCGCGTCAGGCCGATCTCGCCCAGCAGCGTGTCGAGCAGCTGGCCGGCCTGGCCGATGAAGGGCAGGCCCTGCTCGTCCTCGTTGCGGCCCGGGGCCTCGCCGACGAACATGAGGTCGGCGTTCGCGTTGCCGGCGCCGAACACGACGGTGTGGCGGGTCTGGGCCAGCTCGGGACAGCGGACGCACCCGCGTGCGTCGTGGAAGAGCGCTTTCAACGCCTCGCGCCGCTCTTCGGGGGAGGACACGCTTTGCAGCCTAATCGTCCGCCCGGATCACCCCGCTGTCGCTTTCCGCTATTTCGGGGGTACTATTCGAGCTACCGAGTTTCGCGACCGGCATCCCCTTCGAGAGGGGAGCTGGACCGACATCCGACATGACCACTGTCATCCCCCGCTGCACGGTCGTGGGTCACGGCCGTCTCGGAGTTGCCCTTGCCGCGGCGTTGCGCGCCGCCGGTGTGGCCGTCGACGGCCCGCTGGACCGCGCCTCCGCGCCGGACGCCGACGCGCCCGTGGTCCTGCTCGCGGTCCCGGACGGCGAGATCGCCAACGCGGCGCAGGCCCTCCGCAACCCCGGCGCGGTCACCTTCCTCGGCCACTGCTCCGGCGCCACCACGCTCGCGCCCCTGCGCGGCCGCGGCCGCGCCCAGCACGCCTTCTCCCTGCACCCGCTGATGACCGTCACGCGTGCGGGCGCGGACTTCGCCGGCGCGACGGCCGCCGTGGCGGGCAGCACGGCAGAAGCGCTCGCGCTCGCGACGCACCTCGCCCGCACCCTCGACATGAACCCCATCGACGTCCCCGACCGCGACCGCGCCGCCTACCACGCCGCCGCCTCGATGGCCTCCAACTTCCTGCTGACCCTGGAATGGGCCGCGCAGCGCGTCGGCCACCTGGACCGCGCAGCGCTCGCACCCCTCGTCCGCGCGACCGTCGACAACTGGCTCGAGCAGGGCCCCGCGCAAGCGCTCACCGGCCCGATCGCCCGCGGCGACGAGGCCACCGTCCGCCGCCAGCGCGCCGCGGTCGTCACCCGGACCCCCGACCTCGCCGAGCTCTTCGACGCGCTCACCGAGGCGACCCGCACCCTGGCGGCGGAGCCCGCGCGCGCATGAGAACCGTCCGGACCATCTCCGAGCTGCGCGCCGCGCTCCGGACGCCCAGGACGAACGGCCGCACCGTCGCCCTCGTCCCCACGATGGGCTACCTCCACGAGGGCCACCTCAGCCTCATCCGCGCCGCGCGCGAGGCCGCCGACCTCGCGGTCGTCAGCCTCTTCGTCAACCCCACCCAGTTCAACGACCCGAACGACCTCGCCGCCTACCCCCGCGACGAGCAGCGCGACGCGCTCCTCGCCCAGGAGGCCGGCGCCGACCTCCTCTTCGCCCCGCAGCCCGACGAGGTCTACCCGCGCGGCTTCACCACCCAGGTCCGCGTGACCGGCCCGCTGACCGAGGCCCTCGAAGGCGCCCACCGCGGCGCCGATCACTTCCATGGCGTGACCACCGTCGTCTCCAAGCTCCTCAACATGGTCGGCCCCGACGTGGCGCTCTTCGGCCAGAAGGACGCCCAGCAGGCGCTGGTCATCCGCCGCATGGCGACCGACCTCGACCTGCCGACCCGGATCGAGGTCGTCCCGACCGTCCGTGAGCCCGACGGCCTCGCGATGTCCAGCCGCAACGTGCGCCTCTCCGGCACCGAGCGCGAGCAGGCCCTCGCCCTGCACGCCGCGCTGCACACCGCCGAGCGCCACGTCCACGGCGGCGACCACGACGCCGCGTCGATCCTGCAGGCGGCCCGCGACGCCATGACCCCCTTCGCCGTCGAGCCCGAGTACCTCGCGCTCGTCGATCCCGAGGACCTGTCCCCCGTGACCACGGTCGACCAGGACGCGCTCCTGGCGGTCGCGGCCCACGTGGGCCCGGTGCGACTCATCGACAACACGATCCTCACCCCCAACGGAGGCACGGCGCGCTGATGCAGCGCATCATGTTGAAGTCCAAGATCCACCGGGCCACGGTCACGGACAGCGATCTTCACTACGTAGGGTCGATCACCATCGACCCCGACCTGCTCGAGGCGGCGAACATCCTCGAGCACGAGCAGGTGCACGTCGTCGACGTCGACAACGGCGCCCGCTTCGAGACCTACACCATCGCGGGCGAGCGTGGCTCGGGCGCGATGAAGGTCAACGGCGCCGCGGCCCGCCTCGTGCACCGCGGCGACACGATCATCGTCATCTCCTACGGGCAGTACGACGAGGCCGACCTGGAGCACTACGAGCCCCGGGTCGTCCACGTCGAGAAGGACACCAACAACATCATCGACGTGGATGCGGCGGTGGCGACCCTCCTCTCGTAGAGGGCGTCAACCAGCACGGTTCACAGGAGGTTGGAAGCAGCACATGTCCACCATGCGCAACATCACCGTCCCGGCCGACGCCTCGCGCCTGCCGGTGACGCTCCCGCGGCTGGCCGAGAAGAAGCGCCTCGGCGAGCCGGTCGTCATGGTCACCGCCTACGACTACCCGAGCGCGCTCGCGGTCGACAAGGCGGGCGTCGACGTCGTCCTCGTGGGCGACTCCGGCGCGATGACCGTCCTCGGCTACCCCTCGACGGTCGCCGTCGAGCTCGACGAGCTGCTCGTCCTGGCGAAGGCGGTCCGCCGCGGCCTGACGACGCCGTTCATGGTCGCCGACCTGCCGTTCGGGTCCTACGAGGTCTCCGACGAGCAGGCGGTCACGACCGCGTTCCGCTTCATCAAGGAGTCCGGCGCGGACGCTGTCAAGCTCGAGGGCGGCGGCGAGACGTCGGTCGCGCGCGCTCGCGCGATCGTCAACGCCGGCATCCCGGTCATGGGCCACGTCGGCCTGACGCCACAGACGTCGACCGCGCTGGGCGGCTACCGCGCCCAGGGCCGGACGGCGGAGGCCGCGGCCGAGGTCGCGCGCCAGTCGATCGCCCTGCAGGACGCCGGCTGCTTCAGCGTCGTCTTCGAGGCGATCCCGAGCGCGGTCGCCGAGGCGGTCTGCGAGAAGCTCGACATCCTGGTCATCGGGATCGGCGCCGGTCCGGCGCCCGACGGGCAGGTGCTGGTCTTCCACGACCTGCTCGGCATCCGTGAGGGCCGCGGCGCCCGCTTCGTGCAGCGCTACGCGGACATCCTGGACGAGATGGTCGCCGGCGTCGGCGCCTACGCGGACGACGTCCGCGCCCGCCGCTACCCCGGCCCGGACCACGGCTACTCGATCCCGGACGAGGAGCTTGCGACGTTCCGAAAGACGCTCGCGGACGCATGATCGCTCGCGGTTGCGGAAAGTCGGCCGCCTTCAAGGCGCACCTGGCGTAAGCGCGCCAGAACGCGGCACATCGGGTCGGTCCCGCACGCGGGGCCGACCCGCACGCGTTCACATGGGGTTCACACGCTATCTTGCCGCCCGTGGCCCGTCTCAGTCAGGTCTTCGCCCCGAGGGACCGCGAGTTCTTCGACCTCTTCGAGGAGCAGGGCGGCAACATCGCCCGCGCCGCCGACCTCCTGGACCAGATGCTCAGCACCTGGCCCGACCGCAAGGAGATCGCGCGCGACATCCTCGTGTGCGAGCAGGACGGCGACCGCATCACCCACGACATCATCCACCGCCTCAACGCGACGTTCGTCACGCCGATCGACCGCGAGGACATCCTCCTGCTGGCCTCGGCGCTCGACGACATCATCGACTACACCGAGGAGGTCTCCGACTACATGGGCCTCTACCGGATCGAGGCGCCGATGGAGCAGGCGGTCCGGATGTCGCACATCCTCGTCCAGGCCACGCGCCAGGTCGCCGAGGCGCTGCCGCGGATGCGCGGGTTCCAGGACCTCAGCCACTACACGGTCGAGATCAACCGGCTGGAGAACGACGGCGATCGCGTCGTCCGCGAGGCCATCGCCTCCCTGTTCGACCACGGGATCGACCCGATGGTCGTGATCCGCTGGAAGGACATCTACGAGCGCCTCGAGCAGGCGATCGACGCTTGCGAGCACGTTGCGAACGTGCTCGAAGGCATCGTGATCAAGAACTCGTAGTTCTAGGTCTTTCCCTGTGGGCAGCGACATCGTCCTGTACATCGTCATCGTCACGGCGCTGGCGTTCGACTTCACCAACGGGTTCCACGACACCGCGAACGCGATCGCGACGTCGATCTCCACGCGTGCGATGTCCCCGCGCGCGGCCGTCGCGATGTCGTCGGTCTTCAACTTCGTCGGCGCGTTCATCTCGCTGGAGGTCGCCGCGACGGTCGCCAGCGGGATCGTCAACGCGGGCGCGGTCACGCCGACGGTCGTCTTCGGCGGCCTGATCGGCGCGATCGCCTGGAACCTCGCGACCTGGTGGTTCGGGCTGCCGTCGTCGTCGTCGCACGCGCTGATCGGCGGGATGATCGGCAGCGTGTTCGTCGCCGACGGCGCGAGCGCGATCAACGGCGACGGGATCGTCGAGAAGGTCATCATCCCGGCGCTGATCGCGCCGACGCTGGCCTTCGCGGTCGCGGGCGTCTCGATCCTGATCGCCTACCGCGTCGTCGGCCGGCAGAGGCCGGGCGTCGTCAACCGCGGCTACCGGCTCGGGCAGATCGTGACCGGCTCGATGTTCTCGCTCGCGCACGGGACCAACGACGCGCAGAAGACGATGGGGATCATCACGCTCGCGCTGATCGCCAACGGGAACCTGAGCGCCAACGACTTCCACGTCCCGACGTGGGTCGTGATCTGCTCGGCCACCGCGATCTCCCTGGGGACCTACAGCGGTGGCTGGCGGATCATCCGGACGATGGGCTCGCGCATCATCAAGATGGACCCGGCGCAGGGCTTCAGCGCGCAGGGCGCGGGCGCGGCGGTCGTGCTGACCGCGTCGCACCTCGGCTTCCCGCTGTCGACCACGCACGTGATCAGCGGCGGCGTCATGGGCGCGGGCGCGGCCAAGCGACTGAGCGCGGTGCGCTGGGGCGTGGCCGGGAACATCGCGCTGGCGTGGCTGCTGACGCTGCCGTGCTCGGCCTTCATCGGCGGCCTGGCCTACGGGCTGAGCTCGATCTTCGGCAGCGACGCGCTCGGCGTCATCCTCGTCGCGCTGCTGGTCATCGGGCTGATCGCCGCGGCGTTCGGCACGCGCGTCCGGAGGGGCCCGGCCCTGACGACGCCGCCCGCGGGGGCCGAGGCGTGAGCCCGCTCGCCGCCATCGAGTGGGACAAGATCGGCCAGCTGCTGTGGGCCGCACCGCTCGCCGGCCTGGCGGTCTCGATCACCTACTCCTTGATGATCGTCGGCTACGCGCGCGCCGACGAGGGCCGCCGCAACGGCGGCCACAGCGTGACCACCATGGCCTACACGTTGCTCGCGCTGCTGTCGACCGTGGCGTTCCTGTCGGTGGTCGCGTACGGCGTGATCATCATCGTCAAGAAGTAGTGGTGCGGCGCTAGCCGCCGACCGGCGCGTCGGACGGCAGGCCGCCGGACGGGTGCTCGGCGTAGGTGATGGTCTTGATCACCCTGGCGGGCGCGCCGGCGGCGATGGAGAACGGCGGGATGTCGGTCGTCACGACCGAGTTGGCGCCGATCACGCTGCGCTCGCCGATCGTGACGCCGGAGGTGACCACGACGTTGGCGCCGCACCAGACGTTGTCGCCGATCCGGGTCGGGCCCTTGGTCGTGAAGCCCTGCCACGGGACGGGCTTCTCCGGGTCGTCGAAGCGGTGGTTGCCGTCGGTGACGAAGGCGCCGTTGGCGAACATGCAGTGGCGGCCGATCTCCACCAGGTTGACGGCGGCGACCATCACCCCCATGTTGAGGAACGTCCCGCCGCCGATGACGATCCGCGCGGGCGGCGGGCCGGTGAGCCAGACGTTGGGCTCGAACTGGACCTGCGGACCAAGTTGTAGACGGTCCTCCCGGAGCATCTCCAGGACCTCGCCGTGGATCGGCCAGCGCGCGAACGACTCGCGCCTGGCCAGCTCGTAGTGGATCCGGGCGCGGTGCAGCGGGCGCGCGTTGCGCTCGTACCACGCCCACTTCTGCCACCACAGGCGCGCCTGGGCCCGGGTGAGCCCGGCGGGCATCTAGCCCTCCTCCTGCGTCCCGTTCCCCTGCAGGATCCGCGACAGGTGCTCGGCGACCTCGGCCGCCGTGCCCTCCTGGCCGCCCTCGCGCAGGCGCGCCTGGACCGAGTGCAGGGACGTGCGGTCGTTGAGGTCCTTCTGGGCGGACTGGAGCTGGGAGGTGATCTGGGCGCTCAGCTCGCGCAGGCGGTGCTGGGCGTCGCGGACGGCCTCGCCGAGCGCCTTGGACTCGACGCCGGTCAGGTCGACCTGGCCGCGCGCCTCGCGCAGCAGCGCGTCGGCCTGCTCGCGGGCCTCGCGGGTGATCTGGCGCGCCTCGACGCGCGCGTCCTGCAGCTCGCGCTCGACCGACTGCTTGATCCGGACCGTCTCCTCCTGGGCGGCCTGGATCATCCTGCGGCCCTCGTGCTCGGCGGCGACGCGGCGGCCGTCGGCGTCGTTGTCCATCTCGCGGACGCGCGCGGCGACGGCCTGCTGGATCCGCGCCTCCTCGCCGGCGGCCTGCTCCTGGGAGCGGCGCTCGTACTCGGCGCGGGCCTGTTGTAGCTCTTCGGCCGCCTCGGCCTTGGCGGCGGCGACCGCGGCGTCCAGGTCCTGACGGGCGTTGACGGCGGCGCGCTCGGCCTCGTCGCGGGCGTCGGCGCGCAGCTGCTCGGCGTCGGCGGCCGCGGCGTCGAGCGCCTGCTGGGCCTGGAGGCGCGCCTCGGCGAGCAGCGCCTGGGCCTGCTCGCGGGCGTGCGCGAGCGTCCGGTCGCCGTCGGCGGCGAGGCCGGGCTGCGGGATCGGCGCGGGCGCGGGCGCCGGCGGCGCGGCGGGAGCGGGCGGCGCCGAGTCCCACGGGTGATCGCCGCCGGCGGGCGCGGGCGGCGGCGGGAACGCCGACGGCTCCGCCGGCGCGGGCGGCTGCACCGGCGCGGGCGCTTCCGCAGCGGCGGGCGGCTGCGCGGGCGCGGGTGGCTCCACGCGCGTCGGGGGCTCCGCGGGCGCGGGCGCGTCCCCGGGGCGCATGTGCTGCGCCCACACGACGTCATCCTCCGCGGCCGGCGCCGGAGCCGGGGCGACCGGCGGAGGCTGCGGCGGCGCGGCGGGCGCGGGCGGCGGCACGACGCCGCCGAGCTCCGACGTGAACGGCCGGTGGCGCACGGTCAGCTCGTGGCCGCGGCCGCCGCCGGGCAGGACGATCTCGCGCTCGCTGACCAGCTCGATGTGGCCGAAGCGCAGCGTCAGATCCGTCAGCAGGGCGGCGCGATCGGGGCCGGTGACGGTGACGACGGACGGTTCCAGAGCCATGGGTGCCGAATCGTAGAGGTCGGCCCGGAGGACCACGGACGGACATCCGGTCGATTCGTGTGTGATCTTCGCGCGGCGGCCGTGTCATGGCGGCATGTTCAACTCCAAGATCGCCGGCGCAGCCGCTGCGCTGGCCCTCATCGCGGCTCCTGCGACGGCCGCTGCGCACGACGGTCACCACCATGGCCGCCATCACGGAACCCACCACGTCAAGCGGGCTCACGTCCGCGAGGTGACCGGCACGGCCACCGCGACGGTCGCGTCGTTCACCGACGGCGACCTGACGCTGACGCTCCCGTCCGGGAGGACGTTCAGCGCCGCCGTGACCGACCGCACGATCATCGACTGCTTCACCGCCGCGCCGCAGGCCGCGACCGCGCGCCACGGCAGCGACGACGGTCCCAACCACGACGCCGGTGACGACCACGGCGGCGGCGGTCAGGGCGACGACGACGGTCCGAACCACGACCAGGGCGACGACCACGGGAACGACAACGGCAACGGCCGCTGCGACTCGTCCGCGCTGGTCGCCGGTGCCAAGGTCGCCTCGGCGAACCTGTCCTTGCGCGGTGGCGACGCGACCTGGAAGAAGGTCGTGATCGTCAAGTAGCGCGCACGAGCGTCCCTGCCATCGCGCCCGGGTGCGGACCCCCGGGCCGGTGGCGGGGCGAGTCTTCGCCGCGGACGCCCTCTGGGAAGCTTCGCGGCAGGGCAGTGTCTGGGCAGACGATGAACAAGACCGGATTGCGCCATCCCGCCCGCCTGGCGGGTTCGTCGTTCCTGCGGTTGCAGAGCGACGAGCGGCTCGCCGAGCTGGCGACCGCGGGCCACGACGCCGCGTTCGACGCGATCGTGGTGCGCTACCGCCCGGCGTTGCTCCGGTACTGCGGGGCGATCGTCGGGTCCAGTCGTGCCGAGGACGCGGTCCAGCAGACGCTGCTGAACGCTCACACCGCTCTTGGAGATGCCGACGAGGTGCGTCATTTGCGCTCTTGGCTCTACCGGATCGCCCACAACGTGTCTTTGAACCTGCTGCGCAGCGTGCGCGACGACGTGTCCCTGGACGCGGACGGCGCTGAGGGCCTGCGCTTGCCCGCGCCGGCGTCGCCGGTCGAGTCCTTCGAGGCCTCGGAGCAGTTCCGCGCGACGGTCGCCGCGCTGCAGGCGCTGCCCGAGCGCCAGCGCGCGGCGCTGGTGCTGCGCGAGCTGGAGGGGCGCTCGCACGAGGAGATCGCCTCGGCGCTCGGCGTGTCCGCGGGCTCGGCGCGCCAGCACCTGATGCGGGCACGCGTCGCGATGCGCGGCGCCGTGACGGCCGTGACACCGTGGGGCCTGATCGTCCGGATCGCCGAGATGGCTTCGGCGGGCGGCGGAGGCGGCGGCGGGTTGGAGACCGCCGCGACCGCCGGGCTGGGCGCGGGGCTGGCGAAGGTGACGGCCGGCGTGATGGCAACCGGCGCGCTGGTCGGCGGCGCCGCCGTCGGGACGCACGAGGTCATCCGCCACGACAGCGCCGCGCCGGCTCAGGCGGACGTCGTGCACACGACGAAGCCGTCGTCGCACACCACGACGACGAGGGAGAAGCCGATCTCGCTCCCCGCTGCGGCCACGCGCACAACTCCGACGTCCCACCCCGCGACGCGCGAGACCGAGCACCACCACGGCCGCGACCACAGGCGCGGGCGCAGCGGCAGGCACGGCAGCGACGACTCCTCGTCCCACCACGCCACGGCGACACCACTCGCCGATGACCACAGGGGCGGTCGCGGCGGCGGGAGCGACGACACCACCGAGCACTCCACGAGCTCAGGCTCGGGCTCGGGCTCTGGTTCCGGTTCGTCCGGGTCGACCAGGCACGGCAGCGACGACTCCTCCACCACCTCCCACTCCGGTTCCGGCAAGTCGGGCCGGTCCGGGACATCCGAGACCTCCGGCAGGTCCAGCGGCGGCGGCAGCAGCAGCGACGACACCCCCACCCTCTCCTCGCCCACCCCGCCGACCCCCAGCTCCACCGACTCCGGCTCGGGCTCCGGCAAGTCCAGCGACGACGCCTCCTCCCCCTCCAGCTCGAGCACCCCCACCTCCGGCTCCAACTCCTCCGGCTCCGGCAAGTCGACCGACGACGACTCCTCCGGCTCCGGCAAGTCCAGCGACGGCTAGCCACCGCCCGCCCCTCGCCGCGCGACTCCTTCCCCGTCGCGCCTCACCGCGCCTGGCGACTCACCTCCACGCCGCGACTCGCCCCGCCGCGGCGGCCGACTCGGCGTGGCGTGTCCGGGTACGGACACCATGCACACCAACTTGCAAGGGGACCTAATCCCGCTCGCCGTGTTCTGGTGAGGGGAGGGCGAGGCAAGGTGGTTGACATGCGCTTCCGCCTGCCGGTTCTGCTTGGTGTTGTCATGGTGATGGTGTTGCCTGCTAGTGCGGGGGCCGCCACGCATCTCGTCGTGAGCGGTGAGACGCTCTCAGGGATCGCGGCCGCCAACGGCCTCTCGCCGGCGGCGCTGGCGGCGGCCAACGGGCTGCCGGCGGATGCGTTCGTGATCTCCGGCAGGACGCTGACGGTCCCCGCCGCCGGCGTGTCGGCGACTCCTACAACTTCCTCCTCCCAGCCCGCGCCGTTCGGCGGCTACCGGGTCCGGCTCGGCGACTCGCTCGGCAAGATCGCGGGTGAGCTGGGCACGTCGATCAGCGCGCTCGCGGCAGCCAACGGGATCAGCCCGAGCGGGACGATCCTTGCCGGCACCTCGCTGCGGCTCCCCGGCGGCGCCGGATCGACGACCACCGCCCCCGCGGCGACGACCGCGTCCGGGAGCACGGCGAGCGGCGGCCACTTCGTCGTCCCCGGCGACACGCTCACCGGGATCGCCGCCGCCAACGGCATCACGCCGGCCGCGCTCGCGGCGGCCAACGGCCTGCAGCCCAATGCCTTCGTGATCGCGGGCACGCGCGTGAAGATCCCGGCGGCGGCCCCCGCGGCGAGCGTCCCGGTGGTCGCGGCGGCGAACGTCCCGCCGCAGGGCGCGGCGACCGGCTCGCCCGGGCGGCTGAGCGCGTCGCAGATCGGCTCGATCGCCGGCGCCAACGGCGCGCCCGCCTCGCTCGCGACCGCGATCGCCTGGCAGGAGTCCGGTTTCAACAACGCGATGGTCAGCAACGCGAACGCCCGCGGGATCATGCAGGTGATGCCCGACACCTGGACCTACGTCCAGAACCAGCTCGGCTCCGGCCCGCTGAACCCGGCGTCGCCGTCCGACAACGTCCGCGCCGGCTCGCTGCTCCTGGCCCGCCTGCTCCGCGACACCGGCGGCGATCCGACGACCGCCGTCGCCGCCTACTACCAGGGTCTCGGCTCCGTCCGCCGCATCGGCCTGCTGCCCGAGACCCGCCGCTACGTCGCCAACGTCCTCTCCCTCCGCTCCCGCTTCGGCGGCTGAGCGGAGGCGCGGAGGCACGGCGCGCCGCAGAGACACGGCGCGGCCGCAGAGACACGGCGCGCCGCAGAGACACGGCGCACGGCGGAGACGCGGCGCACGGCGGAGACGCGGCGCACGGCGAAGGCGCGACGCCTCGCGGCGACGCGGCGCGGCGGTTCCGCCCACATGCGACGCTCGGTGTGGCGGTGGTCAGTCGAGCCAGAGGCTGTCGCGCATCAGGGTGCGGCCGGCGAGCTCGTTGGCTTCGCGCCAGGATTGGATCCGGGTCGGGTGGATCAGGAACCAGGAGTACTCGGTGTCTTCTTGGCGGGGGTCGAAGCCGGTGCGGGTGGCGAAGTGGTCGGCTTGGGCTGACGGGAGCGCGTCGAGGGGCAGGATCTCGGCGGTGGCGTCGATCATCGTGACGTCGCGGGTTGGGCCGAGGGCGAGGCGGGCCGTGCCGCCGGCCGCGAGGTTGCGGCCGGTCGGCGAGGTGGTCGGTGTCGAGAGGATGATCGTGCCGTCGAGCCAGTCGAAGGACAGCGGGATCAGGTGCGGCGCGCCGTCCTCCCCGGCGGTGGCCACCCAGAGGTCGATGTCCTCCGCCAGGCGGCGCTCCGTGTCCGCCCGGCGCTGGGACCGGGACCGCGGGCTCACGCGTCCTGGAGGAGGCCGATGTGGTTGCCGTCGGCGTCGATGACGGTCGCGACCCGGCGGCCGCCGCCGACCTCGCGCACGGGCGCGCCGGCGGTGGCGCCGGCGGAGAGGAGCTCGGAGACCTTGCCGTCGAGGTCGGGGACCGACCAGTAGGCGACAGGGCCGGGCGTGTCGCCGCCGGGCACGAGGCCGAGGTGGACGCCGCCGACGTCGAAGCCGACGTAGTACTCGGAGTCCGCGGTCGGCTCGGCGCCGAGCATGGTGGTGTAGAACGCCTTGGCGGCGCCCAGGTCGGTCACGGGATGCAGGATCGTCTTGAGGCCTTCGGCGGCGATCGACATGGTGGTGTCGCTCCTTGTTGGGGTGCTTGTGCTGACCGGACGGACGTTACGCCCACCCGGCGCCCCTGGCTTCTCCGTTCCTGATCGAGTCAGCCCGCGAACCCGCCGAGCTCCGGCGCGATCATGACCTCGAGCGTGTTGCCGTCGGGATCGTCGACGTAGATCGAGTCGTGCGCCGTGTGGCGTTCCTCCTTGAACGCGCAGCCCCTGGCCTCCAGCGCGGCCCTGACCTCGGCGAAGCCCTCCGCGTCGGTGGCCAGCGCGACGTGCCGGAGCCCCGGCGCCCGGTCGGCGAACAGCGCGACCTGCGCGCCGTCGGCGCCGAGGAACATCGGCTCCTCGGCAACGGCGGGCGCGTCCGGGTGCGCGCGCCGGAGCCCGAGCACCTCGTCGTACCACCGCAGGGTCGCGGCGCGGTCGCCCGTGTTGAGCGACGCGTGGTCGATGCGGATCAGCCTCATGCGCCGATCCTCCCCCACCCGCCGGCCTGCGGCCAGCCAGGACGGCGCCGCGGGCGGCGGCTCAGGCCGCCGCGGGGACCTTCTTCTTCGCGCGCGATGCCGGGCGCCTCTTCGGTGCTGCGGGCTCGACGAGCTCCTTGAGGAACTCGCCGGTGTGGGACTCGGCGACGGCGGCGACGTCCTCGGGCGTGCCGGTCGCGACGACGATGCCGCCCTCCTCGCCGCCTTCGGGGCCCATGTCGATGAGCTGGTCGGCGGTCTTGATGACGTCGAGGTTGTGCTCGATCACGACGATCGAGTTGCCCGCGTCCACCAGCCGGTGCAGGACCTCCAGCAACCGCTGGACGTCGGCGAAGTGCAGGCCGGTCGTCGGCTCGTCCAAGATGTACAACGTCCGGCCGGTCGCGATCTTCGACAGCTCGGTCGCCAGCTTCACGCGCTGAGCCTCGCCGCCGGACAGCGTCGTCGCCGGCTGACCCAGCCGGATGTAGCCGAGCCCGACGTCGCGCAGCGTCTCCAGCCGGCGGTGGATCTTCGGGATGTGCTGGAAGAACTCGACGGCCTCGCTCACCGGCATGTCCAGCACGTCCGCGATCGTCTTGCCCTTGAACCGGACTTCCAGCGTCTCGCGGTTGTAGCGCTTGCCGTGGCACTGCTCGCAGGGCACGTACACGTCCGGCAGGAAGTGCATCTCGATCTTGATCTGCCCGTCACCGCGGCAGACCTCGCAGCGCCCGCCCTTGACGTTGAACGAGAACCGCCCGGCCTTGTAGCCGCGCGTCTTCGCCTCCGGCGTCTTGGAGAACAGGTCGCGGATGACGTCGAACAGCCCCGTGTACGTCGCCGGGTTGGACCGCGGCGTGCGGCCGATCGGCGACTGGTCGATCTGGATGATCTTGTCGACCGCGTCCAGCCCCAGGACCGCCGTGTGCGCACCCGGCCGCGTCCGCGCGCGGTGCAGCTTGTTGGCGACAGCCTTGAACAGCACCTCGTTGACCAGCGTGGACTTGCCGGACCCCGACACGCCCGTCACGCACGTCATGACGCCCAGCGGCACCTTGACGTCGACCTTCTTCAAGTTGTGCTGCGACGCGCCGCGGATCTCGATGTACCCGCTCGGCCTGCGCCGCTGCGTCGGTACGTCGATCTTCCGCGTCCCCGACAGGAACTGGCCGGTCAGCGACCCCTTGACCCTCATGACCTGCTTGGCCGTGCCCTGCGCGACGATCCTGCCGCCGTGCTCGCCCGCGCCCGGCCCGATGTCGACCAGGTAGTCCGCCGCATGCATCGTCTGCTCGTCGTGCTCGACGACCAGCACCGTGTTGCCGAGGTCGCGCAGCCGCTCCAGCGTCCCGATCAACTTGGTGTTGTCGCGCTGGTGCAGGCCGATCGACGGCTCGTCCAACACGTACAACACGCCGACCAGCGCGGAGCCGATCTGCGTCGCCAGCCGGATCCGCTGCGCCTCGCCGCCGCTCAGCGTCGCCGCCGCCCGCTCCATCGACAGGTAGCCGATGCCGACGTTCTCCAGGAACTGCAGGCGCTCCTGGATCTCGCGGAAGATCAGCCGCGCGATGTGGCGCTCGGTCTCGGTCAGCTCGACCTCGTCCAGCCACGCCAGCGCGCGCCTGACCGAGAAGCCCGTGAACTCGTGGATCGCCAGGCCTCCGACCAGAACCGCCCGCGACTCCGGCCGCAGGCGCGCGCCCTTGCACACCGGGCACGGCACGAGCGACATGTACTCCTCGATCTTCTCGCGCACGCCCTCCGAGTCGGTCTCGCGATAGCGGCGCTCGAGGTTCGCGACGATGCCCTCGAACCTCGTCGAGTACGACCGCCGCCGCCCGTAGCGGTTGCGGTAGGACACCTCGACGCGGTCGCCGTTGGTGCCGTACAGGAACAGGTCCTGGTGCCTGGCCGAGAGCCTGCTCCACGGCGTCGACATGTCGACGCCGTACTTCTCGGCGATCGCCTCGGTGATCTGCTCGTAGTAGTTGGAGGCGCTGTTGGCCCACGGCGCGATCGCACCCTCGCCCAGCGACAGCGACGGGTCCGGGACGACCATCAGCGAGTCGATCTCCATCTGCGACCCGAGCCCCGTGCACCGCTCGCACGCGCCGTGCGGCGAGTTGAACGAGAAGATCCGCGGCTCCAGCTCCGGGATCACCGGCCCGTGGTCGGGGCAGGCGAACTTCTCGGAGTACAAGGTCAGCGTCCCGTCGCCCTCGCGCGGAACGGTCTCGATCTCGACCATCCCGTCGGCCAGCGCGACCGCCGTCTCGATCGAGTCCGCCAGCCGCTTGCGCACGCCCTCGCGCATCACGAGCCGGTCCACCACGACCGAGATGTCGTGCTTGAACCTCTTGTCCAGCACGATCTCCTCGTCGAGCGCGCGCAGCTCGCCGTCGACCTTCGCGCGCTGGAACCCCTCGGCCAGCAGGTTCCTCAGGGCCTTGCCGTACTCGCCCTTGCGCCCGCGCACGACCGGCGCGAGCACCATGAAGCGCTCGCCCTCCGGCAGCTCCAGCACCTGGTCGATGATCTGCTCGGCCGACTGCCCCTGGACCGGCTTGCCGCAGATGTGGCAGTGCGGGTGCCCGATCCGCGCCCACAGCAGGCGCAGGTAGTCGTAGATCTCGGTGACCGTGCCGACCGTCGAGCGCGGGTTGCGCGACGTGGTCTTCTGGTCGATCGAGATCGCGGGCGACAGGCCCTCGATCGAGTCGACGTCCGGCTTGTCCATCTGCCCCAGGAACTGGCGCGCGTAGGCCGACAGCGACTCGACGTAGCGGCGCTGGCCCTCGGCGTAGATGGTGTCGAACGCCAGCGACGACTTGCCCGATCCGGACAGCCCGGTGATGACCGTCAGGGAGTCGCGCGGCAGGGTGACATCGATGCCCTTGAGGTTGTGCTCACGGGCACCGGAGACGACGATTGCGTTCTTCGGCGGCACTGTCTCACGAGTGTAGCCAGGGGAACAGACGTTCTATTCGGCGCCGGACAGGACCGCCGGAAGTGCAGGCAGAACGCGCCCTCAGGCGAACGCGGCGCGCCAGATCGACACCATCCGCAGCCGCGCCGCGGGCACCCGCGCGAGCGCCGGCAGCAGCGCGCCCTGCACCACCCCGCGCCCCCGCCGGACCGGCAGCGCGCGCAGCGCCGCCACGCGCGGCAGCCCGCGCAGCGCGGCCTGCTCGGCACCGTCGAAGCCCCATTGCCACGGCGGCGGCACGAAGCCGCCCGGCGACGCGGGCGGCCGCCGCGCGGCCAGCCACGCCGGGATCGCGTCGAACACCAGCGAGGCGCCCGGGAACCGCGCCGCCAGCGCGGCGATCAGCCCGTGGACCTCGTCGCGCGAGAAGTACATCAACAACCCCTGCGCAGTCAGCAGCACCGGCCCGCCCGGCGCGACCGCGCCCGCCCACGCGTCCACGTCGAAGGCCGACGCCGCGACCAACGCGCGGCGCCCCGTCGCGTCACGCCCCAGCAGCTCCTCGCGCACCGCCACGGTCTCGGCCAGGTCGACGCCGACCCAGCGCACGCGCCCGTCGTCGACGCGCCAGAACTGCGTCTCCAGCCCTTCGCCGAGCGCGACGACGGTCCCACCCGGATGCGCGGCCATGAAGCGCCGGACCTCGGCGTCGAACGTCCCGGCCCGCAGCGCTTGCCACTGCGCCAGCCCGCCGCGGCCGGCGCCGAAGCGCTCGGTGAACGGGTAGTCGATGCGGTCCCGGACGGTCACCGCCAGCGGATCGTCCAGGACCGTGTCCGGCCGCGCCGCCTCCAGCGCGCGGTGGTGGAGCGTCCACAACAGCGTCTCAGGGACCCCGCCGAGCTCCACCCGGACCATCGCCGCCGCCTACTTCTCAGCCGACAGCGCGACCGCTTTGAACGCCGCGAGCGCCGGCTTGGCGCGGAACGCGCCCGTCGGCAGCCACTGGTTCAGCCCCGAGTAGTCGAACGAGTTCGGCGACCCGTTGTCGACCGTCGCCCACGAGTACCAGAACACCCGCGCGAGGTTGAGCGACCTGCGATCCCGCAGCAGCAGCCTGTACATGTCGCGCAGCCGCGAGGCCTGGCCGGACTCCGTGGTCTCCCAGTTCTGCGTCAGCGGCGTCTTCTTGCCCTTCGCCGACGACCACGTCAGCTCGGTCAGCCACAGCGGGACCTTCTTGTAGCCCCGCCTGTTCAGCACGTCCCGGTTGAGCCGGACGATCTTCAGCGCGTTCGACGGCCGGCCGGAGAACGGGTGCGCGCCCGCGGCGTCGAACCTCAGCCTCGGTCCGCCGGAGTCCAGCAGCTTCGCCAGGTCGCGCCACGAGTAGTTGGCCATCGAGGCCATCAACACGGTCGCGCCCCTGTCAGCGCCCTTGACCGCCGGGTACGCCGCGCGCAGCAGCGCCGCGTAGGGCCTGGCGAACGGCTGCTTGGTGAAGTAGTCCTTCAGGTTGGGCTCGTTCCAGATCTCCCACGCCCGGACCGGGTGCTTCGGGACCTCCGGATGCGCCGCCCACAGCGCGCCGTTGGGCCCGTAGCGGCCGATCAAGTCCTTCAGGAACTGCGCGAAGTCCGCGGTGTTCTTCGGCGGCGTGAACGGCGACGCCGCGCCGCCGTTGGCCCAGCCGGGCGCGCGCAGCGCCAGGCCCAGCACGTCGATCCCCTGGCGCGCCGCGGCCAGCACCTTGCGGTCCTGCACCGACCAGTCGAACTGGCCGCGCGCCGGCTCGATCTGGTCCCACGTCATCTCGACGCGCCACGACCGCACGCCGTCGGCCTTCATCGTCGCGGCCTGCGCGTCGAGGTCGACCGACGGGTCGTCGAGCGGCCCGTTGACCATCACCCCGAAGAACCCCTTCGGGACCGCGGCGTGCGCGGCGACGGGCGCGCCCAGGACGAGGGCGCACGCGATCAGCAGGACCAGGCGAAGACGGAGCACTACCGCTCCGAACTCAGGCGAGGACGACGAGTTGCGGGAAGAACGGCGACTACGACTCGACCGTTGCGTAGACCTCGTCCAGCAGGCCCGCGCGGTCGGCGAGGTCGAAGTTCTCCGCCAGGTAGCGGTCGGTCTCCTCGCGCGAGGTGCCGTTCAACGCCATGTTGAGCGCGACCAGGCGGGCGCCCTCGGCGTCGTCGCCCCCGGACGCGGCGGACACGCTCGGCGTCGCGGGCTCGGCCGCGTCCGGCGCGACCTCCTCGGCCGCCTCCGGCTCGTCGGCGAACAGCGACTCCTCCTGGGCGGGCGCGGTCTCGACGGGCTCGTCGTCGTCGGCGTCGTCCTCGACCTCGGCGGGCCGCGCGGCGACGGCCGGGACCGACTCGACCACGCGCGGCGGCGCGGGCGCGGCGGCGGCGCCGTCGGACTCGCGACCCGCGGCGTCGTAGAGGTCGCCCATGCCGCCCTCGAGCAGCGAGAGGTCGGCGGTCAGGCGGTTGGCGCCGGTGCGCAGCGACTCGACCAGCCCGCTCAGCTCGGACTCCATCGCATCCACGCGCTGGAGCATCTGCTTGGTCGCCGACGACACCTGGCCGACGTGCTGCTGGGAGCGCTCGACCGCGTCGTCGCGCGTGTCGCGCGCGGCGTCTTCGGCCTCGTTGCGGATGCGGGCCGCCTCGTCCTGGGCGCCCTGCTCGATCGCGGCGGCGGACGACTCGGCGGCCTCGACGATCGACCGGACCTGCTCGGACGCGGCCTGCGCGATCGACGCCGGCGACGACTTCGCCGGAGCGGCGGCCGCGGCGGCCCCGCCGCCGGCGCCGACGCGGCGGCGCAGGTCATCGACTTCATCGGCGATCCGCGCGAGGTGCGCGTCGACCGCCTCGGGCTCGTATCCGCGACGCCCGATGGGGAAGTCGCGCTTCTCGATGCTCTGCCGGTCCAGGGCCATGGCGCGAACCTTAGCTGTCACGCCGGAAGGGAGAGCACATCGCCCTCGCGGCGCACCAGGCCGTCCGCGACCAGCGACGCGATCGCCCGTTCCAGGCGCTCCAGCTCGATGCCGTCCGGGAGGTCGGTGCCGGACGCCAGCGCCTCGATCACGCGGCCGCGGACGTAGCGGTTCGAGTCCTCGAAGCGCTCGCGCCTGGCCCCGCTCCCCCGCGCCGGGATCACGACCGCGTGGGCGCTCGCGCAGTGGCCCGCGACCGGGCACGCGCCGCACGCCGCTTCGCGCGCGCGGCATACGGTGGCGCCGAGCTCCATCAGCGCCTGCCCGAGGTCCGGCGGCGTGGCGTCCGGCTCAAACGCGGTCCGCTCCAGGACGCGCCGGACGTTCGTGTCGACCGGCAGCTCGTCGCGCCCGAAGGCGAACGCGCCGACCGCCGCGGCGGTGTACGGGCCGATGCCCGGGAGCTCGCGCAGGTCGTCCGGCCAGCCGTGCTCGGCGACGTGCGCGCAGGCCTCGCGCAGCCGCAGCGCGCGGCGGTTGTAGCCGAGCCCGACCCACTCGCCGAGCACGTCGGCGATCGGCGCGGCGGCCAGCGCGGGCGCGTCGGGCCAGCGCTCCAGCCACGCCAGCCAGCGCGGGATCACCCGCGCGACCTGCGTCTGCTGCAGCATGACCTCGGAGACGAGGATCGCGTAGGGATCGCGCGTCCGGCGCCACGGCAGGTCGCGCGCCTCGCGGGCGTACCAGGCGAGCAGGGCGGCGTCGAAGGTCCGGACGGCGGGCGGCAACGCCCGCGGACGCTAGCGCCCACCCCGGCCGGGTGACGCGCCGTCACCCCGGACGCCGTGAGGCTGGCGCGGTGAACCAGGCGATCCCCCAGCTCATCACCGCCGCGCTGGTCGGCGCGATGTCGCCGGTCGCGACGATGGCGACGATCGCCGTGCTGTCGACCGGCCGCCGGCCGCTGATCGACGCGCTCTGCCTGCTGCTCGGTTGGACGATCGTGCTCGTGGTCCTCGCCGGGGCGATCCGGGCGCTGCTGCCCGAGCACGGCTCGGCGGTGAGCGAGCAGACCAGGGCCGTGTTCAACGTCTTCGTCGGGGTGCTGCTGCTGTCGTTCGGGCTGCGCCAGGTGATCGGCGCGCGCCACCCGCTCGCGCACGTGGTCGAGGGCCGCGAGGAGCTGCGCCAGAGGCCACCCGGGTGGATGAACGCGTTCGACAAGCTCACGCCGCTGAAGGCGGTCGCGATCGGCGCGGTGCTGCTGCTGGTCTCCCCCGCCGACCTCGCGGTCTACATGAGCGCGCTGCAGGGCGTCTCCGGCAACGCCTTCAGCGCGGGCACGCGGCTCTTGTTGGTGGTGTTGCTGGTCCTGGCGATCGACCTCTGCATCCTGATCCCACTCGGGATCTACCTCGCGATGGGCGAGCGCGCGCACGGGATCCTGCTCCGCCTGCGCTCCTGGTTGATCGACAACAACAGGAGGGCGACGGCCTGGGTCCTGCTCGTCTTCGGCCTGTTCTCGCTGGGCAGCGGGATCAGCGCGCTGGTGTGAACCACTCGCCGCGGGCGATCCGCGCTCACCCGCGCGGCCGCGAGGGTGGCAGGCATGACCGACTCCGCCGGCGACGCCGCGCCCTACAACGACCCGCGGGACCCGCGGCTGGACGACCCGGCCCGCCGCCCCGGCGGCGACGACAGGGGCGGCAGCGGCCGCGGCTGGATGCTCGCCTTCACCGGCCTCGTCGCGCTCGTCGTCGGCCTCGGCGCCGGCCTGCTGATCGACTCCGGCGGCGGCGACACCAAGACCGTCCACACCGGCGTCAAGACCGTCACCTCGACCGTCAACACCACCAACCTGGGCGTGACCGTGAGGCAGCCGACCACGACGGTCACCCAGACCGTCACCGCGCCGCCGGAGACCGTGACGGTCACGGTCCCGGGCGAGAGCGCGACGCAGACGACGGGCTAGGCCGGCGCCTCCAGGTCCGTCAGCTGGCGCAGGTCGCGGCGCAGCTCGCGGATCTCGTCGCGCAGGCGCGCGGCGTACTCGAAGCGCAGGTCCTCGGCGGCCTCGAGCATGTCCTTCTCCAGCTCGATGATCGTCTTCTCCAGCTCGCTGGAGGTCAGCGTCTCGGACTTGACCTTCTTGCGATCGGTCCGGCTGCGGCCGCGCCTCGGCGTCTTGGAGTCGCCCTGCAGGAACTCGGCGATGTCGCTGATGCCCTTGACGATCGACGCCGCGGTGATGCCGTGGTCCTCGTTGTACTTCAACTGGATCGCGCGGCGGCGGTCGGTCTCGCCGAGCGCGGCCTTCATCGCCGCGGTCTCCTTGTCGGCGTACATGATGACCTTGCCGTCCACGTTGCGGGCGGCGCGGCCGATCGTCTGGATCAGCGACGTCTCGCCGCGGAGGAAGCCCTCCTTGTCGGCGTCGAGGATCGCGACCAGCGAGACCTCCGGCAGGTCCAGCCCCTCGCGCAGCAGGTTGACGCCGACGAGGACGTCGTACTCGCCCAGCCGCAGGTCGCGGATGATCTCGATGCGCTCCAGCGTGTCGACCTCGGAGTGCAGGTAGCGGACCTTGAACCCCATCTCGAGCAGGTAGTCGGTCAGGTCCTCCGACATCTTCTTGGTCAACGTCGTGACCAGCACGCGCTCGTTGCGGTCGACGACCTCGCGGACCTCGTTCATCAGGTCGTCGATCTGGTTGCGCGTCGGCCGGACGTCGACGGGCGGGTCGACGATGCCGGTCGGCCGGACGATCTGCTCGACGATCGCGCCGGCGTGCGCGCGCTCGTACTGACCCGGCGTCGCGCTGACGAAGACCATCTGCGGCGCGATCGTCAGGAACTCGTCGAAGGTCTGCGGGCGGTTGTCCAGCGCGCTCGGCAGCCGGAAGCCGTAGTCGATCAGCGTCTGCTTGCGCGAGCGGTCGCCTTCGTACATCCCACCGATCTGAGGCACCGTCTGGTGGGACTCGTCGATCATCAGGACGTAGTCGTCGGGGTAGTAGTCCAGCAGGCAGTACGGCCGGTCGCCGGGCATGCGGCCGTCGAGGATCCGCGAGTAGTTCTCGATGCCGTTGCAGAAGCCCATCTCCCGCAGCATCTCCATGTCGTACTGCGTGCGCTGGCGCAGGCGGTGGGACTCCAGCAGCTTGCCCTCGGCCTCCAGCTCCTGGCAGCGCGCGTTGAGCTCGCGCCCGATCTCCTCGACCGTGCGCTCCATCGTGCCCTCGCGCACGTTGTAGTGCGACGCCGGCCAGATCCCGACGTGCTCGAGGTCGGCGTGGACGAGCTCGCCGGTCAGCGGATCGAACTCCTGCAGCGACTCGACCTCGTCGCCGAAGAACGTGGCGCGGTAGGCGGTCGACTCGTGCTGGGCCGGGAAGATCTCCAGCGCCTCGCCGCGGACCCGGAACGTCCCGCGCCCGAGCGCCTGGTCGTTGCGGTTGTACTGGATCGTCACCAGCTTGCGCAGCAGGAGGTCGCGGTCGACCTCCTCGCCCTTCCTCAGGAGCACCAGGTTGTCGTTGTACGTCTCCGGCGAGCCGAGGCCGAAGATCGCCGACACCGACGCCACGATGATCACGTCGCGGCGCCCGAGCAGCGCGGCGGTCGCCGCGTGGCGCAGCCGGTCGATCTCCTCGTTGATCGCCGAGTCCTTCTCGATGTACAGGTCCTTGCTCGGGACGTAGGCCTCGGGCTGGTAGTAGTCGTAGTACGACACGAAGTACTCGACCGCGTTGTCGGGGAAGAACGACCGGAACTCGTTGCAGAGCTGGGCGGCCAGCGTCTTGTTGTGGGCCATCACGAGCGTCGGGCGCTGCACGCGCTCGATCACCGAGGCCATCGTCATCGTCTTGCCCGTGCCGGTCGCGCCGAGCAGCGTCGTCATCGGCACCCCGGCGTCCAGAGCCTTCGCGATCCCGTCGATCGCCTTGGGCTGATCAGCCATCGGGCTGAAGTTCGCATCGAGGCGGAAGGGCGGCATGCATACCAGGGTACCCGCCGATGCGGTCCGTTCCGGTCCGCGTTCTCGCGCGGTTTGACCTCCGGCGAACCGGGAGAAGACGTACGCCATGGCAACGACGGCGGGGCGTGGCGGCGGCTACCCGGATCGAGGCGGCAACGGGGTCGGCCGCTGGGGCGGCATCTTCGACCGCAAACGCGGCAAGCAGCTGAAGTCCGACGACGACGGCGGGTCCGGCGGCCTACGGCGCGCCGTCGGCGCGCTGGACCTGATGGCGCTCGGCATCGGCGGCACGATCGGCACCGGCATCTTCGTGATCATCGGCGAGGCGATCGGCAAGTCCGGCCCCGCGATCATCCTCAGCTTCGCGCTGGCCGGGATCACGTGCGTCTTCTCCGCGCTGTCGTACTCCGAGCTGGCGGCGGCGATCCCGATCTCCGGCTCCGCCTACACCTACAGCTACGCCACGCTGGGCGAGCTCGTCGCCTGGATCATCGGCTGGGACCTGATCATCGAGTACGGGTTCTCCGTGTCGACCATCGCCGTCGGCTGGGGCGGCTATCTGAAGGACCTGCTCGACAGCCTCTTCTCGATCAACCTGCCCGACGCGATCACCGCGCCGCCGGGCGACGGCGGCACCGTGAACCTCTTCGCCGCCGGCCTCGTCCTGGCCGTGATGTGCCTGCTGCTGGCCGGCGTCCGCGAGAGCACGCGCGCCAACACGGTGCTGGTCCTGACCAAGCTGCTGATCCTGGTGTTCTTCATCGTGATCGGGATCACGCACTTCACCGGCCACCACTTCAAGCCGTTCGCGCCGCACGGCACGTCCGGGACCGTCGACGCCGCCGCGCTGATCTTCTTCGCCTACATCGGCTTCGACGCGGTCTCGACGACCGGCGAGGAGGCGGACAACCCACAGCGCGACCTGCCGATCGGGATCATCGGCTCGCTCATCCTCGTGACCATCGTGTACATCCTGGTCGCGGTCGCGGCGATCGGGCTCGTCCCGACCAGCGTGATGGACGGCGCCGACGCTCCGCTGACCGAGGCGATCCGCCAGGGCGCCGGGCTCGGCGACTGGGCCGGCGACATCATGTCGTTCGGCGCGCTGATCGCGATCACCTCGGTGGTCCTGACGATCTACTACGGCCAGACCCGGATCTTCTTCTCGATGTGCCGCGACGGGCTGGTCCCCGCGGGCAGGTGGCTGAGCAAGCTGTCGCCGCGCCACGTGCCGATCCGGATCACGCTCCTGTTCGGGATCCTGATCGCGATCATGGCCGCGTTGATCCCGCTGTCGGAGCTCGCCGAGCTCGTGAACATCGGGACCCTCTTCGCGTTCCTGCTCGTCAACATCGGCGTGATCGTCCTGCGCCGGCTGGAGCCGGACATGGAACGCCCGTTCCGCGTGCCGTTCGTCCCGATCTTCCCGCTGATCGGCGCCGCGCTGTGCATCTACCTGATGACCAAGCTGCAGGGCACCACCTGGTGGCGGTTCGGGATCTGGCTGGCCATCGGCCTCCTGATCTACGCCTTCTACGGCCGCTTCCACTCGCGCGTGCACCGCGACCTCGAGCCGGAGCCCGAGCCCGCGTCCTAGGGAGTTCGACCCACGTCGAACCAGGCGCTATCCTGAGCGTCGTGGACCTGCATCAGCCCGACACCTCCGAGCTCGACCTCACGACCGTCCTGCAGGCGCTCGGCGACCCCGTGCGGCTGAAGATCGTGCGCGCGCTCGACGCCGGCGGCGAGGCCGTCTGCGGCTCGATGGAGCTCGGGATCTCCAAGTCCACCCGCAGCCACCACTTCAAGACCCTGCGCGAGGCCGGCGTGACGTTCACGCGCATCGAGGGCACCCACCGCCACGTGTCGCTGCGGCGGGATGACCTCGAGGCGCGTTTCCCCGGCCTGCTGGACGCGGTCCTGCAGACCGCGCCCGTCCTGGGCTAGCTGGTCGGGGGCGGCGTGCCGACCGTCATCTGCGCCGGCTTCTGCTCCGTCTGTCGGACGACGTCCCAGCGGGTCTGGACGGGGTCCAGGAAGTTCGGCGGGCTGCGGTACTTCAGCCGGTCGTCGTAGTTGTAGTCCTTGCCGTAGCCGGTCGAGATGTTCGTGCCGGAGCCGGTGCCGACCGTGCCGCGGTAGTACTGGGCGATCGCGCCGTTGACCTGCAGGCTGCCCAGGGCGCTGCCGCAGTCGTAGTTGTCGACCACGAACGAGTGGGCGAGCGCGAGGATCGCGGCGTCGATCTGCGTGACCGCCGCGTAACCCGCCGGCGTGTTGGCGCAGTTCGTCCCCGACCGCGCCGGGTGGTAGACGCGGACGAAGTTGGTGGCGACCAGGCCCATCATCTCGTCGCCGGACTTCTTGATGTCGCCGTTGATCACGATGTCGTTGGCCGATCCGATCGTGATCGACTGCGAGTAGGTGCCCCTGACGGCGACGTCGGCGCAGGTCGCCGGGTTGTCGTAGTTCTCGTTGCGCGAGTAGCCGCAGGCGCCGCTGCCGGTGACGTAGATGACGCCGTTGGGCGGCGCCTGCGCACCCGTCAGCGGCTTGGTCACCATGTTGCCGCTGCAGGTGACCTGGTTGGTCCTGCTCCAGGTCTGGCTCGTGTAGACGTCGACGACGTCGTTGCGGAAGTCGAGGCAGGTCTGACCCGTGAACGTCCAGGCGGGGGTCGCGAGGGTCTGCAGGTTCGTGTTGCCGTCGGGCAGGTCGAGCGTTGCCGCCGGCGTCGTCTTGGGGCCGTTGAAGACCGGCGTCGACGTGCCGCAGCCGGACGCCGAGATGTAGCCCGGCGACGACCCGGCGACCTCGAACTTGTCGCTCTTGCCCACGCGGCCGAAGGTCGGAGACCCGCACGTGACGATCGACTCGTCGTTGGTGTGCATCGGCCCCCTGATCCTGTCCACGTTCTGGAACTGGATCACGACGCACGCGCTGCCGCGCCTGCTACGTGGGTTGTCGCAGTTGGCGGCGCCCGAGATGATCGGGTCCTGCGTCTCCCACTTGGTGAAGTAGATGTAGTCGACGAAGCCCTGGCGGCGGAACGTGCCGATGACCGACCGGTAGTGCCCGTTGGCGCGGCCGGTCGCGCGGATCCGCAGGTTGCCGTTCTGCAGCGCGGTCGTCGATGCGGCGGTGCCCGTCTGGCAGGGAACGGCGGCGCCGGTCGTGACGCTCTTGGTGTTCAGGATCTCGATCCGCCACTGCTCCTTGGTCTTGGCCTGGCCGTCGGCGTTGGTGACCGTCGCCCACGACGGGTTCCTGTCGCCCTCGAGCGTGACCGGCGCCGCCGAGCCATTGGAGAGCGTGACGTTGGTCGCGCACCTCTGCCAGAAGGTGTCGGGGCTGCGGGCGAGCTGGTAGGCGTACCACTCGACGCCGGCCTGCGCGGCCTCATAGGCGCGCTTGGTGTCCTGGTCGTTGCGGCCGAAGGCCGTGTCCTGGTTGACCGCGGCCCACGCGGCAACCACGAACATCCCGAGGATCATCATGCTCACCATGACGGTGACCAACGTGAACCCGCTGTCCTCGCGGGCGCGCTTGAGTGACTTCAGCACTGGGTTCCCTGCCCTGGGTTGCTCGGATCGACCTGGCCGATGACCGACTGCGCCTCGATCGGCGCGGCCGAGTCGGTCGCCGACGTCTTGGTGCGCGACGGCAGCGACGTGAGGTTCGTCTTGATCGCGACGATCGTCCTCAGCGTGACCGCGTTCGTGCCCGGCGCCGTGATCGGATTGGCGGCGACCGTGCCGGCGGTCGTGTCGAAGGGGTAGTAGGTGAACAGCGTCGTCCCGTCGCCCTGCGGCTGCATGTTGGTGCCGATGACCTTGGTCTTCGTGGGCGTCGCCGGGTAGACGAGCGTCGAGTCCGTCGACGAGGCCTGACCGCTGTAGCTGTACATGTCCTCGTAGACCGTCTTGGTCGCGGAGTCCCAGCGGATGCGGTACTGGACCGGTGAGTCCTCCGGGCCGCCGGTGTTGCCGGTGAACGTGATCGAGTTGGCGGAAGCGTTGGTGATCGGCGCCGTGTTGTTGTTGCAGACCCCGGCTTGCAGCAGCGAGCTGATCACGTCGGTCGTGATCCGCGCCCGCTGGGTCGCGTCGAGGCGGTCGGTGACCTTTGCCGTGTTGGTCAACCCGTTGGTGAAGACCATCAGCACCGCGGTCAGCACGATCGACCCGATCGCCAGCGCGGTCAGCAGCTCGATCAGCGAGAAACCGTCGTCGTCGCGCAGCAGCGCGCGTGCCCGGGTCAGCATGTCGCACCCGACTTCCAGTTGCCGGAGCCGGTCCCGTCGACGATCGGGGTGAGGTTCACGGTCGTGCTCCTCGCGCCGCCCTGAACGGGACTGATCGCCCCCGCGATGGTGCTCGCGTAGTTGGTCCTGGTGGCGGCGACGTACTTCTGGACGCAGATGTTGTAGGTGCCGGCGGGGACGTGGAAGACGTACGGGCCGGCCGACGTGGTCGTGTCGATCGCGGTGCTGTCGATGCAGTACCTGTTGCTGTCCTGGTTGATCAGCCGCACGTACGTCACCGAGCCTCCGCTCTGACCCCTCACCGTCGACATGGCGCCGCTGAAGCTGACGTTCGCCGTCGGGACGAGCACGTCGACCTGGGTCGAGTCGGCACCGGCCGGGATCCTCACCTGGGGCGGCGTGTACGACGCCGGCGGGGCGTTGCCCTTGCAGCCGCCCGCGTAGATCGTGTAGGCCTGCGTGTACGGGAAGAGCTCGCTGACCTTGGTCGGGGTGCCCGCGGTGGTGATCGGCAGGATGTAGGGGTCGAGCGGCGTGTTGGGCGCGACCGAGGCGGTCTGGTTGTCGAACATCCGCGTCTGCAGCAGCGTCGGGTCGGTCGGCTTGGTGATCAGCGAGTTGACGACGCCGGCGCCGATGCCGCCGCTCGGCGCGGTGGGCGTGCCGGCCGTGGTCGGCACGACGGCCTGGCCGTTCTCGTCGACCCAGCGGATCGTGGCGCGGCCGGCCCGGTCCCACAGGCGGTCGACCTGGGCGGTCTGGCCGGCGCCGATGACGACGTTCTCGCTCGGCGTCTGGATGCCGTTGCGGTCGACGTAGTCGCCGCTCGTGCCGTCCCAGGAGACCCCGAGGGTCCCGGCGGCCAGGCCGGTGAACAGCGCGCAGCCGGTGTTGTCGGTCACCGCGGACTGGCCGTTGGACAGCCGCACCGAGACGCCCGACACACCCGCGCCCGGATCGGTGTGGAGCTTGACCATCAACGCGCCCGTGGCGAGCGCCTCGACGCCGGGCGAGACGTAGGACTCGAGCGTGACCGGGTTGGTGGTGTGCCCGGGCCACGTCACGTAGCTGGTGGTCTTGAGGTACTCCACGCGGTCGGTGCTGGAGTCGCACCTCGCGACGCCGGCGTCGCGCACCCACTCCGCGGTCGAGTGGACCGAGAAGTTGATGTCGTTGATGGTCTTGGTGTAGGTCCTGTCGCGCTGGTCGAGCTGGGCGACGCTCATGACGCGCATGCCGTCCTGGTCCTCCTGGGCCAGGCCGGTGGCGGTCGCCCGCATCCGCGTCTGCGCCGAGGTGTTGGAGGACCTGTCGATGACGTTGAGCGTCGCGGTGGCCAGCACGACCACCAGGACGGCGCTCACCATGACTTCGATCAGCGCGAAGCCACCGTCTCCGGAGAGCCGGTCGCGTAGGCCGCGCGGGCGACTGCGACGCGTTGTGGTCATCACTCCCATCTGATCGGCACGATGCCCGCCGCCACATAGCAGCACCGGACGAACGTCCAACGGTCCGCCACCGGACTCGAACCTCCGTCCATCCGCTCTAGACACGCGCGCTCGGAAGCGCTGTCGATCGACCAGGTGGTTCGTACGCGATATGGGCAAAGGGCGCCGCGCTTAACCCGGAGTTCGTTCTTTCTCTTGACAAACCTAATCTTTAGGTGAGAGGGTCCACGTCGAGATGGGTCATGAAGGGTCCGGATCGCTCGAGTCCCTGCGCGAGCGCAACCGGCGGCGGGTGCTGAGCGCCCTCCGCGTCGCAGGGATCACGTCACGCGCCGAGCTTGCTCGGCGCACGGGTCTGTCCCGTACGACCGTGTCCTCGTTGATCGCGGACCTCGTCCGCGACGGCCTCGTCGCCGAGCGCGTCGACCACTCCGCCGCCCCCGGTGCGCAGGGCGGCCGCCCGCCGGTCCTGGTGTCGCTCGACCGCCGCGCCGGCGCCGCCGTCGGCGTCGACTTCGGCAAGAGCCACGTGACGGTGGCTGTGGCGGACCTCGGTCATACCGTCCTCTCGGAGGTCCGGCGCGAGCTGCCCTCCGACCACCGCGCCGAGCAGGGCCTGGACGCCGCGAGCGAGCTGGTCGAGACCGCGCTGGCCGAGGCCGGCATCGACAAGTCCTTCGTCCTCGGCGTCGGGATGGGCCTCCCGGGCCCGGTCCACGCCGACACCGGCACGGTCGGATCGACGTCGATCCTCCCCGGCTGGGTCGGGATCACGGCCGCCCGCGCGATGAGCGACCGCCTCTCGCTGCCCGTCCGCGTCGACAACGACGCCAACCTCGGCGCGCTCGCCGAGCACGTCTGGGGCGCCGGCGAGGGCGTCGACGACATGATCTACCTCAAGCTCGCGACCGGCATCGGCGCGGGCCTCGTGCTCAACGGCCGCCTCTACGTCGGCGTCGGCGGCACGGCCGGGGAGATCGGGCACACGATCATCGACGAGCACGGCCCCGTGTGCCGCTGCGCCAACCGCGGCTGCCTCGAGACGCTCGCCTCCGGCGCCGCGACCGTCGACCTCCTGCGCCCCACGCTCGGCGAGGACCTCACGCTGTCGCGCGTCGTCGAGCTGACCCTGGAGGGCCACCCCGCCGCCACGCGCGTCGTCGCCGACGCCGGGCGCCACATCGGCCGCGCGGTCGCCAACCTCGTCAACCTGCTCAACCCCAGCCGCGTGGTCGTCGGTGGCGAGATGGCCGCCTGCGGCGACGTCCTGCTCGAGCCGCTGAGCGCCGAGTGCCACCGCCACGCGATCTCCAGCGCCGGCGACGACGTCGAGGTGGCCCACGGGCCGCTCGGTGATCGCGCACAGGTATTGGGCGCTCTGGCCCTGGTGCTGCAGGATGCGGAGACGTTCTCCACGCCCGTCGATCACCTCCAGGAGATCCAGGCGTGAGCCAGAACACCTACAACAAGACTTCCCTCAATCCCTGTCCCCTGCACCTCGAGGAGGAGCGTGCTTTCCATGCGTAGTTCGAAGTGGGTGTCGGTCGTCGCGGCCGCAGCCCTCACGTTCGGCGTTGCCGCCTGCGGCAGCGACGACAACAACAGCTCGACGACGTCGAGCAACTCTGCTGCGAGCACCGGCTCGTCGAGCAGCGCCGGCAAGACCGGCAAGATCGCCCTGCTGCTGCCGGAGTCCAAGACGGCGCGTTACGAGTCCCAGGATCGCCCGAGCTTCACCGCGAAGCTCAAGGAGCTTTGCTCCGGCTGCGACCTGATCTACTCCAACGCCGATCAGGACGCCGCCAAGCAGCAGTCCCAGGCCGAGGCCGCCCTCACCAACGGCGCCAAGGTCATCGTGCTCGACCCGGTGGACTCCGCTTCTGCGGCGTCGATCGTGACGCGCGCGGCGCAGCAGAGGGTGCCGGTCATCTCGTACGACCGTCTCATCCTGAACTCGAAGCCGGCCTACTACATCTCGTTCGACAACGTGAAGGTCGGCCAGCTGCAGGGCCAGTCGCTCGTCGACAAGCTCAAGGCCGACGGCAAGAGCTCCGGCAAGATCGTGATGATCAACGGCGCCCCGACCGACAACAACGCCAAGCTGTTCAAGCAGGGCGCGCACTCGGTCATCGACAAGTCCGGCCTGAAGGTCGCCAAGGAGTACGACACCCCGGACTGGTCGCAGGACAAGGCCCAGTCCGAGATGGAGCAGGCGATCACCGCCCTCGGCAAGAACGGCTTCGTCGGCGTCTACTCCGCCAACGACGGCAACGCGGCGGGCATCGTGGCCGCGATGAAGTCCAACGGCGTCGACCCGACCAAGATCCCGATCACGGGTCAGGACGCGCAGCTCGACGGCGTCCAGCGCATCCTCGCCGGCCAGCAGTACATGACGGTCTACAAGGCGATCAAGCCCGAGGCCGAGGCCGCCGCGCAGCTCGCCGTCAACCTGTTGAACGGCCAGCAGCCGGCCAACGGCGTCGTCAACGGCAAGACCAACAACGGCACGATCGACGTCCCGTCGGTCCTGCTCAGGCCGGTCGCCGTGACCAAGGACAACGTCAAGGACACGATCATCGCGGACGGCTTCTGGAAGCCCTCGCAGATCTGCGTCGGCCAGTACGCTGCCGCCTGCAAGTCCGCCGGCATCCAGTAGCCAGAAGTAGCTGAAAGGGAGTTGCCCGAGATGGCAGAGACCACCCCCCTGCTCGAGCTGCGGGGGATCACCAAGCGGTTCGGCGCCGTTCGCGCGCTGAACGGCGTGGACTTCCGGGTCATGCCCGGCGAGGTCGTTGGCCTCGTCGGTGACAACGGCGCCGGCAAGTCCACGCTCGTCAAGGTCATCTCGGGCATTCACCCGGGCGACGAGGGCGAGTACCTGTGGGACGGGAAGAAGGTGTCCGTCAACACGCCCCCGGACGCAACGGGACTCGGGATCGCGACGGTGTACCAGGACCTCGCCTTGTGCGACAACCTGGACGTCGTCGAGAACCTGTTCCTCGGGCAGGAGGCCACCGCTGGTGGCCTCCTGGACGAGGTCACGATGGAGAAGAAGGCCAACGACCTGCTCGAGGAGCTGTCGGTCACCACGATCCAGTCCGTGCGCGGCGAGGTCGGGGCGATGTCCGGCGGCCAGCGGCAGTCGGTCGCGATCGCCCGATCCCTACTGGGCGATCCCAAGATGGTGATCCTCGACGAGCCGACCGCGGCATTGGGCGTGGCCCAGACCGCGCAGGTCCTGAGGCTGATCACCCGCCTCAAGGAGCGCGGGCTCGGCGTGATCGTCATCTCCCACAACTTGCGTGACGTCTTCGAGGTCGTCGACCGCATCTGGGTCATGCGCCTGGGTGCCAACGGCGGCGAGTTCGACGTCAACAACACCAACGAGCAGGAAGTCGTCGCCGCCATCACCGGGCTCACCGGCAACGGCAACCGCACCAAGACGGAAGGAACGGTGACCCAGTGAGCACCAGCACCGAACCGACGCCGCCCTCGACCGAGCCCACGCTGTCCGACGCCGCGGCGCAGAAGGAGTCGATGCCGACCGGCGTCAAGGACTTCTTCAACCGCATCCGGACCGGCGACCTCGGGTCGCTGCGCGTCCTGATCCTGCTGGCGATCGTCTGGATCATCTTCCAGTCCCAGGAAGACCGCTTCCTGTCGGCGACCAACATCGTCAACCTGTCGCTGCAGATCACCGCGGTCGCGCTGATCTCCGTCGGCGTCGTGCTCGTCCTGCTGCTCGGCGAGATCGACCTGTCGGTCGGCGCCGTGTCCGGCGTGACGTCCGCGATCGTCGCGGTGCTGAGCGTCCAGCACGGCTGGGCCCCGGTCCCGGCGATCGTCGCCGGCCTCGTCGTCGGCCTGCTGATCGGCGCGTTCCAGGGCTTCATCTCGACGCGCTTCAACATCCCGACGTTCGTCGTGACCCTGGCGGGTCTGCTGGGCTGGCAGGGCCTGCAGCTGAAGGTGCTCGGCGAGACCGGCACCGTGAACCTGAACCCGGGCCTGCTGACCGACCTGGCCGGCAAGTTCCTGGCCGACAGCACCGGCTGGATCGTCGCGATCGTCTGCGTGGTGCTGTTCGCGCTCGGGACGCTGCGCGGCTACCAGCGCCGCCTGGCCAGCGGGCTCGCTGCGCCGCCCGTCGCCCTGGTCATCATCCGCATCGCCGCCGTGGCGGTCGCCGCGTTCCTGTTCGTCTACGTGGTCAACAGGGACCGTGGCGTGCCGGTCGCGGTGCTGATCCTGCTCGGCTTCGTCTCCGCCTTCGACTTCTGGACGCGGCGGACGAAGTTCGGCCGCCACATCTACGCGGTCGGCGGCAACATGGAGGCCGCGCGGCGCGCCGGCATCGCGGTCTTCCGCGTCCGCGTGCTCGTGTTCTCCCTGGCCTCGATGATGGCGGCGGTCGGCGGCATCATGGCCGCGTCGCGCCTGCTGGCCGTCAACCAGTCCTCGGGCGGGTCGGACCTGCTGCTGAACTCGATCGCGGGCCCGGTCATCGCCGGCACCTCGCTGTTCGGCGGCCGCGGCAACGTGTGGTCGGCCCTGCTCGGTGCCCTGGTGATCGGCTCGATCTCCAACGGCATGGACCTGTTGGCCTACACCTCGGCCACGAAGTTCATGGTCACGGGCGCGGTCCTCCTCGGTGCCGTCGTCCTGGACTCCGCCGCCCGCATGGGCCGCGCGGCGTCCGGCCGCGTGTAGCGCAGCACAGCAACACGTACGCCTTGCAGAGGGGCGGCCGGTCTTCGGACCGGCCGCCCCTTTGTCGTCGTGGGGCGTCGGCGGCCTGACGCGACGCGCAGGCGCTCCGGGCGAAGCGGTAACTTGCGTCCGGATGCGTGAAACTGCGGTTTTGCCGGATGCACGGCGCGAGGCGATCCTCGGCGCCCTGGCGCGCGACGGGCGCGTGGTCGCCACCGAGCTGGCGGGCGCGCTGGGCGTGTCGGACGACACGGTCCGGCGCGACCTCGACGAGCTCGCGGCCGCCGGGCGCGTGCGGCGCGTGCGCGGCGGCGCGCTGCCCGCGGCGGCGACGACGCCGGCACGGCTGGTCGAGCGGCTCGGGCACGGGACGCCGGAGAAGGCGGCGGTCGCGGCGCGCGCCGCGGCGCTGCTGTCCGACGAGGACGTCGTGTCGATCTGCGGCGGGACGACGGCGCTGGCGATCGCCCAGCTGCTGGCGGTCGACGGGCACGCGCGCCAGGTGATCACGACGTCGCCGGACGTCGCGCTGGCGCTGGCCGACGCGCCCGGCGAGGTGCTGCTCGCGGGCGGGCGGATCGAGCCGGACTCGCGCACCACGGTCGGCGCCGAGGCGGTCGACGCGATCCGCCGCGTCCGGGCCGGCGTCGCGGTGCTCGGCGCGTGCTCGCTGCACCCCGCGGTCGGGCTGACGACCTACCACGCGGGCGAGGCCGAGGTCGCGCGTGAGCAGGCGCGCTGCGCCGGGCGGCTGATGGTCGCGACGGAGGGCTCGAAGCTCGGCTCGACCGCGGCGCACGTGATCGCGCGCGCCGACGACGTCGCGCAGCTGGTCACCGAGTCCTCCGCGCCGGAGGCCGAGCTGGCCGCGCTGCGCGCGCTGGGCGTCGACGTGGTGATCGCGTCGTGAGCTTCGTCAAGCCCTCTCCGCGCGCGGCGGTCACCACGATCTTCCTGCTCAACGGCACGCTGCTGGGCACGTGGGGCGCGCGGATCCCGGCGATCCAGGACAGGCTCGACACCGGGCCGGGCGGCGTGGCGATCGCGCTGGCGGCGCTGGCCGCGGGCGCGCTGATCGCGATGCCGGTCGCGGGCAGGATCGTCTCCAGGCGCGGCAGCACGAACGTGGTCCGGGTCGCGGTCGCCGCGCTCGGGTTGATGTTGGTGTTGCCTGCGGCGATGCCGTCGCTGGCGCTGCTGACGCTGTCGACGTTCGCGCTCGGGCTCGCGAACGGGTCCCTGGACGTGTCGATGAACGTGCAGGGCGTCGAGGTCGAGCGCGCGGCCGGGCGCGCGATCTTCTCCTCGATGCACGCGGCGTTCAGCGCGGGCGGGCTGGTCGGCGCGGGGCTCGCGGCGCTGGCCGTCGTCGCGGACGTCGGGCCGGTCGTGCAGTTCGCCGTTGTTGGTGTTCTCGGCGCGGCGATCGGCGAGTGGATGGCGCGGTCGCTGATCCCGGACGCGGCGCCGCCGGAGACCCACGAGGCGAGCGCGTCGCCCGCGGCCACGAGCGGTGGGCGCTGGGCGCTGCGCGGGCTGGCGTTCTGCTGCCTGTTCTGCGAGGGCGCGGCGATGGACTGGAGCGCCGTGCACCTGCGCGCGATCGGCGCGGGCGCGGCGCTCGCTGCGCTCGCCTACGGCGCCTTCTCGGTCGCGATGGCGACCGGGCGGCTCGGCGGCGACTGGCTCAACGCGCAGATGGGGCCGGTGACGCTGGCGCGCCGCGGCGGCGCGCTGGCGGGTGTCGCGATGGCGGTGTCGCTGCTCGTCGGCGAGCCGGCGGTCGGGCTGTTGGCCTACATCCTGGTCGGCGCCGGGCTGTCGGTCATCACGCCGATGGTCTTCCGCGCCGCGGCGACCGGCGGCGACGCCGGCCCGGCGCTGGCGGCGGTGACGTCGACCGGCTACCTCGGCCTGCTGTCGGGCCCGCCGATCATCGGCGCGGTCGCGTCGCTGACCTCGGTCCCGACGGCGCTGACGCTGATGATCGTGGCTGCGGCGCTCGTCGTCGCGGGCGCGGGCGCGCTGGCGCCGACCAAGACCACCAACAAGACCCCGGAGGTCGCATGACCGCGCTGTCCCTCTCCCCCGCTGCCGTCCTCTCCGACCTCGACGGCGTCCTCGTCGACTCCGGCGACTCGATCGAGGTCACGTGGTCGACGTGGGCGGAGTCGGTCGGGATCGAGCCGTCCGTGTTGCTGGGCTCGGTCCACGGGCGCCCGGCGCGCGACGTGATCGCCGAGTTCGCGCCGCACCTCGACGTCGCCGCCGAGGACGCGCGGATCGAGCGCATGGACATCGAGGGGCCGCCGGCGCGGCTGCTGCCGGGCGCACGCGAGTTGTTGATGGGGTCGAGCGTGGTCGGGTCGTCGTTCGCGGTCGTGACGTCGTGCCCGCCGGAGCTGGGACGCGTGCGGATCGAGACCGCGGGGCTGCCGATCCCGCGCGTGTTCGTGACGTCCGACCGCGTCCGGGCGGGCAAGCCGGACCCGGAGGGCTACCTGCTGGCGGCGCGCTCGCTGGGGGTCGACCCCGCGGCGTGCGTCGTCTTCGAGGACGCGCCGGCGGGCGTGGCCGCAGGCGCCGCGGCGGGCGCGACGGTCGTCGGGATCACGACGACGCACGCGCGCGACGAGCTGCTCGCCGCGGGCGCCGCGACCTGCGCCGCGACCGTCGCGGACGCGCTCTCCCTGGTCGCCGCTTCCCGGAGCTAGGCTCGCCCGGTCAGATTCCGCACGCAGTGCCGTGACATCTTCACGGCGGGAGGAGTCATACCGGGCATGACCACGCTTCTGAACCCCAAGCGCGCCGCCCTCGCCGCGGTGGCCGCGCTGGCCGTGGCGGCCCCGGCCGCGGGCGCCGCCTCCGCCCCCTCGGGCATCGACCCCGCGATCTACGACGCCGGGGTCGCGCCGGGCACGGTGATGCACGGCGTGTCGTCGTTCGTCATCAGCGGCTCGGCGGGCAACGACATGAACCAGCGGATCGAGTGGTGGATCGCGTCGGACCGCTGGCGTTCGCAGACGACCGACACCAGGACCGGCAAGGCGGTCGGCGCCAGCGTCCACGACGCGAGCGGCACGACGTGGATCCGCTACGACCCGCCGGCCGGGATCCCGAAGGTCGAGCACTTCAGGGGCAACGACTCGATCCCCGGGCCGGGCTACCCCGCGGCCTACAACAAGGAGCTGCTGGCGGGCACCGAGCAGGGCTCCGAGCAGCACCGCTACTTCACGTCGCTGCAGGCGATCGGGCCGGTGACGATCGCGGGCGTGACCGGGACCAAGTACGAGCAGCTCGTGGATGGGAAGACCGGCATCCAGGACTCGCAGGACGGGTCGCACGTGTGGATCACGCTCGAGGACGGCACGGCGCTGCCGCTGGCGCGTGAGTCGACGGCGCCGAACGGCAAGTGGGGCCAGTTCGACCAGAAGGAGGAGCTGATCTCCCGCGAGGTCGTGTCGGCCGACAGCACCGCCGGCAGCGCGGTCACGGCGCGCCTGTCGAAGGTCAGCTTCTCGAAGACGGTGAAGACCTGGAAGGCCAAGGTGGCCAAGGCGAAGCGGGCGTCGAAGAAGCACCACCGCTAGGTGCTGGGCCTGCGTTCACGCCGTGGCGCTCTCGCCGCGGTCGCGGTCTCGGCGGCGCTCTGCGCGTCGCCGGCCGTGGCCGCGGCTTCGCCGCGTTCGGCGGTCGTCTGCGTGGCGGCCGTCGGGATGTACGAGACGCCGGGCGGCGCGCGAGTCGGGGTGCTCCACAGGGGCGACCGCGTGCGCGTCGTGACGGTCGGCGCCGACGACCCGTGGTGGCGCGTGGCGGCGGCGTTCGGGACGCGCGGCTGGGTGCGCGAGTCGGCGCTGTGCGACGGCGGCGGACGGCACGGGCGATGAGCGTCGCGGCGAGGGGTTCGGCAGCGGTGCAGCGGCCGTCGGGGCGGATGAGCGACACCGAGCTGCTCGGCGCGCTGCGGCGTGGCGACGATGCGGCGTTCGAGGCGCTGTGCTCGCGGTATGAGAGCGCTCTGCGTCGCTACGCGCGCCACGTGTTGCGGGCGCGCCCGGCGGTGGTCGTCGACGACGTCGTCCAGGAGGCGCTGCTGCGTGCGCACCGGGCGCTGCGGCGCGACGACCGCCACATCGAGGTCCGGCCCTACCTGTTCCGGCTGGTCCGCAACTGCTGCCTGGACGAGCTGGCGCGGGTCCGGACCGACTCCGTCCCGCTGCACCTGCTGGTCGCGGGCGAGGAGCCGGCGGCGTCCGGGCCGTCGGTGGAGTCGGCGGCCGAGCAGCGCGACCGCGTCGCCCTGGCGTTGGGCGACCTCGCGGCGCTGCCGGAGGTCCAGCGGCACGCTCTGGTGCGGCGCGAGCTGGACGGGCTCACGCACGAGCAGGTCGCCGCCGAGCTGGGGATCACGCCGGGCGCGTCGCGCTCGCTGGTCTACCGCGCGCGTGAAGCGCTCACCCGCGCGGACGCCGCCCGCGAGGCGCGCTGCGAGGACGTGCGCTTCGCGCTGCTCAAGGCCCACGACGACAAGCGCCGCGCGCCCGTGAGCGCGCTGCGCCACGTCGCCGGCTGCGGCGCCTGCCGCGCGTTCCGGACCGAGTTGAAGCACAACCGCTCGACGCTGCGGGTGCTGGTTCCGGCGCCACTGCTGCTGCTCGGCGCCGCGGGCCTGGCGCCGGCGCTGAAGGCCGGCGTCGTCAAGCCGGTCGCGACCGGCGCGGTCGCGCTGCTCGCCGCGGGCGGCGCGGCCTACGAGCTGCACCAGCACGTCTTCGCGCCGGGCGACCCGACGCCGATCCCGCTCTCCGGCGTGGCGCTCCCCCACGGCCGCCTGGCCGCGGGCGCGCCGCTGCCCGCGCGCACCGCGCTGATCACCGCCCGGACGGCCGCGTCGGCGACGTCGGCGCAGCTGACCTGCCCCACCGGGATGCGCGTCGCCGGCCTCGTCCCCACGCCCGGCTCCCAGCGCTCGCTCGGCTTCGACCCCGCGACCGTCATCGGCGCCAGCACCTCGGCCCACGTCCTCTTCGGCCCCGGCGACGACGCCGTCGACCTCGCGATCCTCTGCCGCGTCCCGTCCTCGACCGGCTCCGTCCGCGCCAGCTCCGCCACCGCGGCCTCCCACCACCTCATCGTCCACGCCTGCCGCCGCCGCACAGCGCTCGCAACGTCACCCGGCGGCCCCACCTCCGGCACCATCACCGCCTCCGAACCCCTCTCGATCCTCTCCGGCCGCTCCGGCTGGCTCCGCGTCAAGACCGACGCCGGCCGCCGCGGCTGGATCCCCGCCCGCGTCGCCTGCTGATCAGCCCGAGCGGACGGTGCGGAAGCCGATGTGGCTGGTGCCGGTGTCGATCATCTGCGGGCGGCGCGCTGCTGGGCGGTAGCGGAGGCAGTAGCTGTCGGCGCAGAGGAACGAGCCGCCCTTGACGACCTTGCGGGGGACCGGGAACTGGGGTTGGGCCGGGTCGAGGCTGGTGGTCTCGTCGCCGCCGCGGGGGTCGTGTGGGATGCAGCAGGGTGACGCGGCGGCCGGGCCGCGATCGGCGAGGTACCAGTCGTCGGTCCACTCCCACACGTTGCCGGCCATGTCGTGCAGGCCGAAGCCGTTGGCCGGGAAGCTCCCGACGGCGCTCGTCGTCCCGTAGCCGCGCGCCGCGCGCCAGGGGAAGTCGCCGTGCCAGTAGTTCGCGCGCCGCGCGCCGTCCGGCTCCTCGGGCTCGTCGCCCCAGACGTACGTGGCACCCACGAGCCCGCCCCGCGCCGCCAGCTCCCACTCGGCCTCGGTCGGCAGCCGCGCGCCCGCCCATGCTGCGTACGCGGCTGCGTCCTCGTGCGCGACGTGCACGACCGGATGGTCCATCCGCCCCGTCAGTGCCGAGCCCGGGCCCTCCGGATGGCGCCATGACGCGCCCAGCGTCCACGTCCACCACTGGTCGATGTGGCGCAGGTCGACCGGCCCGGCCGTGCCGGTGAAGACGAGCGACCCGGCGCGCAGGTTCTCAACCGGCGCGTCCGGGAAGTCCGCCGGGTCCGGCGCGCGCTCGGCGACCGTGACGTGCCCGGTCGCACGCGCGAACGCCGCGAAGCGCCGGTTGGTCACCGGCGCACGGTCGATCCGGAACGCGCGCGTGACCGTCACCGGCCGCGCGGGCGCCTCCTCGGGGTAGTGATCGTCGGACCCCATCATGTAGGTGTCGGGAGCGATCTCCACCATGTCGGGCTGCGCCGCTGCCGTCGTCGTCACGCCTCCGGGAAGATACGCGCCCAGTCGTCGCGCATCGAGACGACCGTCCACCCCGCGCGCGCCGCGGTCTCGGCGATCGCCTCGGCGCTCGGGTCGGTCATCGCCTTGCCCTCGTAGGCGAACTCCCGATCGGCGTCGTCGTGGTCGACGACGATCGCCAGCGACGGGTGCTCGGTCCCGGTCGTCGCGTACTCGAGCATCTCGCGGTCCCCCGCGCTGTTGCCCGCCGCGAAGATCGGGCGCCGCCCGACGTGCGCCTGGATGTTGATGACCTTGGGGGCGCCCTCGTTGGGCGAGCCGAGCAGCCTGGCCGTGCGCACCAGGTCGATCCTGCCGTCGCGGCGCTCCAGCTCGACCTCGACGGCCGAGCCGACGACGTCGTCGGGCGACACCCCGTAGAGCCGCTCGCTCGCCGCCCGGACGAACTCGACGCCGCCACCGGTGACGATGAACACGCGGAACCCGTGGTCGCGCAGCAAGGCCATCAACTCGAGCATCGGCGCGTAGACCAGGTCCGCGCACGGCCGCCTGAAGTGCGGGTGCGGCGCGTGCTCCAGCCACGCCGCCGCCGTTACGGCGAACGCCTCGGCGGTCACGCCGGCGTCCGTGGCCAGCAGCACCTCGGCCAGCGGCCCGAGCCCCTGCGCGGCCGCGGCCTCCAGGTCGCCCTCGAGCAGCGCCTGCGTGACCGGCCTGGCCGCCAGCTCCGGGTCGTCGGCCGCCTGCTCCTGCAGGCGCTGCAGCAGGTACAGCGCCTGGACGTAGGCCGGCTTCTCGCACCACAGCGTGCCGTCGTTGTCGAAGACGGCGATCCGGTCGCCCGCGGGGACCGACGCCTCGGCGTGGGCCGCGAAGTCCAGCAGGGCCTGCTTGGCCGGCCCGTCGTTCCAGGAGGCCAGTGGCTCGGCGCTCATCGGCCTCAGCGCCCCGACGTCAGGACGCTGTTGAGCTTGTCCACGACCTGGTCGATCGTGAAGCTCGCCGCCTTCTGGCGCGGCGGGAACTCCTCGAACGTCGCCAGGAACTGCGTGACCAGGCCGGTCGCCGCGAGCACGATGTAGTCGTTCTCGAACATCCAGTCCCAGTAGGTGTTGGACGTGATGTCGGCGCGCTCGAACGGGTCCATGCGCAAGTTGAACAACTTGGGCACGCGCAGGGCGACGAACGGCTCGGCCCAGATCTGCAGCGTGCCCTGCTCGCGCTGCTCCATGAAGACGACCTTCCAGTTGTCGAAGCGCAGCGCCAGCACGTCGCCGTCGTCGGAGAAGTAGACGAGGCCCTGGCGCGGCGACCTCTCCGCCGCGCCCGTCAGGTACGGGAGCAGGTTGTAGCCGTCGATGTGGACCCTGTAGGTCGTGTCGCCGATCGTGTGCCCGGCCTTGAGCTTGTCGATGATCTCGTCGTCGCCCGCGGCGGCCAGGAACGTCGGCAGCCAGTCGTGGTGCTGGACGATCTCGTTGGAGACGCTGCCCGCGGCGATCCTGCCGGGCCAGCGGATCATCTCCGGGATCCGGAAGGCGCCCTCCCAGTTGGTGTTCTTCTCGCTGCGGAACGGCGTCATGCCGCCGTCGGGCCACGTGTTCATGTGCGGCCCGTTGTCGGTGGAGTAGATGACGATCGTGTCCTCGGCGAGGCCGAGCTCGTCGAGCTGGTCCAGCAGCGCGCCGACGACCCTGTCGTGGTCGATCATCGTGTCGTGGTAGGGCGACTGCCAGCGGCCGGCCTGGCCGATGCTCTCGGGCTTCGGATGCGTCCGGAAGTGCATGTGCGTGGTGTTGAACCACACGAAGAACGGCGTGTCCTCCGCGGCCTGGCGCCCGATGAAGTCCCTCGCGACGTCGAGCACCTCGTCGTCGATGGTCTCCATCCGCTTCCTCGTCAGCGGCCCGGTGTCCTCGATCCGCTGCTTGCCGACACGCCCGTAGCGGCCCTCCTCGGTGTCGTCGTCGGCGTCGGTCGCCCACGCGTGCAGGACGCCGCGGGGCCGGAAGCGCTCGTTGAAGCCCGGGAAGTCCGCGGCCGGCGGCCAGTTCGGCCACTCCGGCTCCTCCTCGGCGTTCAAGTGGTACAGGTTGCCGTAGAACTCGTCGAAGCCGTGCACCGTCGGCAGGTACTTGTTGAGGTCGCCGAGGTGGTTCTTGCCGAACTGCCCGGTCGCGTAGCCGCGCTCCCTGAGCAGCGTGGCGATCGACACGTCCTCGGGCTGCAGCCCGACGTCGGCGCCCGGCATCCCGACCTTGCTCAGCCCGGTCCGGAACACCGACTGGCCGGTGATGAACGACGACCGCCCCGCCGTGCAGCTCTGCTCGCCGTAGGAGTCGGTGAACCGCATCCCCTCGTCGGCGATCCGGTCGATGTTCGGCGTCCGGTAGCCCATCAGGCCGTCGGAGTAGCAACTCAGGTTGGTGATGCCGATGTCATCGCCCCAGATCACCAGGATGTTGGGCTTCTTGCGCTCGTCGGGCACGTCGTTCCTCCCGTTCCTCTCGCTCGGATACGACGTGCACCATCACCGACGCTGGGAGCGTCAGACATCACCCGCGGCGGATGAACGGCTCACAGAACGTGACTCCATGCCATCTCGGGCGTCGTCGGCCCTGCATCGGTTGCCGCCACGAAGCAGCTCCCGACGAGGAAAGGTGCGAAGGAAGGCGCGTCGATTCGCGGTTCCTTGTCAGGTCCGCTCGGGAAGTGCGGTGGCCTCGGTGTGAGTGGCTCGACACATGCGCTCGAAGTGGTCGGCGTCGACCGCGCGCAGGAATTCCATGCACCGCCGGATCTGCCCCTGGACCGCGCGAGCGTCGAGTACGTCCACGCTCTCGTTGCCCTCGCCATGCGAAAAGCGATTGCAGAAGTCGTAGACGTCGCGAAATGGCTCGCCCTGCCTGCTCTCAACGAGCGCCTCGAGCTGCCGCAGGAAATCCGGACGGTCGGGCACCTTGTAACTGGCGAACACTTCGAGCACGCGACGGGCTGCATTCGGGAGAAGGAACAGGCGCTCGTGATCCTCGGATGCAGCGACGCCGGCCATGACCATCTCGAAGAGATAGGCGTACTCCGAGGTGTTGTTCAGCAAAAGCTCCGGCAGCGCGCCCATCCATGACTTGCGCTCGCCGTCGAGCGAAGTCGCGTACATCTCCATGAACGAAACCCTTGGAAAATGTCGTTCGGCGACATCGCCCTCACGGATCCTCCGCCTCGACTTCGTCCACTGGCTCCTCTGAGACTTGATGAACAGCCGCAACAGGCTGAAATCGTGGGTCAAGACGATGTACTGCCCAAACTTGTTGAGCGTGTCCACCAACCACTGATGAGTTGCGAACAGTGATTCTCGGTCAAGAGAGCTGGACGGATCGTCGATCACCACGATGCGCCGCGACGGTTCGTCGCCCGCTGACTGCTCATCCTCCAACTTCCGCAAGAAGTACAACAACGAAAGCGTCGTCCGCTCGCCCTCGCTGAGATCCTTCCCCGGCGCGTCACCGCGGCGACAGGCGTACGACTTTCCGTCAGCGGTGACCGCGATGCTGAGATGTTCCTTGCCGTAGACGCGGGCAAGATCGCGCGTCAAAATATCGGCCATCGCTTTGGTGGTGAATTGCGACTGGCGAACCTTATCCAGCCGTAGCTCCGCCAAACGTGCCGACTCAACACTAGTCCTGCTCTTGACGGCGCACCTCCTGGCCTGGTCCTCGAGTTCTCGAAATCCCGAGCTGTGCGAGCCGATCAGATGCGCCAGCACGGTCCGCTCGCGGTCCTCGGTGACCTCCCTATGCCTAGCTGCGCGGTCGTTGTGGCCAAGGACCGCCTCGGCTAGCACCGTGGTCGACGGACCACCGCGCAGCAACGAGAAGTCCGGCGCCGTCGGCCTGACGTTAGGGTCGTCAGCCTTGGCCTTAAGCACGCGCTCGACAGCATCCATGACGGCGAGGCGGTCTTGTACTGCCGAAGCCGCACGGTCCAGCGCGCTGCCGTAGACCATTTGGGACTCGCTGTCCATGAGTTCCACGGAGGGCAACCCAGAGTGCCACGACACGAGCCTCTCTCTTGCGCTGAGGACAGAGTCCCGCAAGTTGTTGGCGTTGCCTCGGATCCTGAGCCAGCTTTCATCGAAGTGCTGCGCGAGTTGCAGGCGCCGCTGGTTGGAAATCTCATTTGCACAAAAGAGACAGTGCTCCAAACCATCATGCATCTCAATTCCCTGCTCAACCCACCTCTGTGCCGTCGGGTCATCCTCCAACGCCTGAATGGCAGTCCGGACGGGCGTCTCGGCAAGAAGCTCAGCCAGACCGGCGAGCGCGCCGAAGATGCCGGACGGTGGTTCGGGGATCTCCGGCACGGCAGACGGGGCGCTCTCTCCTAGGCGCTTCAACGCCTCGGCATGGGCGTTGTCGTCAGGGATGTCGCCCCTGTACCTCCGTAGACGATCTTGGACTATGGGAAGCGAGTAGCGATTCTTCGTGTAGTGCTTGAAATCGAACTCCTCGAGCTCAGACACGATCCGATCTTGGACGCGCCTGGCCATCTCGTTGACTTTCCTGTCGGCTGCCCTCTGCTCCCTAGCGGCCTCTCGCGCTCCCTCGTGAAGCTCCTCGATCTCCTGAACGAGCCTTGTCTCTTCCTCTTTGGCATCGATGGCCTCGCGCCCGAGGGACACGATCGCTGACGCGCCGGCCCCCTCCAGGAACTCGGCGAGGTTCTCCTCGACCCACCTGCGAGTGAAGACCGCCATGGCGGGTGAGGGACCGGCTCCGCCAGTTGCGACGGCAGTCCGCCGCCTATCCCCGTCCTCCCACACGATGCCTGTGGCGCAGTCGCCTTCGGCGAGGCTGAGAAGCAACTCGGACAACGTGGACTTCCCACTGCCGTTATGGCCATACATGATCGTGCGTCGTCCGGCTGCGATATCGGCTGGCCAAAAGTCCCTATGCAGGGATCGCCACGAGTCCTTGAGATCGAGCCGGCGAAGCAAGCCTGAGTTCGGAGCTGTCGTCACCCCAATATCCTAAGTGATTGCTGATCGTTGGCACAATTAGCAATCATCAGGCATTCCGAGCTGCGTAGCGAACCCCGAATGTCGACGGAGACTCTGGCAAACGAGCGAGACGCCAGGATCGACAACGCGCCGGTACCGCTGACGTCGGCAGCGCTGACGGTGCGGCCGTGGACGACATAGGTGGCGCTGAGGAGGCGCCTCTGGTCCGCGTGTACCGAGGTCGGCTAGAGGCCGAGCTCGGACCGGTAGGTCGTGCGGTACTGCTTGCGGGCGGCCATGACCTTGGTCACGTAGGAGCGGGTCTCGCCGAAGGGGATGGCGGAGATGTTGAGCGACTTGTCCTGGGCCTTGGCGGCCGCGACCCACTTGTCGACGTTGCCCTCGCCGGCGTTGTAGGCGGCGAGCACCAGCGGCACGTCGTCGCCGTAGCGCTGCATCAGGTACTTCAGGTAGTACGCGCCGTAGGCGATGTTGACCTGGGGCGTCCCGAGGTCGCTGACCTGGAACGCCGTCCCGCCGGACTTGTGCGCGATGTACTGCGCGGTCGCGGGCGTCAGCTGCATCAGGCCCTTGGCCCCGGCGCTGCTCGTCCGGCCGTCGATGAACCGCGACTCCGCGTAGATGACGCCGGCGATCAGCGCCGGATCGAGGCCCTTGTCGCGCGCCTGCTGGCGGATGATGTCCTCGTGGCGCAGCGGCAGCGAGATCTCGGTGACCGCATGGTGGAACGCGGGCCTCAGCGCGAGCACCGCGCACACCGCCAGGACGATCGTCGTGGCGATCGCCATCAGGCGCCGGCGCCGGATCTGCGCGACCGACGCCCCGCGGCGGGCGGCTGCCGGCTGACGCCGGCGGGAGGCTGTCGCGGTCCGGGTGCTCATCGGGAAGCCGTCAGCTTGCCAAGCACGGAGGACAGCGTGGTCTCGAGGTCAGCTTCCGTACCGTCGTTGTGCACCGCGAAGGTCGCTCTTTGCGCCTTCTCGTCCTGGGACAGCTGCCGCGCCGCGCGCTCGTCGACCGCCTCGTGACCGCGCGCCGCGGCCCGCGCCGCGCGCACCGACTCGTCGGCGATCACCGCGATCGTCGCGTCGTACATCTCGTGCATCCCGGCCTCGAACAGCAACGGCGTCTCCACCACCGCTGCCTTCGGCGCCGGGTCCGCGCTCTCCTGCTCGACCCGGAACGCCCAGACGCGCGCGCCGACCAGCGGCCACAGCAGCCTCTCCAGCCACTCGCGCTCGGCGGGCGTCGCGAACACGTGCCGGGCGATCGCCCCGCGGTCGGCGCTGCCGTCGGCGGCGATCACGTCGTCGCCCCAGCGCTCGCGGATCGCGCCGAGCACCTCGTCGGACGTGTACAGCTCGTGGACGACCGCGTCGGTCGAGATCGTCGCCGCGCCCAACCGCCCCAGGGCGGCCAGCGCCGTCGACTTCCCGGATCCCAGCCCGCCGGTCAGCCCGACGAACGGCACGCGGAAACGACCGACGGCCGCGCTGTCTGCGCGGCCGTCGGCGTCACTCTTGTCTGGCGGATCTGCGGCCACGAAGCCGCGGCTCCTAGGCCTCCGGCTCGGCGTCGGCCTCGGCCGTGGGCTCGTCGCCCTCGGCGTCGGCGGCGCCGGCCTCGTCGGCAGCGGCCTCCGGCTCAGCGGCGGCCTCCGGCTCGGCGGCGGCCTCCGGCTCAGCGGCGGCCTCCGGAGCCTCGTCGGCCTCCGGCGCCTCGACGGCGGCGTCGTCCGCAGCCTCGATCGGCAGGCCCGACTCCTCGGCAGCGGCCTCGGCGATCGCCTCGGCGTCGGCGTCCTCGACCTCGGCCACCTCGGCCACGTCCGCGGGCGCGTCGCCACCGGCGAACACGTCCTCGCTCAAACCCAGGTCCGCGACGTTGTCGAGGTCACCGGCCGTGGCACCCTCGGCGGCGGCCGCAGCTGCGACCTCGCCCGGCGCCGGCAGCCCGGCCTCACGCGCACGGACCTCGCTCGGCAGGATCTGGCCCTCGACCCGCTTGATCGACAGCGACAGGCGCCGGCGCTCGGAGTCGATCTCCAGGATCTTGACGCGCACGACGTCGCCCGGCTGGACGACCTCACGCGGGTTCTCCACGTGGTGCGCCGCGAGCTCGGAGATGTGGACGAGGCCCTCGACGCCGTCGAGGATCTCGACGAACGCGCCGAACGTCACGACCTTCGTGACCGTGCCCTCGAGCTCGTCACCCACGTTGTAGGTGTCGACGACTCGCTGCCACGGATCCTCCTGGGTCTGCTTGAGACCCAGCGAGATGCGCTGTCTGTCGCGATCGATGTCCAGGACCTTGACCTGAACGGTGTCCCCGATGTTGAGGATCTCGCTCGGGTGGTTGACGTGCGACCACGACAGCTCAGAGATGTGGATGAGACCGTCGATGCCGTTCAGATCCACGAACGCGCCGAAGTCGACGATGTTCGAGATGACGCCCTCGACGACGAGGCCGGGCTGCAGGCGGTCCAGGATCTCCTGGCGCTGCTCCTTGCGCTCCTCTTCCAGCACGGCCCGTCGCGACAGGACCACGTTGTTTCGCGACCGGTTTAGCTCTATAACCTTGCACTCGATCGGTTGCGACATGTACTCGTCGAGGTTCGGAACCCGACGGATGTCGACCAGCGAGGCGGGCAGGAAGCCGCGGACACCGAGGTCCACGATCAGGCCGCCCTTGACGACCTCGATGACCGTGCCGGTGACGGGCTGACCCGACTCGGCGGCGGCCTCGATGTTGCGCCAGGCCTTCTCGAAGCGCGCACGCTTCTTGGAGACGATCAGGCGGCCGTCCTGATCCTCCTTGGTGAGGACGAGGGCGTCGACCTCTTCGCCGAGCTCCACCTCGTCATGCGGATCCACGTTCTTGCGGATCGAAAGCTCGTTGGAGGGGATGACCCCCTCGCTCTTGTAGCCGATGTCGACAAGGACTTCGTCGTTGTCGATGCGGACGACCTTGCCGCTGACGACGTCGCCCTCTTCGAAGAGCGAGAACGTCGCGTCGTAATTCGGGACGATGTGACCGTCGATCTCAAGCAGCAAGCCATCGCTGCCTTCGACGATCTTCGCCTCGGGAGTTGGTGTAATGGTCTGGGTCATGTGCGACCAGGGAGGGTAGCGCGAAACGGCACTTGGACGGCGGCCGGGCAGCCGTCGCGAACCCCGGCTACGATCGGGCGTCGCATGCCGGTTCGCGCGACGAAGAGAGGGGCTGAGCGAACGCCGCTCGCCGGGGACTACGACGTGGTGATCTGCGGAGCCTCCTTTGCGGGCCTCGCGGTGGCCCGTGAGCTGGCCGGATCCGGCGCTCGGATCATCGTCGTCGACCGCTATGAGATCGGCGAACGGCAGACCTCGGCGTGCGCCGCGCCGACCGAGTGGCTGGACAACCTCGGGCTCGGCCCGTCGATCCGCCAGACCTTCCGCGACATCGTCGTGCACCGTCCGAGCAAGACGCATCGCTGGACGCTGCCGTGGACGTTCTCGACCTTCGACTACCGCCAGCTGTGCGAGTTGCTGGCCGCTCAGGGCGATTTCACGTTCGACACGGCCAAGGTCGACGGCATCACGCGCGGGACCGTCCACACGGTCCACACCGACCGCGGCGACCTGCGCGCGCCGCTCGTCGTCGATGCGCTCGGCTGGCGCCGCGTGCTCAGCGAGCAGAGCGCCAAGGCGATCCAGCCGCCCAACGCGCGGCTCTCGCGCGGGCTCGAAGTGCACCCGCCCGCGACCGGCGACGACCTCGAGCTGTGGCTCGACCCCAAGTACATCGTCCCCGGCTACGCGTGGGCGTTCCCGGCCGCGGATGAAGTTCGAACCGGGGTCGGTTCGTTCGATCCGCGCCTGCACGTCAAGGAGCCGACGGTGCAGCTGGCCGACGACCTCAGGATCGGGACCGAGGGCGGCTACCAGGGCAACTGGATCCCCCATCGCCTGCGCCCGTCGACCGGCGACGGCGTCTTCTTCGCCGGCGACAGCGCCGGCCACTGCCTGCCGACGACCGCCGAGGGCATCCGCACCGCGCTCTACTTCGGCCTCGCCTGCGGCCGCGAGCTGCGCGCCGTGATCGAGGGGCGCCAGACCCGCGAGCAGGCGCTGACCCGCTACGGGTCGTTCAGCGCCGACCACAGGTGGGCGTTCGACTGGCTGTGGCGCGTGCAGTCGATCGTCTCGGGCATCAACAGGTACCCGGCGATGGACACGGCGCTGGAGCTGATGCGCTCGCCCAGGACGATCCGCTGGGCGTTCACGCACTACCTCAACATCGCGCCGCCGTCGTTCGCCCTGGAGGGCGCGCGGCCGTGGGCGAGGGAGCCCTGGACGGCGGAGACGCCGCGTCCGGCCGGGCCCGACTCGGGCACGGCGCTGCCCGCTGCGGCCTAGCCGCTCAGAACCCGCGGCGCTCGCGGGCGTGGACGAGGCGCGGGTCCTTCTCGGGGGCCGGCGCCCTGCTGTGCCTGCTCGTCCACGCGCGCACGCAGAACAGCACGAGCAGGATCGCGACGACGATCGTCAGCGCGACCGAGTCCCCGGGCGCGAAGGCGCCGAGCGCCGCGAAGAACGCGTAGGCCGCGATCACCCCGATCGCCAGCACCCAGAACGCGTCGACCGCCGTTCGCGTCGCGGCCGGGTGGTCGCGCAGCGGATGCGGGAGATGGACGGCGGACATGGCGGACCTCCAACGTGACGGACTTCGCTCGTGCGGATCGTAACGAGCCTGCCCCGCCGCGCGCAAGTCCTGCGCGTTCGCGGCGGGTCGCCGCCGCGCCTAGCGCTTGACGACCAGCAGGACGCCCGCGCCGAGCAGGACGATCCCGAGGAGGCGGGTCGCGTCGATCGGCTGCTTGTCGACGCCGAACCAGCCGAACTGGTCGATCAGCACCGCCACGAACAGCTCGCCCGCGATCGTCGTCGCGATCACGCCGCCGGTCCCGAGCGTCCGGACGCTCAGCAGCGCGCACGTCACGTAGCCCGCGCCGAGCACGCCGCCGGTCAGGTAGATCCACGACGACACGTCGCCGGCGTGGCCGACCCGGGCCAGCCCGCCGCGCGCGACCGCCGCCGCGACGAACAGCACGAGCGTCCCGATCAGGAACGACACGAACGCGCCCTGCAGCGCGCCGACCGCCTTGCCGAGCCCCGAGTTGATCGGCGACTGCAGCGCGATGAACCCTCCGGCGACCACCATCAGGACGGCCGCGAACCCGCGATCCATTGTTGTAGGCCTCGCTACTTCGCCTCGAGCCAGGTCACGCCGACGCCCGCGTCGACGTCCAGCGGCGGCGTCCGGTCGCCCCACGGCGCGAGCATCTCGCGCTCGACGAGCGCCTTGACCTGCTCGGCCTCCTCCGGCGGGCCCTCGAACAGCAGCTCGTCGTGGATCGTCAGGATCATCCGCGTCCTCAGCCCGGACCGCTTCAGCTCCCGGTGCACGCCGATCATCGCGAGCTTCATGACGTCGGCCGCCGTGCCCTGGATGACCGTGTTGACCGCGAGGCGCTCGCCCAGCGTGCGCACCTGGTAGTTGCGCGCCCGCAGCTCCGGGAGCTGGCGGCGGCGACCGAACAGCGTCGTGACGAAGCCGCGCTCCTTGGCCTCCTCGATCGTCGTCGCCATGAACGCGGCGACGCGGCCGAAGCGCTCCAGGTAGGCGTCGATGAAGGCCTTGGCCTCCTCGCGCGGGATGTTCAACCGGTCGGCGAGCCCGTAGTCGCTCAACCCGTACACGATCCCGTAGTTGATCATCTTGGCCTTGGAGCGGTCCATCGGCGTCAGCTCCTCGGCGGGCCGCCCGAAGACCTGCGACGCGGTCGCGGTGTGCACGTCCTCGCCGCGGACGAAGATGTCCTTCAACACG